>JBDNDG010000080.1:0-14037 GCA_046719255.1 Chloroflexaceae bacterium
GATGGAAAGGCCGGGTTTCCCCACCCCCCAGCCGGTGTTGGGGTCGCCAGGCGCACCAGCAGGCAGGGGCGTGGGGCAACCCGGTTGCCCCACGGGTTCACGTTAGCCGTCCAGGGTTTCGCGGAGGAAAGCGACGGTAAGATCGGCGACCTGTTGAAAGCCAGGGCTGCCGGCTGTGACCCAGTCGAAGTGGCCCATACCGGGGATAACCTGAAGGCGACAGGTGGCGCCGGCCCGGGCAGCGATAGCGCGGGCCTCCTCCACGGGCACCAGGCGGTCAGCGTCGCCGTGGACAACAAGCAAGGGGCGCGGCGCCACGTCTGCGGCGAAGCGCTCGGGGGCGTACTCGATCAGCGCCTCGGCGCTTTCGAGGGGCAGTTCGATGCGCATCTGGGGAAACTCGGCGCTGACCTGTTCGAGAAAGGCGCGCGAGTCGGGATCGGGCACGACAATCTCCAGCGGATCGACGCGTGTGGAAACCCCGGTATGCACACGCTGACGACGATCTTCGTTGAGGCGTGCCAGGAACTGCATCCACTCCCAGTGAGGACGCAGGCTCCGCAGCCAGCGCGCGCCGTCGCCGGGCGGTTCGAGGGCCACGGCAACACGCACGCGCCGATCAAGGGCAGCGGTGGTAATGGCGTGAGCGCCACCCAGACTGATCCCGACCACGGCCAGGCGTGCCGGGTCGACCGCTGGTTGCTCGCTCAGGAAGGTGAGCGCGGCACGGGCGTCAGCGACCTGCTCGAGTGGGATGAGGCGACCCCGCGGGCCCGCGCTGTCGCCGAAGCCGCGGTAATCGAACACCAGGGCAACGTAACCGGCCGCGTTGAGCGCTTTTGCCAGGTCAGGCATGACCATGGTCTTGAGGTAGGTGTAGCCGACCAGCAGCACGACGCCGGGCCGGCGCGCGCCCGCGGGGAGCTCCCGCGGGGTGTAGAGCAAGCCGTCGAGACGGTGACCGTCGCTGAAGAACGCGACCCGCTGGATGGGCTGGGTCGTTGGCGCGGAACGGGCCGCCAGGGCGTGTTCCACATCAGCGCGGGTGATCGCGCCGCCGGGGCCAGTGCCGGTGACGGTCGCCAGGTCGAGATCGTGGTCACGGGCCAGTTTTCTCGCTGCGGGCATGGCTCGCACGGTGGCGGCCGGGGCGGGCGCAGGGGAGGGGCTGACGAGAGCAGGGGCCACGGGCCTGGCGGCCTCCTCGTCCGGCGGAGTATCAACGGGCGGCAGATCAAGACTCTCGCCCGGAGCGGCGATGTAGGCAATCACACGGCTCACGGCAACAACGCTGCCTTCAGGGTAACAATGCCGCGCCAGAATGCCGCTGGCCGGCGCTTCAACCAGATTGGTGAGCTTCTCAGTTTCGACCTCGGCCAGCGGCTCACCTTTCTGCACCGGCTCACCCTCCTGCTTTAGCCAGAGGTTGATCTTCCCTTCTTGCATGCTCAGGCCCCATTTGGGCATGGTAACGGCGGTGGCCATAGTATCTCCATGGAAGGCAAACCACAAACGCCAGGGTTATACCCCGTGGCGCCCACGCGGGTTGACCTCTCCCGGGGTGGGGGGAGGGCCGGGGCTTTCGCGAGTAGATTTTTTGGGCCACGGCCTTTCCACCTCACCCCCCGGCCCCCTCTTCCTGAGCGGGAGAGGGGCCGGGGGGTGAGGGCTCGCGGCAGCCATGGCATCCTGATGCGCTCCGCAGACAACTCTATCCTTGAGCGGAGGGCCGGGAAAGGGCGAGCCGATTGAACGTCGTTCACAGACTACTTACGCGCCCACGGCTGACCGCGCCGCGGCGACGATCCGCTCTGGCGAAGGCACATAGAGGTCCTCCAGGGCCGGGCTAAAGGGTACCGGTGTATGCGGCGCCGTCACCAGTTTGACGGGAGCGTTCAGATACTCCAGGGCCTGGGTAGCCGCGAGGGTCGCGATGTCGCCGGCGACACTGCAACGGGGATTGTCTTCGTCCACCACCACGAGACGCCCGGTCTTGCGGATGGAGGCCAGGACCGTTGCCTCGTCCAGAGGCGAGAGGCTACGGAGATCCACCACTTCGGCATTGATCCCGCTGGCGGCGAGGTCATCGGCGGCCTGGAGGGCATGGAGCACCATGCGCGAGATGGCAACGATGGTCACATCATCGCCTTCGCGCTTGATATCGGCCTGGCCGAGGGGGATCACATACTCGCCTTCGGGCACCGGCCCCCTGGAGTCGTAGAGCACCTTGTGTTCGCAGAAAATGACCGGATCATCATCGCGGATAGCGGCGGCCAGGAGGCCCTTGGCATCGGCGGGAGTGGCCGGAGCGACGACCTTGATGCCGGGGAAGTGAACGAAAGTCGAGTAAATCGAATCGGAGTGCTGGGCAGCGGCGCGGAAGCCGGCGCCGATCATGGTTCGGATGGTGAGAGGAATGCGAGCCTTTCCGCCGAACATGTAGCGCATCTTGGCGCCCTGGTTAACGATCTGATCAAGACACACGCCGGCGAAGCCGATAAACATCAACTCAACCACCGGGCGCAGGCCGGTGGCGGCAGCGCCGACGCCAGCGCCCATAAAGCCCGACTCGGTAATCGGCGTATCGCGCACACGCTCGCGGCCAAACTCCTGCACCAGCCCCTTTGTCACGCCGAGCACGCCACCCCAGGCATCGAGGTGCGCTTCGGCATCGCTGTGCGGCGCGCCGGTAACGTCCTCACCCATCAGGATCACCGTAGGGTCGCGGCGCATTTCGATGCGCAACGCCTCGTTAATCGCCTCGCGGTAGCTGAGCGTTCGTACTTCCGCTTCGATCAGCGTGGTCATCGATTCACCTCCTGGAAGGGCCAGAGACCGGCGGCAGGGTAGCTGACGTACACATCGGTGAGGAGATCGGCGGCGGTGGGGAGCGGACTTTCCTCGGCAAAGCGCGCGGCCGCTTCGATCGCCTCACGCGCCCGCGCATCAATCGCGTCAAGTTCGGCCTGGCTCACCAGTTCCTGTTCGACCACAGTCGCGCGGAAGCGGTTGAGACAATCGAGGGCGCGGTAGTGCGCGTCCTCGCTCTGGTCGCGATACTTGAGCGAGTCGCCCTCGAAGTGCCCGTAGTACCGGTAGGTCTGGGCCTCGATGAAGGTGGGGCCTTCGCCGCGCCGCGCGCGGGCGATTGCTTCGCCAGCCGCCTCGTAGACAGCGAAGAAATCCAGGCCGTCAATGGCGATACTGGGCATGCCAAAGCCGCGCGCGCGCGCCGCAATATCCTGGCCCGACACCGAGTAGCGCGGCGAGGTAGTTTCGGCGTAGCCGTTGTTTTCACAAACGAACACGACCGGCAACTTCCAGATGCCGGCCAGATTGAGTCCCTCGAAGGTGGTGCCCTGGTTGGAGGCCCCATCGCCGAAGAAGCAGGCCGTCACCTGATCGGTGCCTTTGAGACGAGCGGTGAGCCCTGCTCCGCAGGCCAGGGGCGGCCCCCCGCCAACGATGCCGTTGGCCCCGAGCATTCCCCGATCCACATCGGCGATGTGCATCGAACCACCCTTGCCCTTGCAGGCTCCGGTGGCCTTGCCGTAGATCTCAGCCATCATGGCGCGCAGATCCACGCCTTTGGCGATGCAGTGCCCATGGCCACGGTGGGTGCTGGTGATAAAGTCATCGTCGCGCAGGTGGGCGCAGACGCCCACGGCGACAGCCTCTTCACCAGCGTAGAGATGCACGAACCCGGGGATTTTTCCAGCGGCGAAATCGGTGTGGAGGCGATCTTCAAACTCGCGGATGAGGCGCATCCGCTCGTAGGCCCAGAGCAGGCGTTCGCGAGAGATCTCCATTGGTCATTCTCTCCGTTCAGCAGTGAACTTTGAATCGCTGATGCGCCGTAGGGCGCAAGGGGGTGGAGCACCGAGCGTGTCCGCATCCCGATCGGCCGGCGTGACGCTCCGGATTGAGGGCCATGGCATTGCCGGTTCGCGGGAACGCCGACGTCCTGCCTGGCGCGCGCTCGTGCCGGTTCCTGGTTGTCCCTCTCGCTCCGCATGACCCGCAAGAAGGACTGCCGCGGTTCGAGCAGGAGAGGTGAACAGTGTTAAGGACGGCCTGGGGGGAGCACCTCCTTTCGGGGCAGGCTACGCCAATGGGTAAAACCCGGGCCGGTGCGGCGGGTCAACCCCGGGACAGCCGCGCAGCAGCGGCGCGTGTTTCTGGACTGATACGTATTGGATATGTCTAATATAACTCATTTCTATAGGCTGTCAAGGGCGGCATCGCGCAGTACGTGGGGCCGGCGCCCTCGTTCGGGCGGCTACGCCGCCCTTTAGAGGCGCATCTGGCACGTCATGGGTCATGCTGAGCGAAGCCGCCGTCCTGAGCGTAATCGAAGGGGAAAGCATCTCGGCCATGACCCTGCGCCGCGCTCAGGGTGGCGTGGAACCTGCCGGATGCGTCGCTCGGGATGGGTTCACTTTCCGACGTTGCATGTGCCCTGCCTCCTCCTGGGAGTGCGGAGTATCTGGTATACTCCAGGCGATGCATCGAGTCGTGCGCCGCTCCCTGATCCTTCTGTTCGCGCTGGCGCTTCTTCCGCCCACAGTGCTGGCCGGTCCCGTCGCGCCCGACGGCTTCGCCGACCCGGCCTTTCGCGACCTCTGGGTTCGCGCCGATCTGGCGGTGGCCAGCGGGGCCGATCGATCGTGGACCTGGGGAGCCTTGCCCGGCGAGCGGCGCTATGAGCGCTACGATCAGGCGCCCGGGGGTGCGCGCCTGGTGCAGTACTTCGACAAGGCGCGTATGGAGATCGGCGACCCGGCGGGGAACCGGCGCTCGCCCTGGTTCGTCACCACCGGCCTGCTGGTGGTTGAGCTGATCAGCGGGCAGATACAGGTCGGGGCGACAACCTTCGTGGCCCGCGCGCCAGCGGCCATCCCGGTGGCTGGCGATCTGACCGATAATCCCGACGCGCCCACATACGCCATGCTTGCGCCTCTGGCCGCGCTCGATGGCACCGGGCGCGCCCCACCTCGCCCCGGCGCGCGCGTCAGCGCCACCTTCGGCCCTGCCGGCAGCGGCGACGACCCGGCCCTGGCGCGGCCCGAAACTGCCATCGTCCGCTACGATGCGGTAACGGGGCGCAACGTTCCCCTGGTGTTCGACCGCTTTATGGAACAGCAGCGCGCCTGGATCGACCCGCTGTTTGTCTTCGGGCGCCCGATCACCGAGCCCTTCTGGGCCCGCGCGCGCGTGGCCGGTCGTGACACCCGGGTGCTGATCCAGGCCTTCGAGCGCCGTCTGCTCACGTATACTCCTGCCAATCCCGAACCCTGGCAGGTCGAGATGGGCAACGTGGGCCAGCACTACCTGCGCTGGCGCCACGGCCACGAGTTGCGCTACGCCCGACCCGTTCCCTCACAAGCCCTCAGCGTGCGCGAAACCACCCTGGTCATTCCCACCTACGACCTGGCGCCAGCGTTGCGCCCCACGTCGCCGGATGATCCGATCTTTCCCTACGAACGCCTTGAACCGGGCCAGGTTGGTCCGCCGCGGCCTCGACCCTACCGGGCGCTGGTGGTCGAGAACCGCTTCCTCAGCCTGACCGTTCTGCCCGAGCCGGGTGGGCGGCTGCTCCAGGCTGTGGACCGGACCAGTGGACGGGCGATCTTCTACCAGAACCCGGTGATCAAGCCTGCGCCCTTTGGTCAGCGTGGCTGGTGGCTGGGGGTAGGCGGGCTGGAGTGGGCCGTACCCACCCAGGAGCACGGGTATCTGGAGCATCTTCCCTGGGAACTGGCGCTAAGCTCCGATCGCAACGCGGTGACGGTGCGAACCACGATCACCGAGCGGCAGCGCGGCTTTACGGTGAGCGGCAGCCTCACCCTGCGCGCCGGCGAAGCGCGCTTCGTGGTGCGTCTGGCGGCGCGCAACGCCTCCACTGCCGCGCAGCCGCTTCAGATGTGGACCAACGCCATGCTCAGCCCGGCGGGCGACAATCGGGTTGGAAGGGGCCTGCGTTTTGTGGCCCCCACCAGGCAGATGATCGTCCACGCGAGCAGTGACGAAGGGCTGCCCGGCCCGCGGGCGAGCATCGCCTGGCCGCGCCACGACGGACGCGATCTGAGCGACCCGATGACCTGGACGGGCTACCTGGGGGTCTTCACCCCCGCGCCTCCCCCGTTCCTGGGCGTCTACGATGTGGATGCCGACAGTGGCGCCGCGGTGGCGCACGGCTCTGGAGTAGCCGGAGGCAAGCTCTTTGCCTTCGGCCCGCGCAACGACCCGCGCCTGTACACCGACGACGATAGCGGCTATGTGGAACTGTGGAGCGGAGCCCAGGCGACCTTCTGGGACGATCCGCCCCTGGCGCCGGGCGCGACGCGGAGCATCGAGAGCACCTGGCTGCCGCTGTGGGGCATGGGCCGGCTCGTTACGGCTACCGCCGAAGGCGCTCTGGGCCTCTCGCGCCGCGATGACGGCGGCCTGACGGTGACCCTGGCAACCCCGCGCATCATCAGCGGCGCAACCGTCACCGTGGCCCTCGACGGGCGCACAGTCTTTCGCAGCCCACCCCTGACTCTGCGCCCCGACCTGCCCCTCTCGATTGAACTACCGCCCGGCGCCAGCGGCCGGGTGCGCGTCGAAGCCGGCGGGGTGCGCCTCGAAGGGGTCGAAGAGTAAGCGCATTCTGATGTGAACATATGGGGGAACCGGGTTTCCCCACGTCCCTGCCTGTGGGGGCGGCAAGCCCTCCCAGCGGGGAGGGTTGGGGCGGGCGTAGCCCTCCCGGGAAACAAGCCGCGCTCATCTCCGTATCCAGAACACATTTTTCATGCCCGTATGGTATACTATCACGTCGGGCTTCTGGCCGGACGCGCACGCGGCCTCGCCGCCCGTTACCGGAACACACGGCGGAATGGGCAAGGGCGACGCCCTGGCAAACGCGCCCTGCAGGCCGTGGCCCGGGGAGACCGGGTTTCCCCTCCTTTTCAGATCAGGAGGCGCCGATGAGTGAGCGCACCGTCTATCTGGATCACGCGGCCACGACCCCGCTTGATCCGCGCGTGTTG
This sequence comes from Chloroflexaceae bacterium, assembly GCA_046719255.1. Lineage (GTDB taxonomy): Bacteria > Chloroflexota > Chloroflexia > Chloroflexales > Chloroflexaceae > JACAEO01. The sequence goes on from JBDNDG010000080.1 coordinate 7,035, forward strand.
GAGGCAATGCTGCCCTACCTCACGGAGCACTACGGCAATCCGTCGAGCATGCACCGCCTGGGGCGCGCGGCACTACAGGCTCTCGATGATGCTCGAGAGCAGGTGGCGCTGATACTGGGCTGTTCGCGCCGTGAGGTCATTTTTACCGGCGGCGGCAGTGAGAGCATCAACCTGGCCCTCAAGGGTGCGGCGCTGGCCCGGCGCATGGCAGGCGCGCAGGGGCACCTGATCGTCAGCGCCATCGAGCACCACGCCGTTTTGCACGCCGCTGAGTACCTCCAGCAGCACCACGGCTTCGAGGTGACGCTCCTCCCCGTCGATCAGCGCGGCCTGGTCCGTCCCGATGATCTGCGGGCGGCCCTGCGACCCGGCACGGCCCTGGTTTCGGTGATGTACGCCAACAACGAGATCGGCACCATCCAGCCGATAGCCGAACTCGGGGCGATCTGCCGCGAGGCGGGGGTGCCCCTGCACACCGACGCGGTGCAGGCCGCGGGCGCGCTGCCGCTGGATGTTGAGACGCTCCAGGTGGACTATCTGAGCCTCACCGCCCACAAGTTCCACGGCCCCAAGGGCGTGGGTCTGCTCTACGCGCGGCGGGGCGCGCCATTGCTGCCGCAGATCAACGGCGGCGCCCAGGAGCGCCGCCGCCGCGCTGGCACCGAGAACGTGGCCGGCATCGTTGGCCTCGCCACGGCCCTGACCCTTGCCGAGGAGCGTCGCCCCACCAGCGCCGAGCAGGTGCGCGCGCTGCGCGAGCGCCTGGTGGACGGGGTGCTCGCCGCTGTGCCCGATAGCTGGCTCAACGGCGACCGCGTCAGGCGCCTGCCCGGCAATGCCAACCTGGGCTTCGCCGGCCTTGAGGGCGAAAGCCTGCTCCTGTTGCTCGACCAGGCGGGCATCTGCGCCAGCAGCGGCTCGGCCTGCACCAGCGGCTCGCTCGAACCCTCCCACGTGCTGCTGGCCCTGGGCCTCGCTCCCGAAGCCGCCAATGGCTCGGTGCGCTTCTCGCTGGGCCACACCATCACCGAGGCCGACGTCACCTATGTGCTTGAGACCCTGCCGCCACTGGTGGCGCGCCTGCGGGCGGTTGCTGCCCAGGGCGCCGAACGCGAGCCTGTCGCGGCGTAGGCCAGCAATGCCCGGCATGTGATAAGGTACGTGGCGCATCCAGCACGTCACGCTACAAACCTGTCGGGCGCGGCCACGCAGGCCAGGGCCTGATTACCGGCAAGCCGCGCCGCCGCGCCTGATGTGAGAAAATGGCCCGTGCGCGGGAGAGTTTGGGCGGGCTGCGCCCTCCCAAAAACAACATGTTCATTCCCGGCGGCGCGCGCCTCGCGAATGGCGTCTGCCAGGTTTTTTCAGAGGCGCCAGCATGCGCCTCCCCGGCTTCAGCAGCGCCCAGCACCTTGCAGCTTGACAAAGATCGCCGCGCAGACTACGCTAATGAAGGCTGATGATCGACCTTTTGATAATCTCTTAACGGTGATAATTCGGTGCTCTGCACTGAGGTTCTCAAAGATTTCTCTTCAGCCGTCCATGCCGCTCCGCCGCACAACGATGGAATGAAACGTGTAGAGAGGCAGCGGCGCTGCGTCTCTACGCCCAAAACCTCCTCAGGGATGGGCGTGGGGAAACCCGGTTTCCCCACAGCTACGTTAGCAGGAGGGCAGGACGCCTGAGGCGCGGGCGCGTAACGCCGGTCGTGTGGAGGAGGGGCCGCACTCCACACAACCCGGATATACTCACACCTACAGTGATGGAGGAAGCCGCTAAGATGGAGGAAGCCGCTAATGGCACAATTGGATCTCGCAAAGTGCATGCGAAGCGTTGATCTGGAGCGGGGCGTCGTACCGATCTCGAAGGCCGCTTCGTCGCTCGCAGCGCTCATCAAGCGATCGCAGGCCAACCATCAGCCGATAGTAGTAACCCAGAAGGGGTATCCAACCGGCGTGATCATCGATATCGAGGTGTTTACCGCTATCCGCCAGTTTATTGAGGAGCACACCAGGGAAACCGAAGGTGAGCCCGAAGGAGCCTGATGGGCGCGGCGTCGGGGAGCATGCGGGCGGGGCTGGTCCTTGTTAGTGTGGCGGCGTTGATCTGGGGCACGATTGGCGTAGCTGTGAGCCTGTTGTACGGGCTGGCCGCCACGAACCCTCTGTCGATAGGCTTTCTGCGGCTGCTCATCGCCGCGCCGGCGCTGTTGCTGGTCAGCCGCATCATAGTGGGGCCAGCGTTCTGGCGCGTGCAACGGCCCCACCTGTGGATGATGACGTTGATCGGGGTAGCCTTCGCCGCCTACCAGCTCTGCTACTTCGCGGCCCTCCCTCGCCTGGGAGTGGCCGCAGCAGTGATGATCAATATCTGTAGCGCGCCGATGTTCACCGCCGTGCTGGCGGGGCTGTTTCTGCGGGAGCGACTCCAGTGGGTTACCGGCGCGGCTCTGGTGGGAGCGATTGGCGGCACGGCGCTGCTCGTGGGCGGCGCGCCGACGGCCCGCGGCGCTGAGCTCTGGATGGGCGCGGCCCTGGCCCTCAGCGCCGGATTGTGCTACAGCCTGGTCGTGCTGGGTAGCCGGGTGGTGGCTCCACATTACCATCCGTTGCAGCCGATTAGTATGGCCTTTACCCTCGGCGCGGCGGTGCTGCTCCCGCCGGCCCTGGCCAGTGGCCTGGTCATAGCATATCCACCTGCGGGCTGGGCGTTGTTGCTCTACCTGGGGCTGGTACCGACGGCGTTTGCTTATGTGCTCTACCTGCGAGGGCTGCGTACCGTATCGGCCACGGTGGCCGCTATCGCTACCCTGCTCGAACCGTTGGGTTCGACAGTGCTTGCCATCCTGCTGCTAGGTGAACGGCTGGCGCCGGCCGGCATCGCCGGGGCGGGCCTGCTGCTCGCCAGTATGGCTATGCTGTACCTGGGTCAGGGAGGTCCTGCGGCGGTCGAAGAGCGTTACCAGGCGCCCGTGCGGCTGCGCTGCACACGACGGGAATGAAAAGCGATTCTCCCGGGAGGGGCTGCACCCTCCCAAACCCTCCCCACCGGGAGGGTTTGCTACCCCCGCGGGCATAAAAGGTTGGGGCAAAAGACGTTTTGCCCCAAATCACCAGGAGGTCACCAATGGGTTCCTGGACAGAACTGGACGCAATCTACCCGCCGGGGAAACTCACTCCGGCGACGGCGCTGGTGGTCGCTCTGGGGCATCTGGTGGGAGCGACCGGTGTGTACGAGGGAGAACGACTGGCGGCCTTTCTGCCCCCCGGTCTCAGCTACGACGCAGATCTGATCGGGCGCGCCGGGCGCTACCTGGCCGAGGTGCCGCTGGAGCAGTTCTTTGTCGAAGCCCGGGAGTTGCTCTCGCAGCGGCAGAGGCTGGTGGTGGCCCTGCAGGTGCTCGACCGCGCCCTGGCGCTGGGCGATACGCCGGTGCTGCGGGAGCGCGCCGCGCGCCTCATTGCCGGCATCGGTGCCGATGGCGATGTGCTGGCCGGCCACCGGCCCACCCTGGCGCTAAAGAACGACCTGGGAGCGTTTACTCAATAGACGGTCTCAATAGACGGTCTCGCGGCTGTGCCGCACAACGACATAATGCACACAGGTTTTTCCTGGGAGGGTGCAGCCCTCCCAAACCCTCCCCACAGGAAGGGGTATGAGGCAACCCGGTTTCCCCATGGTCATGTCAGACCAATCACCTGCCGCAGCGCCTGCAAGGCGGTACGGGTGCGCGGGCCGGGCCAGGTGAGCAGCATCCCGTCACAGAGCGCGATCCGTCCATCGCACACCGCGGGTACGTCGGCGAAAGGGGCGAAGGCGTCAAGGTCACGCTCACTGAAGGCATACGGCTCGCTGGGTAGCAAGATTACCTCCGGGCGCAGGGCCAGAAAGGTATTAAGGGGAGCGCGCGGATAGCGCCCGGGAAGCCGCGCGGCGAGGTTGGCCGCGCCACAGAGCCGCAGCAGGTCGCCAGCGTAGGTTTCGGCGCCGACTGCCATCCACGGGTCACGCCAGATAAAGGCGATGCTCGGGCGCGGCGTGGCCGGCAGGGCCCGCTCCGCCGCGCTGATCGCTACGCGCAGGTCTTCCAGCACCGGGGCAGCCCGCTCAGCCACCCCCAGCGCCTGCGCCAGAGGCTCGAGTTGCTCCGGCACATCGGCCACACTGCGGATGGCGGTCACATACACGGGAATGCCCGCGGCGGTGAGCGCCAGAACATCGCGCTCGCGGTTCTCTTCCTGGTCGGCGAGCACCAGGTCGGGCTGCAAGGCGACGATCCGCGTCCGGTCGGGGTTCTTGGTGCCCCGCAGGCGCGGCAGACCCGCCAGCGCCGCCGCAGGCTCGATGCAGTAGTCGGTTATACCAACGACCCGTTCGCCCAGGCCCACACCGAATAGCCACTCGGTCAGGCTGGGCACGAGCGAGACGATCCGCCGGGGCGGTCCGTTGAGTTCGAGGCGTCGTCCCAGGGCATCGAACGGCATACCTGCCTCCCGGTGCTGGCAGAGAAACGGTTGCGGGGCGCAGTATACCATGCCCGTCAGCGGTGATTAATCGCACCCGCACCCGCTCGGTGATGAACATGGGTTTTTTCCCGGGAGGGCTGCCCCCTCCCACCCCCACCTCCGGCGGGGACGGGAACCGGGCGCCTCCCCCCGCCGGGGGGAGGCTGGGAGGGGGGCAGAACGGGGCCAACCCTCCCCACCGGCCAGGGGCATGGGGAAAGCCGGCTTCGCCGAAGTTCCTATCAGCCGTCTATGCGGCTGCGCCGCACCCTGTCAGGATGAACATGGGTTTTTTCCCGGGAGGGCTGCCCCCTCCCACCCCCACCTCCGGCGGGGACGGGAACCGGGTGCCTCCCCCCGCCAGGGGGAGGCTGGGAGGGGGGCAGAACGGGGCCAACCCTCCCTACCGAGCAGGGGCATGGGGAAAGCCGGCTTCCCCGATGTTTTCATCAGGCGCCTGTGTGACCTCGTCGCGTAAGGGGACAGTGGTGAGGGCCGAAAGCCTGCTTCACAGCAACCCTGCTGATGTTGCGCGGCCAGGTTGCCGCCAGTGCCCTCACCGTGCTATACTGCCGCTATCGAGACCAGGCTCCAGGAGCTACCGCGTGAGTACCATCGCAGAAGACGTTGCGCGCCTTATTCCCGAGAGCGGCGAATGGCCGTTGTTACGGGGCATACTGGTCGGGTTCGTTATCGGCGCAGCAGCAGCCGGATTGGTCGTGCTCGGGCAGCGCCTCGCGGACCGCCGCGCTGCCCGCCTCTACCTCCCTCCCCCGCCTCCTGCCGAGTCGTAGAGCCAGCCCACTGCGCCGCCGTCGCGACGGCCTGCCGCGCTGCCTCTCCAGCGCCCGGGTGGCAGGCTTCACCGCCACTATGCCGGTGGGCCGGCGATAAGAAGATGGCGCATCGCGCCCACTGGTGTACGTGTTCAGAGTTGGGGTAACCACGCAAGCCCGCGAGCAGAGGCGTCCCGCCCTCGCCTGCGTTCGAGCGGGCTGCCCTCGCTGCCAGAATGAAGGTAAACACATACGCCAGGTTCCCCATGCCCCTGCCTGATGGATGGTATACTATGGTTGTGATGAGTCTTGCGTTGCCGGTGTGAATGAGACTGTCAACAGAGTTTTCTAATCGCTGCCCGGTTACTCCCCCGCCAGGGGAGGAGCCGGACATCTCCCCCGGCGGGGGCAATGCCAGAAAACTCGTTTACAGACCGTCGACTGCTGATGAGTATCTAACTGGCGCATTCCGGTAAGTTCTATCTCACCCTGAGCGAAGCCAGGAGTCCTGCTCGAGATACTTCCCCTTCGACTGCGCTCAGGGCAGCGGCCTGGCTCAGTATGACGCATGACTTGCCAGGTGCGCCACTAACGCATCCGGTAACTTCCAGAACGGAAGGGCCACACTGTTACGGAAATCCTCTTTCCTGGCTATGAGGCCCCGGATGAATCAGTAAGGAGATACAACAATGTTCTTTTTTGACCCACTCTATTTCGTATTTGCTCTGCCCGCCTTGCTCCTGGCGATGTGGGCGCAGTTTCGCGTCCAGTCAGCCTATCGCAAATGGTCGCAGGTGCCCAACGCCAGAGGCCTGAACGGCTTCGACGTCGCCCGCGCTCTGATGCAGAACGAAAACCTCTCCCACGTGCAGGTGGAGCGGATCGGCGGAATGCTCACCGATCACTACGATCCCCGCGGGGCGGTGATGCGCCTCTCCGAAGGCTCATTGCAGCCCTCGGTCGCTGCTATGGCCATCGTGGCCCATGAACTCGGGCATGCTGCCCAGGATCAGGAGGGCTACTTCTGGCTGCGCGCGCGCGCTGGTATCGTCGGGATCGCCAACATCGGTTCCAGCCTGGGCACCATCCTGTTCTTCGTTGGATTAATGCTGACCGCCTTTGCCAGTGGCACCTTTGGCTACACGATTGCGACGGTCGGGCTGATCCTCTTCTCCGCCGCTGTCGTGTTTACCCTGGTCACCCTCCCGGTCGAGTTCAACGCCAGCGCCCGGGCCAGGCAGATGCTACAGCGCAATGGCCTGGTCACCGCTCAGGAGATGAATGGGGTGAACGCCGTGCTCAACGCCGCCGCCCTGACCTATGTGGCCGCGGCTGCTCAGGCGATTGCGCAACTGCTCTACTTCGCCACCTTGCTTGCAGGACGACGGGAGGACTAGATGGACGAAGATCTGCGTCGCCGGTTGATCTACGGGTTGCTCAACTTGCTGCTCGGTCTTGCCGCAGCCTGGCTGGCAACCTACCTCACCAACAAGATCCTTAGCGCGATGGACTCGCAGAAGAAACTTGAAGCCTGACGCGTATCCAGTGAAGTCGCAGGTCAATCCTGCGGCTTCTTTTTTTCTGAGAGGGAGGCAGAGTGCTCTAAACCCTCCCGCCGGGAAGGGCTGCTCAGGTGTAGCGCAGGGCGGCTTCCTCTTCCACGCGTTCCACAGCTGAGCCGCAGACGGGGCATTGGCGTGGTGGCTCAATCGGTTGTTCATC
>JBDNDG010000081.1:0-13946 GCA_046719255.1 Chloroflexaceae bacterium
GCGCCGGTGCGCTGGCAGCTCATCGCCAGGGTTTGGGGCTGGTTCCGGGTGAGTTGCTCCAGGCGGATGTAGTTGACCTGCTCCTTGCCCCACCCCTCCAGCCAGACATTGCCACCGCCGCCGCCGCAGCACATGGCCCGCTCGCGGTTGCGCTCCGGTGCTTCGACCAGGTTGATGCCGGGGATGCTTTGCAGTACCTGGCGCGGTGGTTCGAACACATCATTGTAGCGCCCGATGTAGCAGGGGTCGTGGTACACCACGGTCTGATTGATCGGTCGGACTGGCTTGAGCTTACCGCTCTTCACCAATTCATCGAGCAGCTCGGTGTGGTGAACGACCTCGTACTCGGTGCCGGCCCCGCCGCCGAACTGCGGATACTCGTTCTTGATCGTATTGAAGCAGTGGGGGCAGGTCGTCACCACCCGCTTGAAGCGGTACTGCTTCATGGTTTCGATATTCTGCTGTACCTGGGACTGGTACAGCAGCTCCTCGCCCATGCGCCGGGCCGGGTCGCCGTTACAGGTCTCCTCATCACCGAGGATGGCGAAGTCTACCCCGGCGAGTTGCATGAGCTGGACGAAGGCGCGGGCGACGCGCTTACTGCGCTCATCGTAGCTCGGGGCGCAGCCGACCCAGTAGAGCACTTCAGCCTCTTCCTTTTCGGCCATCACCGGCACATCGAGGCCATCGGCCCAGGCAGTGCGTTCCCGTTGCGGCAGGCGCCAGGGGTTGCCGGCCCGCTCGATGCCTTCGAGTACTCGTTTGACCCCGGCGGGCACTTCGCTGGCGATCATCGTCAGGTGGCGTCGAGCGCCCACAATGTCGTCCACGTGCTCGATCATCGCCGGGCACTCGTAGACGCAGGCGTAGCAGGTAGTGCAGCTCCAGAGCTCGTTCTCGGTGAACAGATTGCCGTAGAGCGGCACGGTCTCGACATCAACCGCAGCGTGGCCACTGCCATTACCGTTGCCTTTCCCGTGCTCCTCGCCCGCCTCGAGATCTTTGACCAGCTTCACCGTGCCATCTTTGAAGCGGATCGGCTCCTGGCGCATCAGGTCGTGCAGCTTGGTGATAATATACTTCGGCGAGAGGTCGGCGCCGGAGGCGTGGGCCGGGCAGTTAGCCTGGCAGCGCCCGCAGCGCATACAGGCATCCAGGTCGAGGCGGTGCTTCCAGCTCAAGTCGGCGAGGGTGGCGATACCCAGACGCGGCTCGTCCTTCTCGATCTCCGCCTCCAGATCGGGGATGGGATCGAGGGCACCCTGCGGGGTCGTATCACGGAAAAAGGTGTTGAGGGGCGTGTAGAAGATGTGTTTGAACTTGCTGAACGGGAGGGTGGCGATAAAGGCGGCGGTGGCGCCGGCGTGGGTGAACCAGAGCACCTGGTGTAGCCCCAGGGCCACGGGACTGCCGTCGCCCAGGCCGATGCCGCGGAACAGCGCCGCCAGCGCGAAGCCGACAAAGGCCAGGGGTGCCCAGCTCTGCTCGTAGGTGTACGTCAGGCACTGCTCGTGGCTGGGCCAGCACTGGTTGGCAATCCGCAGCCCTTCGATCAGGAACCCGCCGATACCGAGGAACAGCAACACGCCGAGCACCCAGGCGTCGGTGCGGCGGCTGTCGAGGCGCGGCTCTTTGCGCTGGTAGCGCCGCAGGGCCGCCCAGAGCAACCCCAACACAAAGACCAGGCCCAGCGTATCGAGAATGATCTCGTAGGCCTGGTAGAATCCCCCAACCAGGATCTTGCCGGCTTCCTCGCCCATCAGCGGAACGGTAAAATCCTCTTCCACGGCAATAATGTCGGTACCGATGAAGAGCGTCAGGAAGCCGAAAAAAATCAGCGCGTGCATCGAGCCGGGCCGACGGTCGCGCAGAACCTTCTTCTGGCCAAACAGTTGCACCAGAAACTCCGCTGCCCGGGATGGAATCTGATCGAGCCGGGGATCGGGGCGCCCTTTGCGCCAGCGGCCAATGTCGCGGATAATGCCCCAGGACATCACAACCGTGGTAATGATGATGAGGCTGTAGAGGAAGAGCGAGCCGAACGGTTGGGGGATGTTCCAGTAGATCTCGCGGAGCGCAATGACTTGCTCTTGCTGCATGGTGCCGCTGCACCTTTCTAGAGCTTCGGGCCGTGGAATTCTTGCGTATCATAGCATTTCGTACATAGAGCGTCAAAGCGAGGTTTGTTAACGAAATGCGCGACAATCATCACTATTTGGACGAGATCGGTTTGCTGGAGGCCCTGCTGCGCATCCCTTCGCCCTCGGGGCAGGAGGCGGCGGCGGCCCACTTTCTGGTTGAACAGATGCGCTCCTGCGGGTGGGAGGCGTTTGTTGATGCGGCGGGCAATGCAGTGGGGCTGGCTGGCGCGACGGGGCCGCTGGTGGCGCTGTTAGGGCACATTGACACGGTACCGGGCGCCATCCCGGTGCGGATCGAGGCGGGCAGGCTCTACGGGCGCGGCGCGGTGGATGCCAAGGGGCCGCTGGCTGCGTTCATTGCCGCGACGCGCCGCGTCGAACTGTCCGGGCGCCTGCGCTGCCGCGTTGCCATCATCGGCGCCACCGAGGAGGAGGCGGCCAGTTCCCGGGGCGCGCACTACGCCCGTGAGCGCTATGCTCCCGCGTTTTGCGTGATTGGCGAGCCGAGCGGCTGGGATCGGGTTACCCTGGGCTACAAGGGACGGCTGCTGGTTCACTATCGGCTGGAGCAACCTTCGGCCCACAGCGCCGGTGAGCTGCCCGCTGCGCCTGAGGTTATGGTGGCCTTCTGGCGCGCCGTCGAGGCGCACTGCGCCGCCTACAACGCCGGGCGCGAACGGCTCTTCGACCAGTTGATTCCCTCGCTGCGACATGTGGCCAGCGGTGGCGACGGCCTCAGCGATTGGGTCGAGGCCACGGTGGGCCTGCGGCTACCCGAAGGGGTGGACCCGGCGGCCCTGGCCGAGACGCTGGGCGCCCTGGCCGGCGGGGCCTCCCTGCGCTTCGAGGGGGCATGCCCTGCCTTTCGCAGCCCGCGCACGACGCCGCTGGCCGGCGCCTTCGTGCGCGCCATTCGCAGCCAGGGGGGGCAACCCGGCTTTCTCCACAAAACCGGCACCGCCGATATGAACGTGGTTGGTCCGGCCTGGGGCTGCCCCATCGTCGCCTATGGCCCCGGCGATTCGCGACTGGACCATACGCCCGATGAGCACCTCGATCTCGATGAGTACCGGCGGGCTATCGCGGTGCTGACCGAGGTCCTGGCGGGCCTGACGTGAACCTGTGGGGAAGCCGGGTTTCCCAAAGCCCCTCCGTGAGGGGAGGGTGTGGAAGGGCGCAGCCATCCCGGGAACGACTTTTATGTTGATGGTACGGAGCATACGCCCGTGATCCTGATCACCGGAGCAGGCGGCTACATCGGACGGCGCCTCGTCCAGGCCTTGCGCGCCCGCGGGGAGGCCGTGCGCGCGCTCGACCGCGATGGCGCCGCGCTGGAGGCGCTGGTGGGGCCTGGTGTCGAGCCGCTGGTTGCCGATGCCGGCGACGCCTCGGCGCTGGCGGCAGCCCTGGCGGGAGTGGAGGTGGTGTACCATCTCGCCGGGTCGGCCCTGGGTAGCCCGGCGGCGATCATGCGTTCCAACGTCGGCGCGGCACGGGCCCTGTCCGCGGCCTGTGCCGGCCGGCGACTGCGGGCGCTGGTTTTCGCCAGTAGCGGAGCGCTCTACCCAAGCGGTTCGGGCTGGCTCACCGAGGAGACGCCGCCCGCGCCGGCCTTTCATTACGCCCGGGCCAAAGCCGAAGCCGAGCGGGTGCTGCTCGAAGCGCACCATCGCGATGGAACGCCCACGCAGATCGCCCGTATTGCCGCGGTGTATGGCCCGGATAGCCCGGCACTGATGATCGCGCAGGTGCGGCGGGGGCGCTTCCCGCTCATCGGCGGCGGGAAGGGGTACGCCTCCAACATCCACCTCGATGATCTGACCGCGGCCTTGCTGGCCCTCCCGGAGCGGGGACAGGCAGGCCGGATCTATAATCTGGCCGACGATGAGCCGGCGCCCATTCGCGAGTTCTACGGCTATCTGGCGGATCTGCTCGGCGCGCCGCCTCCGCCCGCCTTGCATCCGCTGGCCGGGCACGTTCTGGTTCGGCTGTTCGGATTGATCGGGCGCCTGCGTGGCCGCCCCAACCCCCTACCGGTGGATCTGGTGGCGATGGCTTCGGTATCGCACCGTATGGCGAACCGCCGCATGCGCGAGGAGTTGGAGGTGCAGTTGCGCTACCCGTCGTACCGTGAGGGCTTGCCGGCAGCCCTCGCGCTTGAGGTGAAGCTCATGTGAATAGCGGGGAAACCAGGTTTCCCCAAACCCCAACCGCTGCTGGCGTCGCCCGGCGCCCCGCCGGGCAGGGGCGCGGGGAACCCCGGGTTCCCCCGGCTGCTCACCTCAGTGGAGAGCGGCAAAGCCGCATGGACCCCATCAGGAGGAAATCGGCATGCGAACCAGTGTCTGGCTCGTTCGTCACGGTCAGACCCGCTTCAATCTGGAGCGGCGCTACCAGGGACTCGGCGACAGCCCGCTCACCGGTTACGGGCGCTTGCAGGTGGAGGCGCTGGCGGCCCGGCTGCGCCCGGTGCCGTTCGGGGTTGCCCTGGTCAGCCCGACCGAGCGCACCCGTCTGGCTGCAGAAGCCATCCTGGCGGGTCGGGCCGGGGTGGAGGCGCGCCTGGACGCGCAGTGGGCCGAGGCCCATCAGGGCCGTTGGGAGGGCCTGACGTACCGTGAAGTGCTAGCGCGTTACCCCGATGAGGCCCGGGCGCGCTGGGCCGATGGTCTGGACGGGCGACCCCGGGGTGGCGAGAGCCTGGCCGAGGTGCATGCGCGCGTCTCGGCAGCCTGGCGTCGCCTGCTCGAGGAGCATCGGGGAGGGCGCGTGCTGGTGGTGACGCACGCCACACCCATCCAGCTCGTGCTCTGCGCCTGTTTCGGCCTCTCGCCCGCGGCGCACTGGCACTGGCGCATTGATCTGGGTAGCATTACGGCGATTGATGTGTATGCCTCCGGGCCGATTGTGCGCATGGTGAACGAGGTGCCGCGCATTGCCAGGGGTTCATAAGGCCAGGACGGCAGATGTATGCTCAGGAAGGCTTGCCATCACGCAGGCGGGGGAGTGGGGAAACCCGGTTACCCCTCTTTTTCATATCAGCCGTCCATGTGGCTGTGCCGCACAACACCAGAAAGAACATACTTGTTCCTGGGAGGGCTGCGCCCTCCTAAACCCTCCCTGAGGGGAGGGGCATGGGGAAACCTGGTTTCCCTGAATTTTCACATCAGATGCGCCGGAGTCCCCCGGCGCCAACGTTGGAACCCCTGTCCCGAAAGGATCGGACATGCAGCACGAACCGCACCGCAACCAGCGCTGGAACCCATGGTCAGCGATAGTGGGCATTGGCGAAGCCATCCGCTTTTTGACGATCATTCCGCAGCCCTGGCTACCGCCGGTGCACGAGCGCAGTGCGGTCATGGCCATCCCCTGGTTCCCCGCTGCGGGGTTCCTCATCGGCGCCTTGCTTGCGCTGATCGGCTGGATCGCCGGCTGGTTCTGGAGCGAACTGATAGTGGCGACGCTGATCGTGGTGAGCTGGGGCGTCATCACAGGGGGACTGCACCTCGATGGTCTGAGCGACACCTTCGACGCGGTGTTGAGCTGGCGTGCACCGGAGCGCAAACTGGAGATAATGAAAGACAGCCGCATCGGGGCTATGGGCGCACTGGCGCTGATCGCTGTGCTGGCGTTGAAGGTGGCGCTGCTTACCGGCAGCGGTGCGGCGTGGTGGCAGGCCGCGCTGCTAGCGCCGGTGCTGGGGCGCTGGGCCGATTGCTACGGGATCTTCTTCTTCCCGGCGGCGGCAGCAGGGGGGTTGGGGCGCACCTTTCGCGATCAGGTGCGACGCGCCGATGTGGTGGTCGCCACGGCGACGACGGTGCTCCTGGCCGGGCTGGTGGCCGGCGCGACCGGCCTGGCGGCGCTGCTGGTCGTCTGGGGGGCGACGCATCTGATTGCCGGCTGGTGGACGCGCGATCTCGGCGGGTTGACCGGCGATACCTACGGCGCCCTGTGTGAGATCGCCGAGGTGGTGGCCCTGGCAGCGCTGACCACCAGGCCGTTTGTCGGAGGATAGTTACGATGGGGGAGGCTATGGGCCGGCACGGCTCTCCTAAAAATACCTCAATGCGGCTGTGCCGCACAACGCCAGAATGAACATAATACCCTTTCAGATTGCAGATTTCGGATTGCAGATTGCCGCAGTGGCGTTGCCATGCGCGCTGGTGGGCGTGCGGATGCGGCCTGTTCAATTCCAATTGGTATAACAACTATGTTTGGGAGGGCGAAGCCCTCCCAAACCCTCCCGCGCGCGGACTATTTTCACGTCAGGTGCATCTGAGCGTTGGGCGGCGTAGCTGCACAGGTGTCCAATGAATGAACTTCCCGCTACCTTTACCATTTTAGCCCTGGAGACCTCGTGCGACGAGACGGCGGCGGCGGTGGTGCGCGGCGGCCGCGAGGTCATCGCCAACATCGTCGCCTCGCAGATGGACATGCACCAGCGCTACGGCGGTGTTGTGCCGGAGGTGGCCTCGCGTCAGCACATTCGCACCCTGGTACCGGTGGTTGAGGCTGCCCTGCAGGCACTGCCGGGGGGTTGGGGCGGCGTGCATGCCGTGGCCGCCACCCACGGCCCGGGCCTGAGCGGGGCACTCCTCACTGGCCTCAATGCGGCCAAGGCCATCGCCTGGCAGCGGGGCCTGCCCTTCGTCGGCGTGAACCACCTCGAGGCGCACATCTACGCCAACTGGCTCGATACGACGCCGCCGCAGTTCCCCATTGTCGCCCTGGTGGTGTCGGGCGGCCACACGTTGCTGGCCCTGCTGCGCGACCACGGTGATTACACCCTGCTCGGGCAGACCCGCGACGATGCTGTGGGCGAGGCCTTTGACAAGGTGGCGCGCATTCTGGGCCTGGGGTACCCCGGGGGGCCGGCTATCCAGCAGGCGGCTGCGGGGGTGACCAGCGCGCCTGCGTTGCCCCGCGCCTGGTTGCGCGACAGCTACGACTTCTCCTTCAGCGGCCTGAAAACGGCCGTGTTGCACCGGGTGCAGGAACGGCAGGCGCAGGAGGCCCGGCTGCCGCGCACGCCGGGGGCCGCTCCGGCCCCCGCGCTCGACCCGCAGTTCGTGCGCCAGATGGCCCGGGCCTTTCAGGAGTCGGTGGTGGATGTGCTGGTCACCAAGACGGTAGATGCTGCCCGGCGCTACGGCGCCGCCGAGATCCTGCTGGCGGGGGGCGTTGCGGCTAATCTGCGCCTGCGCGAGGAACTGGCGCGCCGCGCGCCCGTCCCGGTTCGCTACCCGCCCCTGGCGCTCTGCACCGACAACGCGGCGATGGTCGCCGGCGCCGCATTCTACCGTTTTGCCGCCGGGGTGCAGAGCGACTGGGATCTCGATGTCATCCCCGGACTGCGTCTCGGAACTACCTGACGAGTTGCGGCGCGTAGTCTACCCGCGGATGGTAGATAGACTGCAGGCTATTCACGAAGGCCTGCTTGATCTGGGTCAGTTCGCGCATGGTGAGGGGCGCGTCGTTGAGTTCACCCTCGCGCACGCGGGCCTCGATGATCGACTGCACCAGCTCATCAAGCACCTGCACGCCGGAGGGGGTGCCGTTTTGGCCGCCGTTCCCGTTAGCGGCGATCAGCTTCCCATTCTGGGCCTTCGAGCGCACCGTCGCCTCCACCGAGTCGGCGAGCATCAGAATAGCCTGCTCGCGGGTTTGTGGTCGTGGCCCGGGGTAGCGGAAATCGGCCTCGCGGACGCTGTCTTGCTGCTGCAGGGCTTGCTGGTAGAACTGGCGGATCAGGCCGGTGCCGTGGTGGGTGGCGATGAAATCCACGATCTGTTCGGGCAGGCCTGCGCTGCGGGCCATTTTCATGCCTTCGCGCACGTGGTCGATGATGATCTGGGCGCTGGTGGTGGGGTCAAGGTCATTGTGAACGTTCTCGCGGCCCATCTGGTTGTCGGTGAAGAAATAGGGCCGGATGGTTTTTCCGATGTCGTGGTAGTACGCGGCGACCCGCAGCAGCAGTGCGTCGGCGCCTACCGCCTCGGCGGCAGCTTCGGCCAGGTTGCCCACGGCGACACTGTGGTAGTAGGTGCCCGGGGCCTCGCGGATCAGCTTGCGCAGCAGAGGACGCGCGGGGTGGGCCAGTTCCATCAGTTGCAGGGGCGTCACCTGGCCGGCAGCGCGGCTCACCAGGTTAAAGACTCCGATTGCCAGGATCGCCGAAAGGGCGCCATTCATCCCGGAGAAGACGGCAACCGGCGTCAGGTGGGTTATCAGGCCCCTGGCGGATAGCGCCGGCTGGCTGATCAGCCAGAAGGCCAGTTCGCCTGCCAGCACCACCACGGCGACGCTCACCCCGGCCAGCAAGAAGGAGCGCAGACGCTCGGCATCGTGGGTCATCAGCACGGCGGCCACGCAACTGGAGAACAACGTTACCGCCAACCCCAGGGCGTTCTGTTCCATCACCCCGATGGTGGCGCTCATCAGCGTAGCGGCGCCCAGGCTGACGCGCCCGTTGAAGACGACCGTCAGGGTGATCGCCACCGCCGCCAGCGGGAAGAAGAAGGGCCAATCGCCAACTGCCGGGAGCGTCAGTCGGGCACTGATCAGCGTGAAGATGATCAGGCTGATCATCACCAGCAACGCGCGCGGGCGCCGGCCAAGCGGGGTTTCAAAGCTCAGCACGTAGGTCATGAAGCCCACGCTCATCAACGTGGCGAACAGGCCCCGCCCGACAATGCCCGCCCAACTCAGGGGCGCGGGCATCGCGCCGGTCTGTTGCAGTTTCTCGATCATCTCCGGGGTGATGATCTCGCCCTCGCGCACAATTGCCTCGCCGGCCAGCACGCGCACCTGCTGCGGCGGCACGCTATCGCGGGCACGCTGGCGTCGCTCGGCGGTGGCCGCCTCATCAAGGGTCCGGTTGACCCGCAGAAAGGCCTCGGTGAAAAAGCGGGCCAGATCGCGCTCCGGGGGCGACAGGTCGGTGGTGGCGAGCCAGTAGGTCAGCCAGCGCTCGCGCAACTGGGTCAGCGCGCGTTCGTCTACGGCGTAGTCGTAGCGTTCGATCGCCCGGTCGTAGAGGGCCAGCGTCTGCCGGCGCAACTGTTCCCAGCGGTTGTCACTCAGGGCGAGGATCTGCCCGGCCCGGGTCTCCGAGATCTGCAGGGCGGCATTGGGCAGAGCCTCGAGCCTGCCGAGTTGTTCGGCGCGCGGGAGCGAGGGATCGTCGCGCACACTGGTGATCGTCTCGAGCAGGGCGCTGAGATTCAGGCGTTGTTGCACCGGGATCAGCGGGTCGAACACGTATACCAGGTTGTCGGGATTGTTCTCGGCCTGCGCCCGGCGTTCGCCGGTGCGTACCTCGCTGACATAGGTTACTTCTTTGGGCGCCCAGATGCTCATCGGGCTGGGTTGGCCCACTTCAAGGCGCCCGTACTCGCCAGGGAGGCTGAGCGTTAACGCCGCCCAGATCCCAACGAACAACAACAGACCCTCGAGGGTCATAATCAGGCGCAACCGACTGGAGAACGCTTCAACCGGCTGGAGGGGCCGGAGCCGTGGAAGGCTGGAAACCCAGCGTCGTCGGGTGATATTCATATTCCCGTGTCGCCGGTCGCGGGCGGGGGCCCTCTCCGGCAGATGGCGGCACGTGGGCCGCGTTCACAGGCAACAGGGTTACGCTCCTGCAAGCAACTCGCGAGCTACCTGATTGAGGGTGCGACCCTCGGCGCGGCCCTTGAAACGCTCCATCAGCACTGGCATCAGTTTGCCGATGGCGCCGGGGCCGCTCAGTCCGAGTTCCGCAATAATCGCGGCCACTTCGGGGCGCAGTTCGTCGGCGCTCAGCATGCGCGGCAGGTAGGCTTCGAGGACGGCGATCTCAGCCTCTTCCCTGGTGGCGAGATCGAGCCGGCCCCCCTTGCGGTACATCTCGGCGGCCTCCTGGCGTCGCTTGACCTCTTTGGCGATCACGGCCACTTGCTCGGCCGGATCGAGGGCCTCCTGCCCGCCGGTTTCAATTGCCGCCAGGGCCGCATCGCGGGCCGCGGCATCGTGCCCGAACTGCTGCTCAATTGCCCGCGCGGCTGCCTCGTAGCGCGTCCGCGCGGCTTCGAGCCGGGCGCTCTGCAGGGCCGCGCGCGCGCTGCGGATCGCTTCGACGCGCACCTTGTCGCCCGCTTTCATCGCTGTTTTCAGATCGGCTGCCAGTTGCTCGTCGATCGTCATAGCCCTACCTCTACAACGTTACCTGACGGGGAAATACGCGCTGCTTCTCGGCAGTGATGATTGCCCGGATCTGGCCGACCGCTTCATCCAGCCGGTCCTCCCGATTGATCACCACGTAGTCGAAATACTGCACCTGCTCCATCTCCTGGTTCGCCATTGCCAGGCGGCGCTCGATCTCCGCAGGGCTCTCGGTGCGGCGCACCGTCAGGCGCCGGCGCAACTCCTCGACACTGGCGGGCGCCAGGAAGATGAACACCGCCTCTGGCGCCAGCCGCTTGATGGTCGCCGCTCCGTCAACGTTGATCCGCAGCAGCACGTCGCGCCCGCTGGCCATTGCCTGGCGTACCTCCGACTTCGGAATGCCCTTGTACTGCCCGTAGACCTTCGCCCACTCCAGGAGCTCGTTGTCACGGATCATTTGCTCGAAGCGCTCCACCGAGACAAAATGGTAGTCGTAGCCGTCAATCTCGCCCGGTCGGATGGGCCGGCTGGTTGCCGTGACCACGAAGTGAAAGGGGAAGGCCAGTTCGCGCATACGCATCAGGACCGAGTCCTTGCCAACCCCCGATGGCCCCGAGATCACGACCAGCAGCGGCACCGGCGGTTTTCCATCGAGTTGTGGATTGCGGAGAAGTGGTGACATCAGTAGCGCGCGTCCTCGTTTCGTGCTCGAGCCAGATGCGGCGTTGCGAAGTGAGCGGCCCCCGCTCCGCAGTGTAATGCGGACGGCGCGGCTCGTCACCCATCATTCCTCACCGGCGGCAGGTGTGCCACAGCCGGCTTCGGCGCCTGCGCGAAGCCCGGCTATGACCGTATGCTCGCTGCCCCTGCGGTATGATACCATCAACTCCCCGGGCGGCCTTGCGGCCTGGCGCCGGGGCGAAGCGGGGGCTTCCAGGAAGGGTGCGGTTCTCACACACCCGTTCTCCGGGCGGGCCGCGCCCTCCCACCCCCCGTCGGGAGGCATCCGTCCCCCACCTCCAGCAGGGGAGGGCTGGGAAGGGGGCGGGCAGCTATCAGAAACCCGGTTTATGGACCGGCAATTCTGGACCGTGTATGTACTTCGACGCTCTAACTCTTGCCGCTGTTGCCGATGAACTGCGCGAGACAGTGCTCGGTGGGCGCGTGCAGCGGGTGATCCTTACCGGTCCACTCAGCCTGGGTCTGGAGGTCTACGCCCATCGCCAGCGCGTGCAGGTGATCGCTTCGGCCCATCCACAACTCGCCCGCGTCCATCTGGTCCACGGGCGACTCACACGGGGAGTCGATCAGGAGACACCACTGCTCCTGCTGTTACGAAAATATGTGCTGGGCGGGCGAATTGTAGGCGTCGAGCAGCCAGTGCTCGAACGTGTGCTTGTGCTTAGTATAGTCAAACCGGTGCGCTTACGCAACAGCGATTTGCCCGCCGGCGATCCCGATGAAGAAGAGATCGCGCCTGACGCCGACGAGCCTGATGCCGTCCCTCCGGTCGCGTCCGAGGTGCTGCGCTGCGAGCTGGTGATCGAGCCGCAGGACCGGCGCAGTAACATTATTCTGGTGGATGATGATAACCGCATTCTCGACAGCGTCAAGCGCGTCACACCGCGGATGAGCAGTCGGGTGGTATTGCCGCGCCACGTCTACGAAGTGCCGCCGCTGCCCGAAAAGCGTGACCCGACCCGCGTTACCGCCGCCGGCATTGCCGCGCTGGCCGGCGGTAGCGAGCGCGACCTGGCCCGCGCGCTGGTGGCGACCTATTGCGGAGTATCGCCGCAGGTGGCCCGCGAGGCGATCTTCCGCGCCCTGGGGCGCACGGCGGCCACGGTGGATGAGCCACTGCCGCACTACACCCTGGCCGCGCGGCTGCGCGAGCTGTTTACTGTTCCCCCGGAACCAACCCTGGCTCTCGACGAGCACGGCCAGCCTGTGGCCTATGCACCGTATGCCCTCACCCATCTGCCGCAAACCCTCGTGGTCGCCAGCATGAGCGAGGCCCTGGAGCGCTTCTACCTTGCCCGCGAGCGCGTGACCGACCACCAGCAGCGGCGGCAGGCCCTGAGCGAGCAATTGCAAGCGGCGCGGGCGCGTCTCGAACGCCAGCGCGACCAGATCGCCGGCGAGCTGGAGAAGGCCCGGGAGGTAGAAACTCTGCGCTGGGAGGGCGAGATGATCTTCGCCTTCATGCACACCCTGCGTCCCGGCCAGGAGGTGCTTGAGGTAGAGGGGCGCCGCATTGCCCTCGACCCGCGCCAGAAGCCGGTGGAGCAGGCCCAGGCACGCTTCCGCGCCTACGACAAGGCCCGCAGCGCCCTCAGCGGCCTCCCGGAGCGGCTCGAAGCGGTGACTAACCGCATCCGGGGCCTCGATGAACTCCAGGCACTGGTGCAGATCAGCGACAGCTATGCGCAGATTGAGCAACTTGCTCGCGAGGCCGAGGAGCTTGGCTATCTCCACGAACCCGCTGCCTCGGCCCCCGGCCGCCGTGCGGGCCGTCCGGTACGGCTGCGGCCCCTGCAACTAGTCTCCGCTGACGGCCTGGAGCTGGCAGTGGGCCGCAGCGCCCGCGAAAATGAGTATGTTACCTTTCGCCTGGCGCGGGGCGATGATCTCTGGCTGCACGTGCGCGCGCTCCCCGGCAGCCACGTGATTGTGCGCAGCGGTGGGCGCCCCGTGCCCGAGACGACTCTGCTGGAAGCGGCTGGCCTGGCGGCCTACTTCAGCCCGGCCCGTGCCGAGCCGGCGGTCGAGGTAGATGTCTGCCGGCGCGCTCTGGTGCGTAAGGTGCCCGGCGGCCCGCCTGGCCTGGTGACCTACCGCGCCGAGCGCACGCTGCGTGTGACGCCGCGCGCGCCGCAGGAGTGACGCCAGTTTCACGTGAAACCTCAGTATAATATGAGTGATGAGGGGGCACAATCCGCACCACGTTGCGGCGCAGGGCTACTCCGATTCGCAACCCCTCACTCCTGCTTGATGGTGGCGCATAAGCTTAATTCCACACCTCCACAGCTCTACAGCCCCACAAAGGCCCGTGTGGTAGTAGAGCACTGTGGAGACGCGCCGGACAATGCGGTGTCGCCGACTCGATCTGGTATAAGGCGACCCTTTCAGCCACAGGATCCCCAACACCATGTTCAAACGCCCTGAGCCAGAAGACACCGGGCAGGAGCGCCGCTGGCTCCACCAGTTGAAGGCGGTACTCGAGACCCAGATCGCCCGGCGCCCCTTTCTGTTCCAGATGCGCGCGGTTGCGCGCCAGCTTCGCTACGAGCGTGAGCACTGGTCGGTGCTGATCCCTTTCTTGCTGCTGGTTTTCATCGTGGTCTACCGCCGCGAACGCGCCCGAGTGCTGGAGGTTGCGCGCCGCCTGAGCGATTAGGCCGAACCACCGGTGCCTGTTGCCCCTCCCAGCAACCACCCCGCCGGTGGGAGGGTGTGGGAGGGGCCAGGATTTGACGCGTATTCTTGCACCGGCAGCCCCGTCCGGCCCGGCCCACCGTGGCTGCCCGGCGGGCGCGGGGCGAAGCGACAGGCCGCGGGGCGGGTGGTGGGGGTGTAGAGACGGCCCGGCGGGCGCGGGTGGTGGGGGTGTAGAGAGGGCCCGCCGGGCCGTCTCGACGGCCGACCGGCCGGCGGGGC
>JBDNDG010000082.1:0-13898 GCA_046719255.1 Chloroflexaceae bacterium
CCGGGGGTCACGGCGGCAACCGCTGCCAGCACGCTGACAGCTCCGTACAACGACCTCGATGCGGTCGAAGCGTTATTGGAGGCGAACCCCGGCGATCTGCATGGCCCCGGCTGGCGGTGCATCGGGGTAATGTTCGAGACGCACCCGCTCGAAGTACTGGACCAGCGCCAGCCGTGGGCCAATGTACTCCCAGGTCGGCGTGCCGATTGGCAACCCGAAGACCTCCAGGCCGCCGTTGGCTTCCCAGTAGCCCAGGAAGGGCGGACCGACGCTGTACCCCGTCTCGGGAAACAGGCGCGTGTCGGGGGGCAGCCCGGTATCTGGCGGCGCGGGAGGCTCGAAGCGCCGCCAGAGCGCCTCACTGTACTCGGCTCCCAGGCGCCCACGCAGGATAGCTCCCCCGTACTCCGGGTGCACCTCCAGGCGCCCGCGCTCGAAGTACTGCACCGTCAGCCCGTTCTCGATCAGGTGCGCGGTGATCGGCGGGCCGAGGGTCAGCGGGCCGTTACTGTTCCGCCAGTAGCTGAGAAAGCCGTACTCATCGCTCAGGCGCTGGCCCGTGGCGGCGAAAAAGAGCGCGTTGTCCATCGCTACGCTCTGGCGCGGCGCCACCCACGCCCCGACGATGATCCCCACCACCAGACTGCCTACGCACGCCGAAAGAAAGCGTCGGGTGAGCCGCAAGTGCATGGTCGACTCCTGGAGCGTTCACGAGAGGACAACAACCTGCACCGGGCGCCGGCTGTCAGGTCGAACCATCACGCCCGCGATGCCTCGATCTCCCGTCTGGCGCGCCACGAGGAGGAAGGTGCCCTGTTCGCATTATAGCGCCGTGTGATCAGTTGTCAAGGGTATTCGGGGTGATCATGCCTTTACTATGGTCTGCGTATTATTGATGATCTTGACAGTTCAGAGATGTTGCACCGGCCCTGGCGGCAATGCGCGCCCCGCTCACGGCGTCCGGCGATATGTGGTACCATGAACAGGTATGCCATACCGTTTTGCGCGGTGCCCCGACGCTCACCACGCTATGCGGGCCGTGGGGGCAGCGGCGCGATGAGCCGGGGGCCGTGGCGCTGGCGACGGGGTGGCAGTAATATTCACAGACGATCAGAGGAGGAACCTGACCCATGCAAGAATTGGATACCGAACTTGACGAACTGCGCGAACGACTGGCCCTGATCCGGGGGCATCTTTGACCTGGCCGGCAAACAGGCCCAGATCGCGGCGCTCGAAGAACAGGCGGCTGACCCGACCCTCTGGAACGACCCTCGCGCCGCACAGGGGGTGATGCAACGCCTGACACGCCTGAAAGAAGAAGTGGGCCGCTGGACCTCCCTGGAGGAGCGGCTGCACAGCCTGGGCGAATTGCTCGAACTGGCCGGGGCCGAGGGCGACGACTCGCTCCGCGATGAGATCGCCAGCGATCTCCGCGGCGCGGCGAATGAGTTGCAGCAGTTTGAACTGGCGCTGTTGCTCAGCGGCCCCTACGATGACCGCGATGCGTTCATCTCCATTCAGGCCGGCATGGGCGGCACCGATGCCCAGGACTGGGCCGAAATGCTGCTGCGTATGTACATCCGCTGGGCCGAGTCGCGGGGCTACGAGGTCCACGTGGTTGACCAGAGCGAGGGCGACGAGGCGGGGATCAAGAGCGCCACCCTGGAGGTGCGTGGTCCCTATGCGTATGGGTACGCCCGGGCCGAGGCCGGCGTGCATCGCCTGATTCGCCTGTCGCCGTTTAACGCCGCGCATACCCGGCAGACGTCCTTCGCCCGCGTCGAGGTGATGCCTGAAGTGGATGATGCTCCCGAGGTGGTGATCAGGCCCGAAGATCTGCGGATTGATGTGTTTCGCTCCGGCGGCCACGGCGGCCAGGGTGTGAATACGACCGACTCGGCGGTGCGCCTGACCCATCTGCCCACCGGTATCGTGGTGACCTGTCAGAACGAGCGTTCGCAAATCCAGAACCGCGAGACGGCGCTGCGGGTGCTGCGTGGCCGGTTGCTCGAGCGTGAGTTGCAGCGGCAGGCCGAGGAACGCGCGCGCCTGCGCGGTGAGTATCGCGATGCTGCCTTTGGGAGCCAGATGCGTACCTACTATCTGCACCCTTCGACGCTGGTGAAGGACCATCGCACCAACTACGAAACGAGCAATGTGCAGGCGGTGCTCGATGGGCAGATTGACGAGTTTATCGAGGCCTATCTGCGCTGGAACGTTGCGGCGCAGTGATGGTTTCTGTACGTTACGACAGACGCGGAGCGTCCAACTCCCCTCGGTAGGCAGAGTTCGGGGGCGAACAGCACATGTGGGGGCGCGCAGGAGATAGGTCCTGGAGTCCCTCAGCCCCGCCTCCTCTCCCGCGCGCGGGACAGGGAAGGCCAGAGATGCGCGCCGGGGCATTCCGATGCGGCAGAAGCTGCGCTGGCTCAGATGTGCTGTCCGCCCCTGAAGCTGGCAGGCGAAGGGAGAATCCCGGCTGCCCGGGTGCTGGCATTAGTGGCACGCGGCGAGGCCGCACAGGCAAATACAGTGACACCGAAACTTGCCCGCTACCTGCTGATCCTTGCGCTGCTGACAATCGGCCTGCTGGCGCCGTGGGTCCCTGCCAGCGCCGCCGAGCGCATCGAGGTCCTCACTGCGACCGCGCGTTCCGAGTTTCCCACGCGCATCACCTTTACCCTCACCGCCGCGGCGCCAGCCTCTGAGATCGTGGCGGCGCAGTTGCTCTATGGTGCGACGCGCCAGAACGTGCTCAGCGTCGTCGATGTGCCGCTCACGCCGGGCCGGCGCATCGAGACGCGCCACGTGCTGGATACCGAGGTGTACTACTACCCGCCGGGGACGATCATTTCCTACCGCTGGGTGCTCCGCGATGCCAGTGGCGCCGAGGTGACCACGCCGCGGGCCGAGGTGATCCATCACGATGAGCGCTTTCCCTGGGCCGAACGCACCGAACGCAATGTGACCGTGCTCTGGTACGAGGGTGGCGCGGCCTTTGGTGAAGCGCTGATCGGCGCCGCGACTGCTGCGCTCGACCGGATGGCGGCAGCGCTGGGTGCAGACCTGCAACAGCCGGTGCGGATCTATGTCTACGCCTCCAGCGCCGATCTCCGCACGGCACTCCAGGCCAACTCGGTAGACTGGGTCGGTGGCCAGGCCTTTACCGATCTGGGCATTATTATCGGGGCCATCGCTCCCGGTGATGTCGCCGAGGTCGAGCGGCTGATCCCCCACGAACTGGCTCACCAGGTGCTGGCACAGTTGACGGATAACCCCTACGGGGGGCCGCCGCCCTGGTTCGATGAGGGCCTGGCGATGTACGCCCAGACCCGACCCGATGTCTGGGTCGAAGAGCGACTGGACGAGGCCGCGCGACAGGGACGGCTGATTCCGCTGGAGGCGCTTGCGGCGAGCTTCCCCGCCGATACCGAACAGGCCCTGCTCTCCTACGCGCAGAGCCAGGCCGTGGTCGAGTATATCATCGCCACTTACGGGGCCGAAAAGCTGCGCGCGCTGGCCCTGGCCTTCGCCGCAGCAACTCCGGTGGACCAGGCCCTGCAAACGGTGCTCGGGCGCAGTGTGGACGAACTGGACGCCGAGTGGCGCGCGACCCTGCCGCCGCAGGAGCGGATCGTCGCGCCTACGCCGGTTCCTCGAACCGCCCCTGCCGACCGCTTCGCCGAATCGCCGATTGGTCTTCCAGGCGCGGCTGAGGCCCCATCCGGCGGATCGCCGTTCACCGGCGTTGCCGTGCCCACCCTGGTGGCCGGGGCGTTGCTCTGTGGCGCCGCCGCTCTGGCAGTCGGAGTGGTGGCGCTGCTGCTCGTGTGGCGTGCAGGCGCGACCAGGCGGGGCTAACGTGCACATAGCCCGCGCGCGGGAGGGTTTGGGAGGGCGCAGCCCTCCCAAAAAATAAAACCTGTTTTCATCTCGTCGGTGCGCGGCGCAGCCGCACAGGCGCCTCACATGCACGATCTGAGCGCGCTCAACGAGGAGCAAGGAATGGAAATCAAATTCACACCCTGGCGCATGCAATATATCAAACAAGGCGACGGCAAAGCGGATGGGGGGTGTATCTTCTGCGCAATGGCGGCAGCGCCACCCGAGACCGACGCCGAGCACCTGGTGCTGTATCGAGGCGAACGGTGCTTCGTGGTGATGAACCTCTACCCCTACAACCCCGGGCACCTGATGGTGGTGACAAATGCCCACACCGCCGATCTCGCCGGTCTCGATGCAGCCACGGCGGAAGAACTGTTTACCCTGACCCGGCGCAGCGTGGGAGCGCTGGAAGCGGAGTACGGGCCGCATGGCTTCAATCTGGGGGTCAACCTGGGACGGACGGCAGGCGCGGGTATCGCTGAGCATCTGCACGTGCACATTGTGCCGCGCTGGAGCGGGGATGCCAACTTCATGCCCATCGTAGGCGGCACTCGCCTGATCCCCGAAGACCTGAGCGGTACCTATCAGCGGTTGCGCCCGCGGTTCGATGAACTCCGCGCCCTGCTGCGTCAGCAAGGTGGCGAACAATCGCGCGGATCGGCGTGTTGCTCCGGCGCCGAAGGCTAGGTCCGGGTGCGCTGCGTGGCCCTGAAGGTACGGTGCGGTTCACCCCCGCCTGACAATCTGATGTTTAGCTCTAAAAGCCGGTTGCACGAAGGTGTGCCGCGGAGCAATGGGAACATTGCCGCGACCGCCATGGAGCCTGTTCTGGCAGCGGCGCTACAGGAGGGTGATGTTGATCATTTCCAGCAGTTGATCGATGTCGAACGGCTTCTGAATGATCACCGCGCCTTCGGCCTCCAGGTCGGCAAACCAGGGCTTGCGGCTTAAAGCGGTCATAAAAATGATCGGAATACCATCATCCTGGAGGCGCTCCTTGATCCGCTGAAACACTTCGACGCCGTCCATGTTCGGCATCATCACATCGCTCAACACCAGGCTGGGTTTGAAGGTTTCGAGGAGTTGCAGGCCCTCCAGACCATCAGGCGCCAGCACCACATCATAGCCGGCGTTGCGCAGGGCGTACTCTAACACGGCCTGCAGCGCCAGGTCGTCGTCCATGATGAAAATGGTGCCCCTTGTCTCAGTCATGGTCTCCTCCCGCACTGCCAGTCGTGACGGTACTAAACGTACCGGTTGTCACGAGAATTGTTTGCCATTATAACAGGGATTCCTCCACGCATTTTTATCCGTTGTATTTTCCTCGGCGCAGGGGAGGGTTCGGGTGCAGCCCTGCCAGGAACACGTGCGGATCACAGATCGCGCAAGGCGGATGGCCGCAATGGCCTTCCCGCGCGCGCCGGGACGAGGTGGGTGGGGAAAGGCTTTGTCCTCGCGCGTCCGTCCGAGGTCCGACGCTCACCGGTCGGTAAGCCGACCCGGTTTTCCCCGTTGCAATCAGGAGTCCTATGAGTGACCTGCCGCAGGTTCTGGCCGAGTATCCGTTCGTTCACTGGGAGACGGTGCGTTTCCGCGATCTCGACGCCTTTGGTCACGTCAACAACGCGGTGTACGCCACCTATCTGGAGGCGGCACGTATCGCGTATTTGCTCGAACTGACCGGGGCCGCACTGCTGGAGATGGGCATTATTCTGGCCGAGCAGACCATCAGTTACCGGCGACCGGCCTACTTTGGGGAGCGGCTGGGGATCGGGGTGCGCGTGACGATGTTTGGCACGAAGAGTTTCACGATGGAGTACGTCGTGGCGCGGGCGGGCGATGGGGCGCTGATCGCCACCGGCCAGAGCGTGCAGGTGGCCTACGACTACGCGACGGAGCGCACCGTGCCTGTGCCGGAGAGGCTGCGCGCAGCGGTGGCGCAGCGCCAGGCGGGGCACGACCCGTCACACGAGGGTGAGGTGGGCGAGGGGGTGTGAGGGGAGGTTTATTCCCGGGCAGGCGCAGCCCGCCTACAAGGCAGGGGGTTGGGGAAACCCGGCTTCCCCGTATGTTCAGCGTTGCAGGGCAACCACGAAACTGGCTTCGCCGAACGGCTGATCCTTCAGACGCACGTGCAGGGTGGTAGCGCTGCTATTGAGGGGATGGTTGACCACGGCGGTGCCGCGTTCTTGCGCGCCCGGCGCTACGCGGATGGCCGGGGGTGCGGAGGCGGCGTCATCAATGAGGTACTCGTTGCCGAGCCCATCGCTGATGTGGATGTTGTCACGGTCGAGCGGGAACTCGATCGGGCGGTCGGAGTTGTTCTGCACGCTCCAGGTGAGGTGCACCGCGCCGTCACAGGTGGAGATGCGCTCGAGAGCCACGACCACCTCCGGCAGGGTGGCGGTGGCGCTGCCGCCTTCGGCGATGCTGCGCCAGCTCCCGCTGGCCGTATCGAAGCGCTTGGCCACTACCTGGTAGCCGACCCACAGGCAGCTCTGGTCGGAGGCGCCGACGGGGAAGGCGGCGCTGCCGGGGGGCATGCCAGTGACCTCGATCAGCGGCGCCGGTGGGGCGTCGGCGGTGGGTATGAGGCGGGTGGGGCGCAGCAGCAGGGCCAGGGCCAGAATGGCGGCCAGGGCCGCCATGGCTACGGCCAGGCGCCCGGTGGTGGTGCGCGTGGAGGCCAGGAGGCGTTGCCAGGGGTCGCGCGGCGGCGCGGCCTCGGCAGTGTCGGGCGTGCTCGCGGGTGGCGCGGGGGTGCTCTCTGCGCCGGGGGCTGTGGTAGGGCTGCCCCGGGGCGCGGCCTCGACCGCCACAACGGCACTTTCCTGCACCGCTGCAATTGCCACCGGGTCGGTGGCCAGATCCGGGTTGTTGATGACCCCGCGGAGCACGGTGTTGATCTCCTGCCAGGGTGTGCAGCGGAGCATGCGGGGGATGGCCAGCATCTCTTCGTCGGTCAGCTCGATCTCTGAGGAACGCTCGGTGATCAGGTAGGCCGGCAGTTCGTCCATGCCCTTCAATTCGACCTTCCAGTCAAGTTCGATCTCCGAGCCTTCCTGGATGGATGGCGCGATCACCACAACCCGCTTACAGGTGCGAAAATCAACGTCGTTGATCTTCTGGGCGGGGAGGAACTCGCTGCGGTGCTCGTTGAGATAGTTGGTGAGGGCGTGGAAGTACGAGATAACCTGGTTGTAGGGGTTCTTGCGGCCGGGATTGAGGCGCTTACGTTCGCCGTTGCGCCCCTCGACGAACCAGGGGCCGTTGACGCTGCCGATCACCCGCCCGTCGCACTGCTTCAGCTCGATAATGAACACCGCATCGTGCTTGATGATCACCAGGTCAACCGTGCGTCCACCGACGCTAAAGTTGGCCAGAATGAGGTACAGCCCCTCGAGGCGATCCAGGCCCTGGGCCAGGGCCATGATCGCGCGGCGCTCGTTGGGGTGTTCTGGTTTTTCACCGATCCAGACCTGAACTGCCATTGTCTTACCGATGGAGCGCGAGGTTTGTTCAGGAGGATGTGGCTTTCCTGAGCAAACCCTTCCGCGCGGGGGTCATGTTCAGAATGTGGCTGCGCCACGCCTGACAGGAACGACAAGAGACTCTCGTGGGAGGGCAGCGTCCTCCCAGACCCTCCCGGCAGGGAGGGCGCGCTTCCCGGCAGGGAGAGGATACGGGGAACCCCGGTTTCCCCCGATATCAGCCATCGAGGGCGAGCGTTTTCCTGAGTTCAACGATCTGGTCGCGCAGGCTGGCGGCCTTCTCAAACTGAAGGTCACGCGCGGCCTGCTTCATTTGTTTCTCGAGATCCCTGATCAGCTTGTGCACCTCGTCGCGGGGGATTTCGGTCAACACCGGACGAGGGGCCTCGTCAGCGGGGCCGACGCTGTAGGCGGCGCGCTCTTCGGCCATCCGCTTGATGCGGTCGGTGAGATCGCGCACGTTCTTGGAGATGCCCACCGGAGTGATGTTGTGGCGCAGGTTGTAGGCCATCTGAATATCGCGGCGGCGCCGGGTCTCGCGAATGGCGGCCTCCATCGAGGGGGTGATCGTATCAGCGTACATAATCACCTGGCCATCAATATGGCGGGCGGCACGGCCGATGGTCTGGATCAGGGACGTTTCGGAGCGCAGGTAGCCCTCTTTATCGGCGTCGAGGATGCAGACCAGGCTGACCTCGGGTAGATCGAGGCCCTCGCGGAGCAGGTTGATACCCACGACAACATCGTACACCCCCAGGCGCAGATCGCGCAGGATCTCTACCCGTTCGAGGGTGTCAATGTCGGCGTGGAGATACATGGTGCGAATACCGACTTCGCGCAGATAATCGGCCAGATCCTCGGCCATGCGCTTGGTGAGGGTGGTAACGAGCACACGCTGTTTGCGCGCGACCCGCTGGCGCACCTCGGCGATCAGGTCATCAACCTGGCCCCTGGTGGGGCGCACGTGGACGACCGGGTCGAGCAGGCCGGTGGGGCGGATGATCTGTTCGACGATCTGCTCGCTGTGCTCGCGCTCGTAGGGGCCGGGCGTGGCCGAGACGTAGATGGCCTGGTAGACGTGCTGCTCGAACTCCTCGAAGCGCAACGGGCGATTATCGAGGGCCGAGGGGAGGCGGAACCCGTAGTCCACCAGCGTTTGCTTGCGCTGTCGGTCGCCCAGGTACATGCCGCGCACCTGGGGCAGGGTGATGTGGCTCTCATCAACGAAGACCAGAAAATCGTCGGGGAAATAGTCGAGCAGCGTCCAGGGCATCTGGCCGGGGGTGCGTCCGTCCATGTGACGGGAATAATTCTCAATGCCCGAGCAGTAGCCGACCTCGCTGAGCATTTCGAGGTCGTACATGGTGCGCTGCTTGAGCCGGGCGGCTTCGAGGAGCTTGCCGGCGCTTTCGAGTTCGCGCAGGCGCTCGCCGAGTTCGTCCTGGATGCTGCGCATGGCGATGGCGAGTTGTTCTCTGGTGGTGACGAAGTGTTTGGCCGGGTAGATATCCACGGCGGTGCGGGTGAGGAGCACCTCGCCGGTGAGGGGATCGAACTCGCTGATCCGCTCGACCTCATCGCCCCAGAACTCAATGCGCACGGCGGTCTCGCTGTTGGCGGGCAGGATATCGAGGGTGTCGCCGCGCACCCGGAAGGCGCCGCGGTGAAAATCAACATCGTTGCGCTCGAACTGGAGGTCGATCAACTGGCGCAGCAGCTTGTCGCGGTTGCGGATCTCGCCCTGGCGCACGGAGATCACCACCTGGCCGTAGTCGTGGGGTGAACCAAGGCCGTAGATGGCCGAAACTGACGCGACGATGAGCACATCGCGACGGGTAAAGAGGGCCTGGGTGGCTGCGTGGCGCAGGCGGTCGATCTCTTCGTTGATCTGGGCCTCTTTTTCGATGTACAGATCCCTGGAGGGGACGTAGGCTTCGGGAGTGTACTCGTCGTAGTAGGAGATGAACATCTCCACAGCGGCATCGGGCAGGAAGTCGCGAAACTCGGCCCAGAGTTGGGAGACGAGGGTCTTGTTGTGGGCGAGCACGAGGGTTGGGCGCTGGATCTGGGAAAAAATATTGGCCATCACGAAGGTCTTCCCGGTGCCGGTGGCGCCGAGCAAGGTCTGATGGCGATAGCCATTGCGCAGGCCCTGAACGAGTTTCTCGATGGCCTGGGGTTGATCGCCGGTGGGGGCGT
Organism: Chloroflexaceae bacterium; assembly: GCA_046719255.1. Taxonomy (GTDB): domain Bacteria; phylum Chloroflexota; class Chloroflexia; order Chloroflexales; family Chloroflexaceae; genus JACAEO01. The sequence continues at coordinate 9,576 of JBDNDG010000082.1, forward strand.
AGGGCGCTTCAACACGGAACGACATAACGGTATCCAGCGCCGGGCGTATTGTGGACCCGGGCGTTGCGGCTCGACGGTTGCTCGATGCTTCCCTGCCTGCCGGGGTGACGTGCCCCCCTGGCGGCGGGTCTGGGAAGGCGAAGCCCTCCCAGGAGAATCGCTTCGCGCTTCTGCGGTGTACGGTACAGCCGCAGGGGCATCTATGGGCGCAAACCTGCTGGAGATGCGGTTACCGCGAAACCGCTTTCATTATAGCGTACCGGGGAGGGGTTTGCATGGAGTTGCTGGATGAGCCGTTACGAGGAGGAGGATAGCGAAATCGGCGCGGGTTCGGTGAGGCGTGGCGCCGGCCCTGCCGGGGTGGCCGGCAGGTAGATATGCATCGTCGTGCCCTGGTCAGGCGCGCTGATGACCTCAATGGCGCCGTAGTGGCTGTGAACGATTCCCTGCAACGCGGCCAGGCCCAGGCCGCGCCCGGTAAACTTGGTACTGAAGAATGGCTCGAACATGCGCGCGCGCGTGGCTTCGTCCATTCCGCAGCCGCTATCGATGACGCTCATCCGCACATACCGGCCCGGCGCGAGATCGGCGCCGCCGATTAACTGCTCGAGCCGTGACCGCTCCAGGTCCTCAACTGCCGTCTCCAGCGTGATCAGGCCCGGCTGGTCACCGAGAGCCTCGCTGGCGTTGACGAGAAGGTTCAGGATCACCTGGCGGATCTGGGAAGCGTCGGCCTCGATCAGCGGAAGGCTTGCCGCGAGGCGCTGATGGACCGTAGCGTGGCGGCTGAGCGTCGGGCGCAACAGATCGGCCATCTCGTGGATCAGTTCGTTGAGTTGCACCGGCTGGGTGAGGAAGCGGCCCTTGCCGGCATAGGCCAGCATCTGGACGGTCAGATCGGTAGCGCGCTGGACGCCCTGCACGATGGCTTCGACGCTCTCGCGGGGGGGCGAGCCGGGGGGCAGGTCGAGCAGGGCCAGCTCGGCGTGGCCGTTGATGGCGGCGAGGAGGTTGTTGAAATCGTGGGCCAGGCCACTGGCCAGGATGCCAATACTCTCGCGGCGCTGAGCTTCCTGGAGCTGGCGTTCAAAGGCCAGGCGTTCCTCTTCGTGCCGCTTGCGCTCGGTGATATCCACGGCAATACGCCCGGTAGCGATGATGGCTCCATCGGCGGCGCGGATGGGAAAGCTGTGCATCAGCCACACGCTGCCGGTCAGCTCGAGACTGCCGTATTCGCGAATAATGTGCTCGCCGGTTTGCTGAATGTACAACCGATCAGCGTGCGCAATTTGCACGACTTCGCGCGGATAGAACCGATCGGCGGTCTGGCCCAGGATCTGGTCCTGGGTCGTCAGGCCGAGGGAGCGCAGGAAGTTCTTGTTCACCAGAATGAAACGTCCCTCCAGATCCTGCACGGTGATCGCCGCCGGAACGTGATCGAGGAAACCGTCCAGAAAGGCCTGCTGCTGCTGCAACTCAGCAGAGATGCGCTGGCGTTCGCGGACCTCGTCCTGCAACTCCGTGATAATGGCACGAAGCTGAGCCGTGCGGGCCTCGACCTGTTGCTCCAGGTGCTGATTCAGGCGCTCCAGCTTGCGCTCGGCGCGGCGCCGCGCGTCCAGTTCAGCGAGGAGCTGGCGGTTGGTGGCAGCTAGCTGCGCCAGCAGCGCTTCGCGTTCACGCTCGGCGCGCCGCTGGGCGCTGAGGTCGCGGAGGTACACAATGATGTGCCGGTCCTCTCCGTGCAGATCAGGCACCGATACCATCTCAAGTTCGAAGGTGCGCGGTTCGCCCCTGCCTGCCCGGGTGGTAAAACTGGTGCGCCGGGAGGTGTAATGCGTGTCAATCTGCCGCATGTGGAGCAGCACCAGCGATGCGATCTCCGCGCCAACCACCGTGGCAAGCGGCTGACCAATGGCTCGCTCAGCCGGGGCCTGGCTCAGCTTCTCGAGGGAAGCGTTGGCGTAGATCACCCGGGGGCCGGGCAGGTCAAGCGGCGCCGCTTCGACGACGATGATCGCGGCCTGGGCGTACCAGGGCAGCGTCTCGAAGAGGTGCAGGCGTGCCCGGACCTGTTCGGGGGTCGCCATGATACTAGCGCGAAGGCGTTGATTCTCGGCTTCAAGCTCGGCCAGGCGCTGACGCAGGGCCTCTACTTCAAGAGCGGCGTTCGAAGGTGACATGCGTTCCGTAAAACTCCAGCGAGAAACGCAGGCTACACTGAGGTACACATAGGGGAACACGGAGTTCCCCGCGCCCCTGCCCACCGGCGCCAGCGTGTCAGGTGACCTGGGCGTCGGCAGGAGGGCGGGGGAACCGGCTCTCCCGGCCTTCCTGCCCGGCGAGTGGTTGCGGAGGGCGCCGCCCTCCCCGAGTCTTACCGCAATGGTATCATAGCAAATATCTGTATCTGATGTGAAAAGTATGGGGAAACCGGGTTTCCCGATGCCCCTCCCTGAGGAAAGGATAGAGACGACCTGGCGGGCCATCGCTCCGCCGGGCCGTCTCTCCGCCGGGCCGTATGGGCCATGGCGATCAACGCAATTCGTAGGTGACCTGGATCTGCGCACTGACGGCCTGTTCGCCGGGCTGCACTGGCACAGGCGCGCCGGCCCGGGCGGCCTCATCGCGCATCATAGCGGGGAAGGGCGTCACCGCACCGAGACTCTCGGTGATGATCAGCACGTTGCCGAGGGAGGCGCCACCGGCGCGGGCGTATTGCTCGGCCCGGGCGCGCGCATCGGCCATTGCCGCGTCGCGGGCCTGCGCCTGCACGGCCCGGGGATCGCTGAGGCCGAAGCTGATGCCGTAGACGCGGTTGGCGCCCACCTGCACCACCTGGTCGAGCAGGGCGCCAGCCTGTGCCAGGTCGCGGATGGTAACCTGCACCATGTTGCTCACCGTGTAGCCAGTGATGGTGCGACCTTCATTCGCATAGCTGGCGTAGATGGAGAAGGTGCTGGTCTGAATGTCTCTCTCGGCCACACCCAGAGCTTTGAGCTGATCAATAATGGCCTGCACCTGAGCGGTGTTCTGCGCGAGGGCCTCCTGCGTGGTCGGGGCACTGGTTTCAACGCCCAGTTGCACCACGGCCATGTCGGGGGTCACACGCACCTCACCCTGGCCAGTAACGGTGACCTGCCGCATCCCGGAGACGCCGATGTTCTGGGCCTGGGCTGGGGCAGGACGCGCGAAGGCCAGGCCGGCGAGGGCGCCGATGGCCAGTACGGCCACGAGCAAGGCGCCGGCCAGCACGCCGATGAGCATAGTATTGCGGGTGTCCATAGTGTCCTCCTGCGTGAGACGGGCATCGCCCGCGAGTAGTCTGTCGTCACAGGTATAACGCTGACCCGGGTGCAGGAGTTCCCTGAGCTATCCACGTGGCTCCGCCGCACCTTACCGCGATAAAAAGGGGGTTATGGAAGGGCTGCGCCCTCCCCAACCCTCCCGCTGCGGAGGGCCTGCCGCCCCCGCAGGCAGTGGGGTGGGCAAACCCGTTTTCCCCGGGGCCGTATCAGGCCCTTCGAGCATGCAACGCGCGCAGGGCATCGGCGCGCCCCCTGGCGAAGAGATGGCGATGGTTGACCCGTTCGTAATCGATGATCCAGTCGAGGGGCATCGGGGTTTGAGGCGCAATCACTGTTGGCAGGGCGATGGGTCGTGGAGCAGGACCGGGGGGCAGTTCCAGGCCGGCGGCGCGCAGGCGCGCCAGGGCCTCGGCGAGCCGGTTACGCTGCTCGAGGGTCTCGAAGGCCATCCGGTAGGAACCCAGGAGCGCCCAGTCGAGGGCCAGGGTGGCGGCCTGCATAAGATCGTCCGGGGCGGCGATCAACGTGTCATCGGAGGAGTGACTCCAGGGTGTCATCATAACCACCAGGATGTCGAGGTCATCCTCGCCGGCCAGATCGATCACCGGGTCGAGGGGCGTATTGGCGATCACCGCCCCGTCCCAATACTTGCGCGGGCCGATCTCGGTCCAGGGGTAGACGAGCGGGATGCTACACGAGGCCAGCAGGTGGTCGATGCCGATGGTGTGTGCGGGGCGGCCTTGCAGCGGGCGATTGCAGAAGACTTCGAGGGTGCCGCTCTGCAACTCGGTGGCGGTGATCAGCAGAGTCGGCGCCTCGGGGCCGTTAATGCGCCGAAAATCCATCCAGGCGGCGAGGGTGTGGCGCCAGGGGGTGGTATCGAGAAGCCCGCGAAATGGGCGCACGCGAAAGAGCATGCTGAGGCGATCCAGGAAGCCTTCGGCGCTCCGGGCGCGTTCTGCGGGGGGCAAAGTGTAGCGCCTACCCCCGCCGCGGGCCCGGCTCGTCCGGACGG
>JBDNDG010000083.1:0-13634 GCA_046719255.1 Chloroflexaceae bacterium
GGGACTTTAGTCTGGACGCGACGCCAACGCCGCGCCCCACCGCGGCGCCGACGCCGCGCTCCTGATCGAGGCCCTGATCTGCCCAATGCTGTTGATGCATGCCGCTGCTGCCGATGAGGCCCACGAGATCGAGTTGCTGGTGGCCGAACTGGCCGAGCGGATCGGGCCGCGCCGGCCGACTTCGGCCGAGGAGGCCCGGGCAGCGGCATTCGTGAATGGGCGGCTGCGCCGGGCAGGGATGGGCGTGAGCACTTACGAGTTGCGCGTGGCACCCCGCCCGGGCATGGTTTACGCCCTCTACGCCGTCGTGGGGATGGCTGGCGTGGCGCTGGCGTTCTTCTTCCCCTGGCTGGCGCTGCTGTGGGCGTCTGGTGTGCTCGCCATAGCCCTGGTTGACGCTTTCGTGGCCCCCCTGCCGCCCCTGGGCCCCCGCCGCGTCAGCCAGAACATCGTCGGTACACGCGCTATCGCTGAGGCCGCCGGTACGCCACCGCTTCAGCCACGCTGGCGGGTAGTACTGCTCGCCCCCCTCGACACCTCTCCACTGCAACATGGCCTCACCATCCTTGCCGGCACGGGGCGCCTTGCGACGTTGGCGCGGCTGGCCGCAGCCGCGCTCCTCGCGGCCGGCGCCCTGGGCGCCGTCCTGCTCCCCGGGCCGTGGTGGCTCCTCCTGGGGTGCGCGGCGCTGCTCTTCGGCCTGATCCTGATCGGCGCCATCTGGCCCGTCAGCACCAACCCTTCTGATGGAGGGTGCGCCGCGCTGGCGACGCTGGTGGCCGCTGCAACGCGCCTCGGCACGCTCAAGCGGGTCGAGGTGTGGGCCGTGGCGGTAGGGGCTGCTAGCAGTGACCCCTGGGGCGTGATCAGCCTGTTGCGGCACTACCCCTTCGAGCCGGAACGCACCCTGTTCATTGCCCTGGAGGCGCTCGCCGCTGGCCAGCTTGTCTATGCGACGGCTGAGGGGGCGCTGCGCAGCCGGGCCACTGATGCGCTGCTCGTGCGCCTGGCCGCCGCTGCCGATGCCGCCGATCCGCAGATCGACGCCGACCCGCGGCGCCTCACAACGGAAAGCGCCCTCGCCGCTCCTCTGCGCCGCCTGGGCTACCGTACCCTCACCGTGGCGGCCCTCGACGCGCCCGGCGCTACGCCCCGGTCCTCGCCCGTCGAGGCGCGCCTGGTCGAACGGGCCACGCGCCTGGTTGCCGGCCTGGTGCACCAGATCGAAGCCGAGCCGTGAAGGCTACTTGCGGAACTTCTTTCTACGTGGTAGGATCAGGCGTCTCTGACTGCCCGTGGGTGGGTATGTGTTTTGAGCCAACACGGTTTCGATGGGAGCCTTGCTCTCATGAGTTGAGCTATGCGGCGGGCCGCAGATGCTCACAGGCGGGCACCCACCTGCGCTCCGCAGGTTCGAAACAGGCTCACTCACGGCATGTCGGGGACGATTGCGGCGTCGAAGGGTAGGATGCTTCGGCGCTTCGCACCGCCATGCCTCCAGCACTATGCTCTACCTCCTCTATGGCCCCGACGAGTTCAGCCGGAGCGAAGCCCTGGCGCAGATGCGCGCCGCGCTGCCCCCCGATGTCGCCGAGATGAACAGCGTTCGCCTCGATGGGCGCCGGCTCAAGATCGAGACCCTGGCCCTCGCCTGTGAGGCACTGCCCTTCCTGGCCGAGCGACGGCTGGTAATCGTTGCCGATGGGCTCAAGCATAGCCGGGCGGGCAAGGAACGCGAGGAGTTGCGGGCGTACCTCGAACAGGTCCCCGTATGGTGCGATCTGGTCTTCGTTGAGAGCGAGGAGGTGGATCGGCGCAGTATTCTCTTCACCTACCTGAAGAAAGCCGGGGAGGTGCGCGAGTTTCCGCTCCCCGAGGGCCCGGCTTTGCTGCGCTGGCTGGCGGAACGAGCCAGGGCCCAGCATGCCCGTCTGGCGCCTGACGCCGCGGCCAGGCTGGTGGAGCTGGTAGGCAACGATACCCGTGCCCTCGCGACCGAGATAGAGAAACTGGCCGCCTATGTGGGCCAGGGAGGAACGATCGATGTGGCGACGGTACAACTGCTGGTCGAGGATCAGCAGGAGCAGAACCTGTTCGCCTTCATTGACGCGTTGAGCACTCGCCAGCATGGCCCGGCGCTGCGGGGGGCGCGCGCCTTGCTCGAAGATGGTCAGGCGGCAACCTATGTGCTCTTTATGCTCGCCCGGCAGGTCCGTATTCTCCTGGGCGTCCAGGCTCTGGCGGCCCGGCGCCTCCGCCCTGATGCGATTGCTGCCGAGTTGAACCTGAAGCCCTTCGTTGCCCGCAAGGCGATTGACCAGGTGCGCGGTTTTGGCCCTGGCGAGCTGGAACATCTGCACGACCGGTTGCTGGAACTCGATGTGGCCACCAAAACCGGGCGTATCCAGGCCGAGGTGGCCCTTGAACTGTTTGTCGCCGAAGCCTGCCGCTAGTACTCCGTCGGAGTTATTGCATAGAGGGGAAACGGGGCTTTCCCCAACCCTCTGCCTGAAGGGTGGCAAGCCCTCCCCACCGGGAGGGTTTGGGAGAGCTACGCCCTCCCAGGAGTATGTTATTCGGGCCCTGTGCGCCTCACCAGTGGCGTCTCATGTGAACATCGGGGAAACCGGCTGTTCCCATGCCCCTGCCCATCGGGGCGCCGGGCGACCGCAACACCGGTTGGGGTAGCAGGGTGAGAACAATGAATGCGTGGTGGAAACAGGGCGCGGGGGAGCCGGGCTCCCCCGCTCAATGTGGAGGCACAATGCCGGACGGCGGTCACGCGCCTGCGGCTTGCGCCGCGTTGAACTTCTTCATCAGGCGTGACTTGCGGCGCGCGGCGTTGTTCTTGTGGATGATGCCCTTCACCGCGGCCTTATCAAGGGTGCTGATGGCCTCGCGCACCAGGGTCTCGTCAGGCGTGCCACTGTAGATCGACAACTCGGCCTTCTTAATCATCGTTTTGACGCGCGAGCGGTACATCAGATTGCGCTGGCGCTTGCGCTCGTTGCTGCGAATGCGCTTCTTCGCCGATTTCGTGTTTGCCAAGGGGACCTTCCTCCAGTATCATCAAACGCCGTTAACCGTGTAATCGCTCAACATAGGGGCCAGCAGGTTGCCGCAAGGGGCTGCCCACGGGGGCGACACGCCCCCCAGCGCCGGTTGGAGAGGGGGGAAGCGGGTTACCCGGCCCATCAGGGTGACACGCGCTCCCGCTAAGCAGTTGGGAGGTGGGGCAACCTGGCTTCCCCACGTCCCTGTATCGAGGCGAGGGTTTGCGCGAGCAGCACGCTCTCGGGAGAACCCCTGTTGAATCTTTGACCTGCGCGGCAAAGCCGTGTGGGCCTGACATCGCCTAACACTCAAGTATAGCAGAAGGGTGCCTTCCGTGCAACTCTCGTCGCGGCTACGACGCGTCTCAACGGGCGCCGTGCGCAACAGCCTGATCGTGATGGGCGGCTTCGTCCTCAGCCGGATCACGGGCCTGGCGCGCGACATCGTGGCGACCTACTTCTTCGGCACCAGCGCCGCGGCGGCGGCCTACCGCGCCGCGTTCTCGATAGTCGATCTGCTCTACCTGATCATCATCGGCGGAGCCCTGGGCAGCAGCTTTATTCCCGTGTTCATCGAGGTCTGGGAGCGGGACGGGCAGGCGCGGGCCTGGCGTCTGGCCAGCGCGGTACTAACGTGGTCACTCCTGGCGCTGGCGGCGGCGAGTGCCGCGGTCTTCGTTGCCGCGCCGCGGGTGGTGGTGCTCCTCTACGGCGGGCGTGGCTTTGATACAGCGACCATCGACCTGACCGTGGCCCTGGCTCGCCTGTTTCTCCTCTCTCCCCTCTTGCTCGGCCTGGGCGGGCTGGCGATGGCCACGCTCAACGCCCGCGAACATTTTGCCATGCCGGCGCTGGCCCAGTCGGTCTACAATCTGGGCATCATGCTGGGCGCGGCGCTGGGCGGGGTGCTGGGCCTGGGCATCTGGGGCATGGCCTGGGGCGTGGTGACGGGCGCGCTGCTGTACCTGCTGGTGCAACTGCCGCCCCTGTGGGGTATGGGCATGCGCCTGCGGCTAACCCTGGGGCGGGGTATGGAGGAGATCGGGCGCATTGCCCGGCAGATGGCCCCGCGGGTGATTGGTCAGGCCGCTGCCTACCTGAGCATTGTGGTCACGCTGGCTCTGGCTGCCCGTCTTCCCTCCGGTGACGCCAAGGTGGCTGGCCTGGGCTATGCCTACCAGTTGATGCTGCTGCCCTACGGCATCTTCTCGCTTAGCCTGAGCCAGGTGGCCTTTCCGCGCCTGGCGCGCCTGGTGGCCGAGGGCCGCTACACCGATCTGGCCGCCGATGTGCGCCGGACCCTCGTCACTATTCTCTGGTTGACCCTGCCGGCCACCGCCGGGTTGCTGGCGCTTGGCTTTCCCGTGGCGCGGGCGCTCTTCGAACGTGGCGCCTTTGATGCCCGCTCGCTGGAATACACCGTACAGGCTCTGGCAGGCTACGCCCTGGCCTTGCCCGCCTTCGCCGCCTCGGAGATCCTGATCCGCGCCTTTTTTGCCATGCAGCGCACGTGGACGCCGGTACTGGTAGGGGTTTTCCAGGTGGCTTTGAACCTGAGCCTCGGCGCCGGCCTGCTCCGGGCCGGTGGGGATGTCGGCGACCTGGCCCTGGCCTTCAGTATTGCCAACACCCTTGAGGCGCTACTCCTGTTCGCGCTGTCAGGCACAGCGCTCCCCGGAATCTGGCGCGAGCGGCGCCTGTGGTGGTCACTCGGCGCATCGCTGATCGGCGCGCTCGTCCTGGGCGCGGCCTTCAGCGGCTTGACCGAAGCCTCGCGCGATCTGGTTCCGGCCCTGAGCGTCGGGCACACCTACCAGTGGACCCGTGACCTGCCGGCGCTGGTGTTCTGGCTGGTGGGAATAGGGTCAGCAGGCGCGTTGCTGTACCTGCTGGTCACCCTGGCACTGGGCGTAACGCCGGCCCGTGCCCTGGCCGCGCGGCTACGGCGCGGGTAGGGGCCACATAGCCGCCCCGGGGCGGAGGCAGGCTGCGCCGTCCCACGCCCTTCCGGTGGAGAGGGCTTGCCACCTCCGTGGGCAGGGGCGTGGGGAAGCCCGGCTTTCCCGATGTTCATATCAGCCGTCCATCCGGCTGCGCCGCACAACGCTCGAACGAACATCATGTCTTCCCGGGAGGGCTGCGCCCTCCCGCGCACGGCCTATTTTTACGTTAGATTCCCAGCAACCGCTCATAGAGGGCCCTGAAGCCATTGCCAAGCTGGTCGTAGCCGAAGCTGGCGACCACCTTTGCGCGTCCGTGTTCGCCGAAGCGCCGGCGCAGCGCCGGGTCCTCACCGAGGAGGCGCACCTTCTCGGCGTATCCGGCTACATCGTCGCGGGCCACGAGGAAGCCATTCAGCCCATCATCCACCACTTCGGGCAGGGCCGAGGCGTTGGTGGTGACCACAGGGCGGCCACAGGCCAGGGCCTCGGCGGGAGCGATCCCGAAACCCTCCAGGCGCGAGGGGAAGAGCAGGATGTCGCAGCTCTGATAGGCCGCCACCAGACCGGCGCGGTCGGGCGAGCCGATGGGGATCATGCGCGGGTGCGGCGGCCCCCGATGGCGCCCCTGAAAGCCGCCGGTGTAGTAGAGCACATAGTCCGGCGGCAACAGATCCATGATCGCCGGCAGCAGCTCAAAGCCTTTGCGCCGGGTGCGGTTGCCTACGAAGAGCAGCCTGACCCGCGCCGCCGAGGGCGGCAAGCCATCATCGCGGCGCACCAGGCCCGGCGTGGGCACGAACACGTCGGTGTCAATGCCGTCGAAAATGATGGTGCTGTCGGCGCGGCCGTAGGTGCGTTCGACCTGCTGCTGGGTGAAGCGACTCACGCATACCACGGCGTCGGCGTAGGCGATCGAGAGGCCATCGTAGCGCGCCTCAACCAGACGGTAGAACAGGCGCTGGGCAAAGGAACTGTAGGGCTGCAGATCGGGATCGGTGGTCAGGTGATGGACCGTGGTGACCACCGGCAACCCCGTTACCCCGAAGCTGAAGGCCACCCGGGAGCGCCCCTGGATGAGGTCGAAGCCCCGCCACCAACCCTCCGGCATAGACCGGGGGATGAGCATGGGCAGGAAATTGTAGATCTCGGGCAGGCGCAACAACTCGGGGCGTAGCCCGGCGGCCCGCACGGCGCGCGTAATGTTCTGAATGCCGAAGTCAACTCCACCCCGGCCTACCGGCGAGATGTACAGGGGACGGATTGTCATGATGCCAGTGACACGTGATGCGTGACGCGCCAGATGAAAACAGATGTATGTTTGGCAGGGCTGCGCCCTCCCAGAGCCTCCCCGCCGGCAGGTTGTTTCCGGGAGGGCTGCGTCCGCCCACACCCTCCCGGCAGGCAGGGGGTTGGGGAAACCCGGTTTCCCCACCACCCCTTCGCGAGAGACGGGAGAGGGCTGCGCCCGCCCACACCCTCCCGCACGCGGGCTATGTTCACATCAGAAGAAATCCGAACTAAACGGCGCCAGTCCGGCAAACGCGCGTTCGGCCAGGTCGAGGGCCTCACGTCCGGAGGCTTCAAGCACGCCAAAAGTGGCGGCGGTGCGCGGGCGCAGGTAACGGCTGTAGATCTGGGCAAGGGTTGCCACCTCGCAGCGCAGATCGGCGGGCGCATCGGGGGGCAGGCGCGTCACCTGGCAGCGACCAGCAGCGAACTCGAGGGCGAAGACAGTGTGATTCTCGGCGATCCAGGTGTCGGTGACAGCCAGGGTCAATCGCCCACTTACCCCGGGCGCGAAGGGGTAGACCTCCAGTGCAGCCGGCACGTCGAGCAGGCGCAGCATAAAGTCCGGCTCGACCGAGCACTCCAGCGGATCGGGGAAGAGCAGGTTTACCGGTGCGTCGGCGGGGGCGCGGAAACGCACACGCTGCACCTGGTTCTGGTGACCGGCGATGAAGTGGAAGAGCTGGGCGCGCGCGGTGGGATCGAGGGCGACGAGTTCGCGAAACTCCATGCGGCGCTGGTCGCCGTCGCTGGGCAGATGGTAGATCAGGTACGCGCGACCCTGGCCCTGTTCATCGCGCCAGATGTAGGCGTTGCGGGGTCGTTGGTGCGAGGTGTGGAGTACACGGTCGCGCCACCAGGCGGCATCGCGCACAATGGGACCGAATCGCCCCCGCAGCGCGCCACGGTAGATCCGGTCGAACTCCGCGATCTGCTCATCGCCGCCCGGCTGCCAGGCACCGGGCGCAGCAGGGAAGCTGGCGAAGCGCTCGGGGGGACCGCTGTACATGCGGCGCTCGAAGAAGATCGCCCAGCCGTAGCGGCGATAGAACGAGGGTTTGAAGGGGTACAGAATGGCCAGCGGCACGCCCCGGGCGCGCAGTTCGTCGGCCAGGTAGCGGAGCAGCAAGGCCACGTGGCCGCGCCGTCGCATGGCAGGGGCGCTGGCGACAGCCCCGATGCCAGCGGCGGGAACCTCGCCCGCACCGGCCTGTACCCGCAGCGGAATGACCTCCAGTTGCGCGGCCAGCGTATCACCACTGAACAGGCCGCGCAGCCGCGCCAGGCGATCCGTATGCACGTCGCTGGAGACGTAGCCGGCGTAGGTGGCAGGGAAGGCATACTGCTCCAGAGCCGTGAACTGCTCGAGATCCTGCTCGGTGAGCGGGCGGTACATCAGCACGGCTTGCCTCCCGGTTTCTCTACCAGAATAAAATAGCTCCCACAGCGCATCCAGCCAAACAACCAGAGGTCCAGTTCCATCATCAGCGTCACGGCCAGCAGCGCCAGATGGAGCGGACTGCCGGGGCGGAGGCGGCGACGGATGCGTTGCCGGGCACGGATCTCGCGGACGACGCCGGAGGCAGGCGCTCCGCTGGTCGCCGCAGGAGCCTGCCCTGCCCCGTTGGAGGCCAGCGCAGCCGGGGCAGATGGCCTGCCCCGTGGCGCCTGCGCGCGACCCAGAATGGCCTCACCGAGCTTCATCAGCACGTGCTCGACAAAGGTCGTGAACAAACTGTTCCAGAACACCACCTTCACCGGACGCAGGCCGGCGCGCTCAAAGGCCGCCAGCACATCTTCCCAGGTTTCGAGGGCCTTGACGTGGTCGGATTTGCGGCGGGCTTCGCGGGAGAAATCGTACCACCCGGCGCTCACGAACACGCGCCCCAGGCGCCGGCTAAGGTCAATCACCGGCTGGATCGGCGACCGCTCGCGGGTGTTGGAAAAGGCCAGCATGCGCCCGCCGGGGCGCAACACGCGGGCGCTCTCGGCCAGATACTGGTCAATCACATCAAGGGGGAAGTGCTCGAGGATATCAATCGCGAACAGCTTATCGAAGGTGTTGTCGGCGAAGGGCAGGCTACGCGAGTCGGCGCGGGCAAGGGCCACCTGGTCACGAGCCTGATCAGCGAAGAGGGTGGCCGGATCGCTGCCAATCATCAAGCGCACCCGATCCGCGTTCCAGACGGCGTGTTTGGCCGTGCCGCAACCATTGTCGAGGGCCACATCGGTGGGCCGGAAGCGCAGGAGCCGCCGCAGCGCCCGGTCGCGCACACCGGCGGCGAGCAGCGGCGGGGCCAGTTCGCGGTAATCCAGTTCTTCGGCCAGCTCCGCCTCGTCGGTAACGTATTTGGAGATATAGCCGTAGGCCACGTTCTGAGGCATCAGGTCAATATAGCCCTCGCGGAACGCGTAGACGGCTGCGCAACGCCCGCAATGGACGCCATCCGCCTGAACGTAGAGGTCACGGGAGCGGCAGGTGGGGCACTGCAGCAGGGGAAACAGCGCGCGGGGGATCATACGAGGAACTTTCGTTCCACATCACGGGCCAGGAGGACATCGAAGAGCAACAGAAACACGCCCTGCACGGCGATGCCCACGCCCATCCCCCGACGGTCGGGCCGGTTGGCGAAGCGCAGCGCCGTAAACAACCCGGCGCCGATGTACAGCACATCCAGCCCTGCGTTGAACAACAGGATGCCCCGGAAGCGTTCGGCCTCGTGGGTCGCAGCGGACTCGTCGAGGTGGTGCTCGGCCAGGGCCTCGGCCTTCAGCAGCGCCCTGCGGCGCCCGGCCATAGCCAGGAGCACGTCAATCACCCCCCAGGTCGCCGCCTGCAAGCCGAAGTGACGGGTGAAGCCGCCGAACGGCAACATCAGCGCGCCCAGAAGGCTGCTGACGATCCCCCAGAAGAGTAGCGGCTGCAATGCGCGCCGCTGGTAAACAAAGAAGTTGTGGTGCATTATTCTCTCGTTGCGGGCCTGATAGCGCAGACACACGATGACCGTGGCGAGCGCCTGCGCTTGCGAATCGGGCACGGCACGCCTGGACGGGGCCGATGGCGCCCCGGAGCGCGAACCGGTCGCCCGGAGCAGCCCCCCACCCCGGAGCAGCCCCCCACCCCGGCGCGTCTCTATCTTACCCGATCTCACGGTGGCGTCAATGAACCATTTTCGGATACCTGTTCACCACGGGGGTACGCCACGAACCCGCGTTCTCACCCCGGGCTTGAGCAACGTCCGCGTCCGTCGGCGGGGTATGGGGCAGCCTGGCGGCCCCACGTGGTGTTCGGGACTTGCCCCAACGACGTCGCATCAGCCCTGGGAACTCACCATCCCCCTTGCGCAACGGTCGCGTATCCTTTATACTCTGTCGCAACCGAAACAAAACGAGGGTACCGTAAAGGTCCCTGCGCATATACCCAGCGTCGCGCCTGGCGCGCGGCGCCGCTAGGGGAGCCGGGAAGAGCCTGGCTGAGAGTGCGGCCCGACCGATGCCGCTGACCCTTTGAACCTGACCTGGGTCATACCAGCGTAGGAAAGCGTCCAGAGGATGGCTGCCGCTGTGTACCCCGGACCAGCGGCAGTTCTGCTTCTGGCGCCTCCTCGAGGCATTCGCACGTGCATAGGAGGTGCCATATGGCGTTGCACCGGTCGTTTCCTGCCCTCACTCCTGTTCCCAAACACCTCCGGATCTTTCAGTTTGGTGATTGTTTCGCCCTGTGGTCGAGCCTGGGCGTCGGTCTGCTGGTGTTGCAGGCCGGCGCATTGCTGGCGCCTGGCCTGAGCTTCTGGGCCGCGAGCGCGGCGATTGTGCTCGGTTCACTCATCGGTGCGACGTTGCTGGGGCTTGCCGGGGTCATCGGCAGTGATACCGGTGTGGCAACGATGGCCGCATTGCGGCCGACCCTCGGCATTCGCGGCGCTTCGTTGCCAACGCTGCTCAACGTGTTACAACTGATAGGCTGGGGCACCTTTGAAATTGTAGTGATGCGCGAGAGTGCCCATGCTATGACGCGCGCCTGGATGCCGGTGCATGAAGGGGTCGCCATAGTTCTGTGGACGTTGCTCTGGGGCACGTTGGCGACACTGCTGGCGTTCGGTGGGCCGCTGGCTTTTGTGCGCCGCTTCCTGAAACGCTGGGGAATCTGGCTAGTCTACGCCGCAGCGCTCTGGTTGACCATCCAGGTGCTCTGGCGGGCCGATCTTCCAACACTGCTGAGCCTTCCCGGCACCGGCGAGATGAGTTTTGGCACCGCAGTAGACCTGGTGGTGGCAATGCCCCTCTCCTGGTTGCCCCTGGTTGCAGATTACACCCGCTTCGCACAGAACTCGCGCCAGGTGTTCCGGGGCACGGCCCTCGGCTATCTGCTCGCAAATGTCTGGTTCTATGCGCTCGGGGTGGCCTATGTGCTCACCCTGGGTGCGACAGATCTGATCCAGTCAATCCTGCTGGCCGCCGGGGGTTGGGTGGCGCTGATGCTGATCCTCGTAGACGAAACCGACAATGCGTTTGCCGATATTTATTCGGCAGCGGTATCAACTGGAAACCTGGCAACGGCCTGGACCACCGCGCGCCTGGCGCTGATCTTCGGCGCAGTGTGTACCGTTCTGGCGCTGGTATTGCCTATCGCACGGTATGAGCACTTCCTGCTCCTGATCGGCTCCCTCTTCGCACCCTTGTTCGGGGTTGTGCTCACTGACCATTTCCTTGTGCGACAACGTCGGGTAGAGATCCGGGAGCTTGACCGCGTTGACGGCTTGTACTGGTACCAGGGCGGTTGGAACTGGTCGGCCTTCCTGGCCTGGGGCTGTGGGGTGGCGACGTTCCAGGTACTCACGCGGCTGCTACCGGAGTTCGGCGCCACGCTTCCCGCCGTACTCATTGGTGGCGTGGTCTACCTAACATTGATCCGCATCTCCGCGTTCCGAGCAGGGATGGTGCGCCCTCAGGAGTAGGACAGCAGGACATCGCACGGATGTTTGATTGTGGATTGGGCGCGGCGCATCAGAACGCAGGCGATGGCGCGCCCAATCCACCAGGCCGAAATCTGCCATCGGCAATCTAGAAATGGTAGGTGTACGATGACCACCATGACCTCGAATCTGCGTACGCAGACGCGCCAGCTGGCCTACAGCGCGATCCTCACGGCCCTGGCTGTGGCCCTGTCGCCAATTAGCATTCCTGTGGGGATCGCCAGGATCTTCCCCGTTCAGCACATGGTCAACGTTCTGGCCGCGGGGCTGGTCGGGCCGTGGTGGGGATTGGCGATCGCGATTACAACTTCGATTATCCGCAACGTGCTGGGGCTGGGCACACCGCTGGCCTTTCCAGGCAGCATCTTTGGCATATTGCTGGCCGGCCTGGTCTACCGCTACACACGCAATATTGCTCTGACGGCCCTCGGTGAGGTGATCGGCACCGGCGTTATCGGCGCGCTGGTGGGTGGGCTGGTGGTGGCGCCCTACATTATGAACCGACCCATCGGTGTGACGGCGCTGATCCTCCCCTTCGCGCTTTCGGCGCTGGCTGGCGCCGCTCTGGGCGCTATCGGGTTGCTGCTGCTCCGACGCGCCGGATACCTTGACCGCTCCGGGAAGGGACAATGACCTCGCTGGTCGTCTGTCACGATGTGCGCTACCGCTATCGCGATGGCACGGTCGGACTACAGGGCCTTGATCTGACCATTGCGCCGGGGGAGTTTGTGTTGCTGGCCGGCGCCAGCGGATCGGGCAAGTCTACCCTCTGTCGTCTGTTGAATGGGCTGATCCCGCACCTGCACGGCGGCGAGCTGTCCGGTCGGGTGCTGGTGGCGGAGCGTGACGTGCGGCTGACCCCGCCGGTCGATCTCGCTCCGCGTGTGGCGCTACTGCTCCAGAACGCCGAGGCGCAGGTGGTGGCCTCGACCGTGGCACGCGACCTGGCTCTGGGCCTGGCCTGCCAGGGGCTGGATCGCGCGACGATTGGCGCTCGGGTGCGGGAAGTGGCCGCGGCGCTGGCAATTGAGCACCTGCTGGAGCGCTCGCCGGCTACCCTGTCAGGCGGCGAGTTGCAACGGGTTGCCCTGGCGGGTGTTCTGGCGCTGCGCCCGGCATTGCTGGCTCTCGATGAACCCTTTGCCTTCCTCGATGCCCGGGGCGCAGAGCGACTACGGGCCGTGCTGCGGCAGTTGCACCGCCAGGGGGTTACAATAATCGTCGCCGAACACCGCCTCGCCGAGGTGATAGCCCTGGCAACACGCCTGGTGGTGCTGTGCGATGGGCGCGTCGTGGCCGACAGGCTGCCGCATCTGGTCAACGCCACCGAACTGGAGGCGTGGCGATTGGAACCGCCAGGGTGGCCGGCGCAGGTGGCCGGCCACCCTGAACCGGCCCCGATCCCCGGTGCCGCGGCGCCCCTCCTCGATGGGAACGGTTCCCGGGCCTCGCCGGAGGCTGCTGTTGCTGCGGCGCCAGTCGAGCAACCTGTGATCGTCTGGAACCAGGTCACGTTCAGTCATGACGGGCAACCACTGCTGCGTGGCTTGAACCTGACGGTCGGCGCGGGCGAGGTGCTCGGCCTGCTGGGGGCCAATGGCGCTGGAAAGACAACGGTGCTGCGACTGGGCAACGGACTGCTGCGCGCGCAGGGTGGTACCGTGTATCTCCTCGGTCGGCCAGTAGGTCGGCGTCCGCTCTGGGAACTGGCCCGTGATGTGGGCCTGGTCCCGCAGCAGCCGGGGCACATGCTCTTCGCGCCCACGGTGCGGGCCGAACTCGAAGTCGGGCCACGGGCCCTCGGGCGCGACGATCCGTCGTGGCGCGCGCGCTTGATCGAGCGCTTCGGGCTGGGTGCATTGCTCGACCGGGCGCCCTACCGCCTCAGCGCTGGCGAACAGCGGCGCGTTGCCCTGGCAGCCGTGGCTGCCGCCCGTCCACAGGCGTTGTTACTCGATGAACCGACCGTCGGCCAGGACGGGCCGGGGCGCGCCGAGACACGGCGCCTGGTGAGCGAGCTGGCGCAGTCGGGTGTTGCGGTGGTGCTGGCCACACACGATACCGCGTGGATCTCTGGCTTCAGTACCCGCTGGGCCATCCTCGACGAGGGCAGAGTTGTAGCCACTGACGCTCCCGCTGCCCTTTTCAACCGTCCCGATCTCCTGGTGCGCGCGGGGTTGCGGGCGCCGCCCCCGGCTGCACGGAGAGATGCGTGCGCGAGAGGGACCGGGAGGGCGTAGTCCCCCAGGAAAAAACCGTGTCTTCATCGTGCCGGAATATGGGGAAACCGGGTTGCCCCATACCCCCGCCCAGAGGGGTGCCACGCCCTCCTTGCCGGGAGTGGTACGGTTCGATCAGCCCATCGCGCGTGGGAA
>JBDNDG010000084.1:0-13621 GCA_046719255.1 Chloroflexaceae bacterium
GGGTCTGTGCAGGCGTGGCTGCCTTCCAGGCCCTGTTCACACCCATTGCCGATACGCTCGATCTTTTAACGATCCCGCCGCCGCTCATGCCCGGTGAGGTACAGGCGACCCGTGCGTTTCAGGTCAGCCATCTGCGCTTCACCCCGGCAATCGAGCTACGTGGCGCTGACCGCTTCGAGCTGCGTTTCAGCGAGCCAGCGTTCCCTGTCGCTAGCCCGGCGCAGGTCTATCTCCAGGCCCTGGTGGGGTGATTGTGCGCACACAATGAGGAGGAACTGAGCATGCCGGAAATGATCCTGCCTGGAACGTACATCGAGGTACGCGCCGAAAAGCTGATTGCCGCCGGCCCGATCTCGATCAGTAACGTGGCGGTAGTGGGCACTGCCACGCGCGGTCCGCTGAATACGCCGATCAGCCCCAGCAACATCGGCGAGGCCCGCGAGCTCTTCGGCCAGTACGACGCTTTCGAGAACCCGGAGACGGCCGGCAGTCCGCTGACGCTCATGCGCGCGCTAGAGCTGGTCTACGCCAATGGCGGCCGCAAAGTCTATGCGGTGCGGGTCGCCGCCAGCACGGGCAGCGGCGCGGGCGTGGCGGCGCAGTACAACCTGCCCGCTGCCAGCGGCAACGTGGTCGCCACCTCGGGCCAGATGGTCAATCGCGCTGCGGTGAATGCCCCCGGCAGCGGCTACAACAATGCCAGCTTCGAGATCGCCGCAGTCTCGGGCAGCAGCTCGCTGGTGAATGTGCGCATCACCCTTGGCAGCCAGGTCGAGAGCTGGCGTGATGTGCCGATCCGCGCCAGCTCGGCGCCGGACACGGTCGGCGATCCGCCGGTCGTTGACAATTTCGCCGATGTGCTGAACGGCCTGCACCCGACCTACCCCTACGCCAGCAAGGCCTCGACGGGTGGCGGCTCGCGCCTGTTTACCTTCAATGCCAGCACCGCGACCGGCAATGTCACCACGGGCACGGTCAACACTCCGGCGACGCCGGGCAGCAATGGCGCGGCGGCGACCGCGAGCGACTACGGTGACGGCCTGGCGGCATTGCTGAACGCGGACGTGCATATCATCGTGCTGGCCGGCCAGAGCGCCGAGGATATGGCTGATGATCTGGCGGCGCACTGCGAGCTGGCCTCCAGCGATACGTATCGCCGCGAGCGGATCGGCGTGATCGGGCCGGAGGGCAACGTGCTGTCGGTGGCCGCTCGCGCCCAGGACGAGGGCCGGCTGGTCTTTGTCGGCCCGGGTCTGGTGGTGACCGATGCGGTCAGCGGGCGCGATGTGCGCCTGCCGGCCAGCTATGCCGCCGCCGCCGTCGCCGGGCGCATCGCCTCGCTCGATCCACACGTCAGCCCGACCAACAAGACGATCAACGCCAATAGCGTCACCGCGGTGCTCAACGGCACAGAGCTCGAGAACCTGGTGCTGAATCGCAAGCTGGGGCTGGAGCTGCGCAACGGCGCGATCAAGATCGTCAAGGGCATCACCACCTCCAGCAATAGCGCCTACGCCCAGATCACGACACGCCGGATCGTAGACTACGCCAGGTTCGGCGTGCGCTCGGCCTGTGACCCCTACATCGGCAAGCTGAACAACGAGCGGGTGCGCCAGGCGATGAAGGGCACGATCAACGGCTTCCTGGCCGATATGGTCGATCAGGAGATGCTGATCAGCTACGAACTGGAGGTCTCAGCCACGCGCGAGCAGCAGATCCGTGGCATCGCCCAGGTGACGATGGTCCTGCGCCCGACCTTCAGCATCGACTACATCCGCGTGATCATGAACCTCGAATAGGAGCAGCACATGGCGAACACGAACGTCTTTCGCGGTTCGGATGCAACCCTGACCCTGGCCGTGGATGATGCCAACTCGGTCGAAGGGCAGGAGGCGAACACCGTGATCGAGGAGTTCACGCTCAGCCCGGTGGGCCGCGCGACCGATGTCGAGGTGGTTGTGACCACCGATCTGCAGGCCTTCCACGAGATCGGGCGGCGCCACCCGGCACAGCTGCGCCCCGGCAACATCAATGTCAGCGGCAAGATCGGCCGGGCCGCGATCAATGGCGCGCTGCTGCGGCTGCTGCTCGGGCGGGGCGCCCTGGTCGAACGCGAGGCGGAGCCCTACGCGCAGCCGACCTTCAATCTTGTCCTCAACCTGGTGGACCCGGCAACGCCCGGTACGCGCAGCACGCTCACGGTGCACGGCGTCAAGCTGGAGAACTGGGCCTACAAGCTCCCTGAGGACGACTTCGTGATGGAGGGGGTGACCTTCAAGGGGCTGTTTATCAGCGTCGAGGACCAGGAGTAGGTAGGCGCCGATGGCAACGTTAACTGCTGAGGAGCTGCTGGCGGGGAGCGGTATGCATCACCCGATCAGTATCCCCGCCGAGATCCTGCCGGGCGCCGAGCACGGCCCCGGGGCGGTGGTGATCAAGCCGCTGACGGTGAAGGATCTCCAGCTGATCGTACGCGCCTCACGCGACGACCCGAGCCTGACTGCGGCGCTGATGATCCAGCAGGCCCTGGTGGAGCCGCAGATGGCCGCCGCGCAGGTGGCGGCCATCCCCGCCGGGCTGGCCCGCTTCCTGGTCGATGAGATCAACCGGGTCAGCGGGCTCAGCACCTCGGCCGACGAGCTGACCGAGCACGTGCAGGCGCCGCTGGCCCGCGCCTGCTTCACCCTGGCGCGTGAGTTCGGCTGGACTCCCGAGGAGGTCAGCGGCCTGACCATCGGCCAGATCCTGGTCTACCTCCAGATGGCGCGATGACGAGTCCATCACAGATTCGGCTGCGGCGTTGCGAATCGACCTGACCCTGCTCCGTGGCGTGATGCGGCCTGTGCCACTCATCACTCGTCACTCGTCACTTGTATCACAGGGAGGCGGCCATGTCGGATCTCGACTGGCTTGACAATCAGCCACCGCTGGTGCTGCTGCAACTGGCCCGGGTGCCGGCCCACTGGCTGCAGCGCTTCGGCGAGGCGGGGCGCGCGGCGCAACGCTGGGGCCTGGTGGCCGAGCAGCTGGCGGCGTTTCGCCGTGATCTGCCGCTGGCCCATGTCGACCCGCTGGCCGTGCTCGAGCGCGGCGTGGCGGAGCAGGCGCCGGCCGAGGCGCCGGCTGAGCGGGCAAGCCGGTCACCCGGGGGGTGGCCGGCCCGTGAAGATGTGGAGTGCAGCGCCGGGGCTACCGGGCCGCGGACACGCCCGCCATCTGCTGCCAGTCCACCACGCCATACGTCTCTCCAGGATGTCGCGCACGAACGGGGGGCGCACAGCAGCGAGACTAGCCCGTCTGCGCGCCGTGTGTCGACGCCCGCAGCGATCGGCGAACCGCCACCACCCGCTGCCAGCCGTGCCTCGGCGTGGGCGGTGATGCCGAAGGGTGAGCGCCCACTGCCACCCGCCGCGCCACGGCTGCCCACGGCCCGCCTGGCGGCGCTGGCCGGTAGTGTAGAAACGTGGGAGCGGGCGGGCGAGCGCAGGGTTGCAGGCCCGGCGGCGCTGGAGGGCCAGGGCGTACAGCGCCTGGCACCGGGGGGGGGCAGGCCGGCAGCGGTCCGCGAGCGGCCTCCCGTGCTCGCCGAGCGCCAACCTCGCCTGGCCGGACGCGCCGCGTCGCTCGCCCCCGAGGCGCAGGCACGCGCGCTCGCCACACCGGTGGGCGGGCCGGGCCTGACGCCAGAGCTGCTGGCCCGCGCGCTGCTCACGGGGAGCGCTGGCGAGCAGCGGGGCGCAGCGGCGCACGGGCCCGGTGCGGCCCTGCAGGGGGAGCGCATCAGCGCGGCGGCACCCGGGCCTGGTCCGGCCCGCGCGGGGGAGCGCGGCGGCCCGGGCGGCGGAACCGAGCAGCTACCGTGGGGTGGAGCGGACATCGACCAGCGCCCGCTGCCTCTGCCCTTCGCGGGGCGCGCCACAGCGCACGCGCTGCCGAGCATGGCCCTGCTGCAGACGCTCCTCGCCCGCTACGAGGCGGGCGGCGGCGCGCCGGCGGAGCGGCAATACCCGCCCCGCAACGGCTCGCCGGTGGGCCGCGAGGCCGGGCAGCCCCCTGAGCCCGCTGCCGGGAGCGCGCCACTGGCCGCCGTGGGCCGCCAGACCGACTCCGGCACCCATGGCCCGGCGCTCGCACCAGCTGCCGCGGCGCACGCGCTTTCGCCCGGCGTTGCGGCCGGCCCTGTGGTGCAGAACACCTTCAACGTCACGGTCCATACGGGTCAGAGCGCCGACGAGCCCGACGACGAACTGGCCGAGCGGATCACTCGCATCCTCGTCGAGCAGGCGCGCCGGTACGGGATCGATGTGTGAGGTAGACATGGATGATGTGTGACGCGACGAGGGGATACGATCGCGTCCCCACTTCATCGCCTCCTCGCGAACAGTCAGACTGGTTTGCAACGTGCCAAAGGGCTGAGCAATGCCGTCCGGCGTGATGCTCGACAACATCGCCCTGCCGCTGGTGCAGGATGTGCGAACGCACGAGGATCAGGCGCTGGTGAGCCTGCCGGTGCCGGGCATGGAGGGTGCGGCCTACCAGCATCTAGGGCGGCGCCCGGCGCTGATCACGGTGCTGGGCATGCTCGCCGACGATGAGTCGCTGGCCGCACTGGAGGAACTGCGCCGGCGCTTCTACGCCCATGATCCGCTGCCGTTTAGCGCCGATATCACCACCGCCACCGACGTGCGGCAGGTGGTGATCGATGACCTGCAGGTGCGTGAGCTTGCCGGCCGGCCCCAGCAGTTCCACTATACACTGCGCCTGCTGGAGTATGTGCCGCCACCACCGCCGGCGCCACTGGTCCAGGCGCCGGGCGTCGATCTTGACGCAGACGCCTTTCTCGCCGGGGTCGGCGACCTGCTGGGCCTGCCCGACCTGAGCCTGGACGACCCGCTGCCGCCGCTGCGCGGTTTGCTGGATGGCGCACGTGAGCACGCAACCCGGCTGAGCGAGGTGCTTCGCCCGCTGGCTGAGCTTCTGGGGGACTGATGGCGAACGGCTTGCTGCAACAACTCCCATCGCTCGACGGCCTCACCCGCGTCCGTGCCACGATCGGCGAGGGGTTCGACACGGCCCTGGGGCGGCTGGGTACGCTGGGCGACCTGGCGGGCGCCGATGCGCCGCTGCGCCCTCTGGTCGAGGCACTTGATACGGCCGGGGCGATCCCCGACCCGGGCGCGCTGCTGGAGCCGCTCGACGGCGTGCGCGAGCAGCTGAGCGCGGCCCTGCCCACCGATCTCGATGATGCGCTGGATGCGGTCGAGCCGCTGCTCGACGCCCTGCTCCAGCTCGTGGACGGCAGCGACCTGGCGCCGATCCTGGACGAGCTGCGCGCCGGGCGCTCGATCAACGAGATCGCGCAGGCCGCGCTCGATCAGGTCGTGCAGCGCGCATTGGGCCAGTTGCCCGGCCTGGTCGGTGGTGCCCTGGGCGGCGATGGCCGCAGCGCGATCGCCGAGCTGCTACAGGCCGCCGGGAGTCTTGCCGGCACGGCCGAGCCCGCCACAATCGCCGACTTTCTCGTCGAGCGCGTGCTGGGCGCGCCGCTCGCGCCACTTGCGCAGCTCGCCGAGCTGCGTAGCGCGCAGATCAGCGTGGCGTGTGGCCTGCCCGGCCAGCTGGATGGCGGCATCGTGCCTGTCAGGCAGATCCTGCTGCTCACCCTGAACGCCGCCGCCGACCGGCTGGCCGCCCTCGATCCCGCCGATCCGAGCGCCTGGGCAGACGCGCTCGACTGGCTGCGTGAGGCTCGCCGTGGGCTGAATGAGCTGCGCGGGGCGATGCAGGCGGCGCCGGCCGCCGTCGAGGCGGCGCTGGCCGCCCTCGACCCGACCCGCTACCGGGGCGAGCTGCGTGGCGCCCTGCAGGCGCTAGCCGCGGCCACCAGGGGCGGCGCAGCGGCGCTGGGGCGCAATGCCTCGCTCGAGCGGCTGGTGCAGGGCATGATCGACCCGCTCGACGAACTGACCGCCACGATCGGCGCGCTTTCGCCCGGCGCCTTCAGCGCGCAGCTGCGCGAGCAGCTCGCGGCGCTCGGCGCCCTGCTCGACGCGCTGGGCGAGCAGGTGCGCAGCAACCCGATACTGGATCTCTTCGCCGACCTGCAGGATGTCGTTGGCGTGATCGCCGACGCGATCGGCGGAGTGCGCCAGGCCCTCGAGCAGGGCATCGCCGCGCTGCTGCAGGCCGCCGACCAGGTGCTCGCGCTGGTCGATCAGGTGCGCACCCGGCTCACGGGCGCGTTCGCGGCGCTCAACCAGGCGCTCGGTGTACTCGACATCGACGCCCTGGTGGCCGAGGTGGAACAGGCTCTGGGCCAGCTTGCCGCCCTGCTGGAGCAACTGCCGCTCGCTGAGCTGCGCACAATGCTCGACCAGGCCCTGACCACGATCGAGGGCCTGGTTGAGCAGCTCAGCGAGGTGGCTGAGACGACGCTCGGCCAGGCCGAGCCAATCGTGAGCGCCCTTGAGCAGATCGACCTGGAGCAGCCGGTCGCGCCGATCACCGCGGCGCTGCAGTCGCTGCGCGATGCGATCGCGGCGGTTGATCTGAGCATGCTGCCCGACGCGCTGCGTGGCGAGCTGGACGCGATGGTTGGCCCCTTCCTCACTGGCCTGCAGGGTAGCCTGGACGAGATCGACGCCGCGCTCAGGCGCGGGCTTGTCGAGCTCACCGGCGGGCTCAGCGACCTGGCCGCGACCCTCCAGCGGCAGCTGGAGCGCTTTGTTGACGCGGTGGGCGAGCTCGATCCCGGCAGCTTGCTGGCGCCCCTGGTCGAACAGTTTCAGCAGCTTGAGCAGGGCCTGGCCGACCTGAGCGGCGCTCAGGCCCTGGCCCCGCTGCGTGAGCGGCTGGCAGAGCTGCGCGCCGGGCTGGAGCAGGCCAACCCCGAGCGGCTGCTGGCGCCCCTTGCCCGGGCCTTCGAGGAGCAGGTGCTGGCCCCGGTGCAACAGCTGCGCCCGGCTGACCTGCTCCAGCCACTGGCCGCCACGCTAGCCCCGGTCGAGGAGTTGCTGGGCCGGCTGGACTTCTCCGCGGCGCTCGGCGGGCTGGGGGCGGCGACCGGCGAGCTGGTGGGCGAGGCGCAGCGCAGCCTGCTCGGAGCAGTCGAACCGGGCGAGTTGCCGGGCCTCAATGGGGTGGGTGATAGCGTGCAGCCCCTGCTGAACCTGCTGCGTCCCGGCGCGATGATCAGCGAGTGGGCCTCCGGCATGAACGACCTGCTCGGCGCCTACCGGCCCGGCGCGATCCTCCAGCCGGTCGCGCGCGTGTTGCAGCCGCTCGACGACTGGCTGAGCGGCGCGAGCGACGCGCAGTTGCTGGCGGCGTTTGGCAGGCTGCAAACCCAACTGCAGGCCCTCGACCGGCTGGAGCTGCCCACGGAGCTGTTCGGCGCCCCTCTGGAGCAGGCGGCGGCCACGCTGGAGGCCAGCCAGCCTGTGGCGCTGGTCGCAAGCCTGGCGACGCCCTATGGCCGCCTGCACGCCGCGCTGGCCGCGATCGAGCGCGCCCAGGTACCGGCCGCGCTGCACCCCGCCTATGACGAGGTGGCCGCACTGGTGGCGACCCTCGACCCGGGGCCGGTCTTCGCGCCGATGGCGCCGGTCTTCACCGGGCTGCCGGGCCGCCTGCGCGCCCTGGCCGCCGCGCCCGCCGAGCTGGGCGCACTGCGCGCCGAGTTCAGCGGCGCGCTCAGCCTGGCCAGCGGGGCCTTTCCGGCCTTCCTGCGCGACGAATTGACGCCGGACGGGCTGCGCGCCGGGCTGGCCGCCTTCAGTCCCGGCGCCCAGATCCGGCGCCTGGAGGAGCGCTTCGACGCCTTCCTGGCCGCCGCCGAGCGCTTCGGGCCGACCATCCAGGCCAGTGTCGAGCAGTTCATGGAAACACTGGGCGAGCGGGTGGCAAATCTGAGCCCGGCGGCGCTGTTCGAGCGCTTCGATGAGCTCTTCGCGCCGATCCGCAGCGCGCTGCAGACGATCGCGCCGGCGGCGATCATTACGGCGCTCGATGAGACCTATCAGGAGTTGATGACCAGACTGGCCGATCTGAACCCGCGCGCGATCGGCGCGGCGGTACAGACGTTGTTTGATGCGGCGCTGGCCCAGCTTGATGCGCTACAGACGGAGCTGCTCGCTGCGCTGGCGGCGGCGATCGACCGGGTGTTGAGTCAGCTGCGCGTGTTGCTGGGCCAGCTCAACCCGACGGCGCTGATCGTGGGCCTGGGCAACTTCTCTGGCCTGATCCGCGACCGGCTGGCGGCCCTGAACCTGGGCCAGCTCCTCGCGCGGCTGGTGGCCGCGCTCACCCGGCTGGGTGAACAGCTCGATGCCGCACTCACCCGGGTTGGCGATGCGCTGACCGGCCTGGTTGAGGCGGTGTAGAGAGGCAGTGACGATGCGCGAACACCCCACCCCCATCGCCACCGATGCCAGTGGCGCCATCCTCTGGGCCCACGATGGCCTGGGGCGCAGCGTCTACAGCTACGACGCGGCGGGCCGGCTGGCCGGGGTGCTCTACCCCGACGGGCGCAGCCTCGCCCTGCGCTACGACGCGGCCGGCCGCCCACTGGAGCGGGCCCGGGCCCACGGCAGCGAGCGTTACCGCTACGACCCGGCGGGGCGCCTGCTCCAGGTGGCCTATCCCGACGGCCTGCGCTACGACTATCGCTACGACGCGGCGGGCCGGCTGGTGGCGGTTGGTGACCCGGCGACCAGCTTCGCCTATGGCGACGGGCCGTTGCCCGAGCGGATCACCCAGGTGATCGATGGCGCAACCTACCACAGTGAGCTGCGCTATGACGCAGCCGGCCGGCTGGTCGCCGCCTGTGTGCCAGGCTTCGCGAGCTGGCTGCGCTACCGCTACGACGCGCGCGGCCGCCTGGCCGCGCTGGGCTACGATGGCGCCGAAGACCTGGCCTGTCTCAGCTACGCCGACCAGGAGCCGCAGCTAAGCATCCGCTTCGCGAATGGCCTCGTGCAGCGCCAGGCGGTCAGCGCGAGCGGCTTCGTCAAACAGATCAGGGTGGAGGCGCCCGACGGTGCAGCCCTGCTCGATCTGCGCTACCGGCACGACCCGCGGGCCGGGGTCAGCGCGCTCAACGAGCGGCGCTACCGCTACGATGCGCGCGGGCGCCTGGTGGCCCACGGCCCACTGCTGAGCGTCTGGACGCGCTACGAGTATGACGCCGCCGGCAATCGGATCCACGAGCGCCGCCCCGATGGCACGACGCTCAGCTACCGCTACGATGTCTGCGGGCGTCTGCTGAGCCGATACAGCTCCGACGGCGCAACGCTGCGCTTTCGCCACGACTCAGCCGGGAACCTGGTCGAGCAGGTGGACGACGCGGGCCAGCGCCGCCGCTACCACTTTGATGCGGCTGGTCGCCTGACTATGGCTACGCTGCCCGCGGGCGACCCGGCTCGCTACCAGTATGACCAGAATGGGCGGCTGCTGCAGGCCAAGCATGCCGGTAGCCACCGGCTCATGCATCGCGACCCCTGGGGGCACCTGCTGGCCGAGCAGGTGGGCGAGGAGACCCGGGTCTACCTGGGGCCGCCCGGCCAGCCGCTGGTCTGCCTGGTGCTGCGCGCCGGGGAGGTGACGCCACTCTTCCTGCACCACGACCACCTCGGCTCGCTGCGGCTGGCCAGCGACGCCAGCGGGCAGCCCGTGGCGCGCTTCGACTACGATCCCTGGGGCAACCTGGAGCACGGCGCAGGCCCGGCCTGGCTGCGCTGGTTCGCCGGCCACCGCTACGACGCAACGTTGGGCCTGTACGAGGCCGGAGTGCGCTGGTACGATCCGCAGCTGGGCCGCTTCATCAGTGCCGACAGCTACAGCTGCGGCGCCGACGACCCGCGCCTGCTCTGGTCGTCGCTGCCCGAGGCGGCCCGCGCCGCGCTGCGCGCCGCACGCCTGCGCGCCTGGGCGCAACACGACGGCCTGCAGAGCCGCTACATCTACGCGCGCAACAACCCGCTGACCTTCGTCGATCGCGATGGGCATAACGCCGGTCTCTACTTCCTCTACAGCCTGAGCGCGATCTTCTGGGCGTTGCCCTACACCCTGGTCGGCTTCGTGCTCTTCGAGCTGCTCTTCAACTGGATCACCTTCGCCTTTCTCTGGAGCGGCGACTACGAGCTATCGGGCCAGAGCTCCGACCGGCTGGGCGCGTGGGCGATCTGGTCGGCTGGCGGCCTCTCGGGCAAAATGGTGATTGGCAGCGGCGCCTTCACGCTGGGCAACTGGGTGATCGCCAACGGCCCCTTCTGGAACGGCCTGGACGACACCGTCGCCAGCTTCGCCATCCCGAACCGCCCCGGCGACCTCGATCCGCTCAACACGGGGGCGCTGATCACCGAGCGCCGCGCGATCGTCGAGCACGAGCTGCGCCACACCAACCAGTACGGCTGGTGGGGACCGTTTATGATGCCCTGGGTATTGATCTTTTATCTGATCATTTTTGTAATTGGTTTTTCAATTGATGCTACCGGACGACGCGAGGGCTTTGCCGCCCGCTGGCGCACGCTCTTTGGCCAGCTCACCGATGAGTGGTGGAAGATCGTGATCGAGGGGGTAGCGCTGCTGCTGCTGCCCGGCGCCTACTGGTGGGACTACATCGGCCGCGGCGGGTATGGCAGCTCCTGGTTCGAGCAGGATGCCGCGCAGAACTCGGGCGCCTCGAACAACATCAACATTCGCCTGGCCGCCAGTGCCGACCGCGTCGCCCCGGGCGGAACCGCGATCATCAGCCTGATCACCGACCCGAACCTGCTGGCGGGCGCCACGCTCACGATCAGCAGCAACGCCAGTGGGGCCACGCTCGTCGAACTGCCGCTCAACCCGCCCGTCACCAACCTGCGCGCCTTTCGCTACACCGCCGGCCCGACCGCGGGCACCGATGTGTTGACCGGCAACGACGGCACGAGCACCACTCTGGAGCTGAGGGTCCAATGAATACTGCGCCGATTCGCCCGATGCTGGATGACTTCGAACTTCCCCTGGTGCAGACGTTGTGCACCGAGGAGGACCAGGTCTGGGTCGAGCATGGCGTGCCGGCCCTGGAGGGCTCGCTCTTCCAGCGACTGGGGCGCGCCCCGACGCGGATCTTTGTCCATGGTGCGGCGGCCGATGACCAGTCGCTCAGCCACCTGGAGCGCCTGCGCGAGCTCTTCCAGGCCGCAGAGCCGGTGCCCTTCGTCGCCGACATCATGACTGCCACCCGGGTGACCGAGGTGCTGATCGCCGACCTGGTGGTGCGTGAGGTCGCCGGCAAGCCACAGCAGTACCACTACTGGATCACGCTGCTGGAGTACGTGCCTACGCCCGAGCCGGTCGAGCCGCCACCGCCGCCACCCCCGCCGCCACCCCCGCCCTGCGACCAGACCAGCGGCACGATCGAGGTACGGGTGATCCTGCCCGCTGGCCAGCGTGATGTTACGGGGATCGTGGTGCGCGTACAGCGCGTGGACGATACCAGCCAGCCGCCATTCGAGATCGAGAGTCCCGATGCAGATGGGGTGTATCGACGTCAACACATACCGATTGGCGAATACCGCGCCACGGCATACCGCCGCCCGTAGGGGCGCCCCACCTGGCCGCCCGCATAACACGAGGTTCACTATGACCGTTGTCGAAGGCGAGACGTTGATTGAGGTGCCGCCCTGCAACACCGGCCAGGGGACCATTCGCCTGGTGGACGAGGTGATCTGCGTGCGGATCCTTGACGGTGTACATTTCGACCACGACTTCACCTTTGTGCGCCCCGAGGCCAAGCCGATCCTGCGCGAGATTGTCGACGACATCAACCGCGACAGCGTGCGGCGAGTGTTACTGGCCGGCCATACCGACCGCAGTGGCTCGAACGCCTACAATCTCACACTGTCCGATAGCCGCGCCCTGAGCGTCTTCGGCTACGTTACCAACCAGCCCGGGGTCTGGATGGATCTGCTGCGCACGATGCTCAACAGCGGCGGCGGGCCGCGCGTGGCGCGCAGCGGCAGCGCGCAGAGCGCCGATCGCTGGCAGATCCGCGAGATCCAGTACATGCTCAGCTATCTGCGCAATGCCGCCGGCCGGCTGTACTATACCGGCCTGATCGACAACATCCTGGGTGGCGGCACCCGGGCCGGCCTCGATGCCTTCCGTGCCGATAACGGCCTGCCGGCCGGTGGCGGCCCCGGGCCACGCTGGGCCGGCATCGACGAGGATACCTGGGAGGCGCTCTTCACCGTCTATATCGCCGTCGATGCGCTGAGCGTCGACCAGGCCCGCTTCCTCACGCCGTCGCTGCTCGGCTGCGGCGAGAACTTCCCGCGCATCGAAACCCGCGCGCCCGGCACCGAGAACCAGGATCTACGTGACGCCGATGCGCGGCTCGAGACCAACCGCCGTGTCGAGTTCTTGCTCATCCCACCAGCGCTGGTTCCCAATCCGCTGACCTGCGACCGCATCTACAACAACCCGGCCATCCCGATCACCGTCTGCCCGCAGAGCCCGCAGCCGATCACCGTCAGTCTGCGCTTCACCGACGCGACGACCGGCCAGCCGCTGCGCGACGCGAGCGGCAACCCGATCCATCTGACGGTGAATATCACCGGCCCGAATGGCTTCACCTACCAGCGCGACACCGACGACCATGGCGTCGTGCGGCTGCCCGACGGCGATACCGTCCAGGGCGACTATCGGGTCTCGGTGGTCGGCAACTACGGCCTGAGCTTGCGCCCGGGCAGCCCTGGCGAGGTACGCGGCGCCGAGGTCCTGCTACACCTGACTCGCTCAATCGTGGTCGAGCTGGTCATCACCCCGGTGCCGGCCCGGCTGAACTTTGTGGCCAATACGCCGCCCTTCGGCCCGGCAGACACGCTGACCCTGCTCGACACGCTGCCCGACCCGCTCACGGCCGTCGCTCCGATCGAGTTTCGCCTGGTGGCCGACATTGACGGGCTGGCCGCCGATGTGCAGACCGTCAGCCTCGATCTGCTGAGCTACCTGGTGCGCGGGCCAACCTCGCCGGTGCCGGGCGACCCCGGCGCAACCAGTGGCGTGGTGCTGCCAGCCACCGCGCTGGAGTTTGTCGACGCCGCCGATCAGACCATCGAGACGCTCGCCCTGAACCAGCGTTGCCGCCTGCGCCTCAACACCGGCGACATCGCCGCCGACGAGGTGGTGGTGCTGGTGAGCAGTCGCTTCTTCGGGCCGAATCGTACGCCCGCATAGCTACGGAGTCTCGCCATGACCGAGCCGGCCTTTTTCTACTACATCGACACTGAGCAGCTGCCGCTGGAGCTGGTTGATGACACTCTTGCGGTGGGCTTTAGCGAGCCGATCAGCCAGCGCCGGCTGGACGAGCTGCGGGCCAGCGACCGGCGGATCGACATCCTGGGCCAGAGCCGCGGCCTGCTCCAGCGCAACGTCCTGGTCTACCAGGTGGGCGCGGTGGCCCGTGGCGCCGAGCGGCTGCGCCGCTTTGCCGAGCGCCTGCTGGCCAGCCCACGGGTGCGCTTCGTGCGCTTTGTCTTCCGTGATCCTGTTGACGGCACCTTTCTGATCACGACCGATGAGCTGGTGGCGCGCTTCCGGCCACAGGTGACACCCGAGCGGGTCGCCGCGCTGGCCGCCG
>JBDNDG010000085.1:0-13359 GCA_046719255.1 Chloroflexaceae bacterium
ACGTACCAGACGGTATGGAAACGAGCGGAAATCTATGGACACCAACGCAGCGGTAGATGTCACACCTTCGCGAGCGACGCCCCGCGCCCTGCCGGCGCTGCGCCTCGACCACCTGTGGGCGCTGCTGGCTCTGAGCGTTGTTGCGGCCTGCATCAGCCTGGTGCCGACCTCACCCAACGACTTCTGGTGGCACCTCAAGGCCGGGGAGTTGATCGCGACGAGCGGGCTGCCCACCACGAATCTGTTCGCCTGGACGCTGCCGGCCGATCATCCCTATGTCTATCAGAGCTGGTTGGGCGAGTGGTTGTTCTACCAACTGTATCGCCTGGGTGGCTTTCCGCTGGTTGTGTTTGCGCGCAACCTGCTTGGCGCGGCGGTCTTTGCCCTGGTCGCCGTGGAGGCGCGGCTGCGCAGTGGATCGTGGCGACTGGCGGCGCTGGCCGCCATTGCCGCCGCGGCGATGGCGATCAATAACGTGCTGCTGCGCACCCAGATCTGGTCCTGGCTACCCTTCATGGCGGTGTTTATGCTCGTGAGCCGCTACGTTGAGGGGCTCCTGGCTCCGCGCTGGTTGGTGGCGCTGCCGCTGATTATGGCGGTGTGGGTGAATCTGCATGGGGCCTTTGTGCTGGGCCTGCTGGTGACGGCCACCTTCGTCGTTGGCGAGGGCCTGCGACGGGTGCTGCGGCAGCCGCGCGCGTTGCCCTGGTCGCGTCTGCGCGCGCTGGGTGTGGCGGCGGTGGCGATGCTGGCGGCGACCATGCTCAACCCGCTCGGACCGGGGGTGTTTGGCTATGTGCGCGATATGCTCGGCAATGCTCCCAGCCAGCAGTTGATTGGCGAGTGGCAATCCCCGACGCCCCGCAGTGTGGCCGGGGCAGCCTTCTACCTGGGTGTACTGGGTGTCATCGCTGCGTTCGCTGTTGCCCGCCGTCGTCCGACCATCACCGAAGTGCTGCTGGTCTGCGGCCTGGGGTGGCAGGCCTTCGTGGGGATGCGCTACGTAATCTGGTGGGGGATGGTGGCGATGCCGATTGCCGTTCAGGCCCTGGCAGCGCCGCGCCCGGGCCCGGGGGCGCCGCGGCGCTCGCCGCGGGAGCGGGGCGCGGGCGGCCCGGCCAATCTTGCCGTGGCGCTCGGGTTGCTGGCGCTGGTCGCGGCGCTCCAGCCCTGGAGCAAGCCCTTGCTCAGTCTGCCGCAGGCCTATCGCGATCTGTTTGTGGATCTGCCCGGCGCGCCGTTGCTGTTCACCACCGAGACGCCGGTGGCTGCCGTGGAGCACCTGCTGGAGACACCCTGCCGGGGCCGGATCTTCAATGAGATGGGCTATGGCTCGTACATGGCCTGGGCGCTCTACCCTGCGGCGCAACATTTTATCGATCCGCGGGTCGAGCTGTTTCCGCTGGAGTTGTGGCAGGAGTATCGCGCGGTGAGCGAGGGACGCGATGTGCCCGGATTTTTCGACCGGCACGCCATAGCCTGCGCGGTCATTGACAGGGAGTTGCAGCCCGAACTGGCCCGGGCGATGCCGGCCCTGCCCGGCTGGCAGCGCACCTTTGGCGACGGACGCACCGAGGTGTGGCGCAGATGAAGGTAGCAGCCCGACAGGGTGGAAGGACGGCGCTGGCGGGGCTGAGCCTCGACCAGGTGTGGCTGTTCGCGGCGGTGGCCTTTATCGCCCTGCGGGCCTTGCTGACGCCCATTCCACCCCACGACTTCTGGTGGCACATGGCCACGGGCCGGCTGATCGTCGCCACCGGGCAGATCCCCACCGTTGATAGCTTCTCGTACACCCGCGCCGGCGAGCCGTTCTACAACCAGAGCTGGCTGGCCCAGGTGCTGCTCTACGCGCTCTACCAGGCGGGTGGGGTGCCGCTGATCATCGTGGCGCAGGCGCTCGTGCTGGCAGGGGCCTACGGGTTACTGCTACGCCTGTGTGTGCAACGCAGCGGGTCGGCGCGCCTGAGCGCGGGCTTTTTACTCCTAGCGACCATGCCGGCCTCCTTCGATAACTGGATCGTGCGCCCGCAGACCTACGCGCTGCCGCTGTTCATCGCTTCGCTCTACGTGCTTAGCACCTGGCGTCTGCCCACCCTGCGCGGCGCCCGGTTCGAGCCGGGGCGTTTCTACTGGCCGCTGTTGCTGTTGCCACTCTTCGGCGTGGTATGGGTGAACCTGCACGGCTCGTTCGTTCTCGGCGGGGCGCTGATCGCCCTGGTGTTCGTGGGCGAAGCGGCGCGCCGTCGGGCCGAGGAGTGGGCCGAAGCGCGGGCCTGGGCCAGCCGGCCGGTCGGTCGGGCCGAGGATGTGCTGACGCGGCCCTTGCCACCTGCGCGCCCGCCGCTCTGGCACCTGGCCCTGGCTGGCGTGCTCACCGGCGTGAGCTGGTTGCTCAACCCCGGCGGCGTGCAGGTTCTTGGCTACGTGCGCAATCTCCTGGGCAGTTCCCAGGTCACCAGCCTGGTCACCGAATGGGCCCCGCCGACCATCCGCGACCCGAACGGGGTGGTCTTTTTTCTCTTTCTCCTGGCCGGAATCGTGATCCTGGCCTATGCCCGCCGTCCACCCGACCCGGTGGACATGCTGACCGCAGGGGCCTTCCTCTGGCTGGCCCTCGGCGCGGTGCGAAACAACATCTGGTTCACCGCGGCGGCCACGCCGCTGCTGGTGGTCCAACTGACTACCTGGCGCGCCGAAGGCGCCCTGGCGCGGCGCGCCTACCAGGGGCTGCCGGCGCTGAACGCGGCCCTGGCGGGCGTCATCGCCCTGCTGCTGGTGCTGGCCCTGCCGTGGGTCAAGCCGGCCCTCGGGCTGCCGCCCCGGGTCGGCGCCCTGGTGGACCCGCAGACGCCCGTGGCGGCGGTGGAGCGTCTGCGCCTCGATCCGCAGCGCCCGGCGCGGTTGTTCCACGCCATGAGCTACGGCAGTTACCTGATCTGGGCGGCGCCCGAGCAACCTGTGTGGGCCGATCCGCGCATCGAGCTGTACCCGCTGGAGCAGTGGCGCGACTATCAATTGCTCAACAGCGGTCTGGATGTCGAACGGCTGCTGGCCGCCTACGCCGTGGACGGGCTGCTCTTGAGCAACACGGAGCAGGAGCCGCTGGTCGCCTGGGCGCGGGCACGCCCCCAGGAATGGCACCTGCGCTTTGCCGACGAGGAGACGAGTTATTTCGCGCGACGCCGATAGCGGATGCCCCTGATGTAAATAAAGATAGGGAAACCCGGTTTCCCCATGCCCGTTCCTGAGGGGAGTGTCTGGGAGGGCCTGTGGCCCTCCCGGGAAACAACCCATCCTGTCTGCTCATAGCTACGGCGAAGCCGTAGCCATAGCCGTATCGAGCACACGCTTGAAGGTATCCATATCGCTCTTGAGGTCGGCCAGGCGCCGGGCGATCTCGTCACTGGCGGGGCTGGCGCTGACCACATCGGCGGCGCGCAGGCGCACCGTGTCGGCCAGAACGTTGTCGAGACTGGCGTGGATGTTCTCGAGCTGGGCCTTGATGCGCTCGATGTAGGTCGTGAGGTCAGCGGCGTTGCGTTGCTTTTCCAGCAGCGTCGCGCGGGTTGCTTCGAGTTGCTGGCGGGTGTAGGGATCGACCGTACTGGAGATCTGCCAGTTGAGTTTCGTGATGCGATCCTGGAGCGCCTGGGGGTTGCTCCGGGCCAGGTAGGTTTCAATCGTCTGGCCACGCTCGGCCAGAGCATAGGCCTGCTCGACCAGTTCACGGGTCTGGTCGGTGACGCGGGTGAGCAGGCCGGCCAGGGGCGGGCCGCTCCCGGCCACAGCACGCTCGATTTCGCGTTGCGAGCGTTCGATGACGTTGAGTTGAGCCCGGAAGGTGGCACTGCTCAGGCGGGGCCGCGCGGGTCGCCGGCTGGCGGCGATCACCACCGGGCTACGCCCGCCAATCAGGACCATGGCGCCGTAGGCCAGCAGGCCCAGGGGCAGGAGCCACCAGTAGAGCAGCAGGCCGCTCACAAGAGCGGTGAACAGCACCGTCAGCGCAAGGGGTTGTCGGGCAGCGTAGGCGTAGGCCTGGCGCATAGCGCTCCTCCTAACGTGAAACTATGGGGAAACCGGGTTTCCCCACGCCCCTTCCCTGATGTGGAGGGTTTGGGAGAGCGGCGCCCTCCAGGAAAACAACCCGCCGGCGGGGGGATCAGGGCGAAGCCCTCCCAGGAATTGTTATTTTCGAGCCTCAGCCACGGCGCTCCAGCCCCGGTCGTCGGCGATGGCATCGTGCAGGTCGCTCCAGAAACAGGTGGCGCCGGTGGGCCAGAGCAGACAGGCGCACTGTTCCCATGCCATGGCGACCAGGGGCGTCAGCGCCAGCGGTGTCGGCTCGTGGGCGATGATCCGTTCTCCGGTGAAGGCGGCCCGCTCATTGGCGAGCACGTCGGTCCAGAGGCGGCTGGCGGGGCTGATCACCGTGGGGCGCGGGGCGTAGCTCCAATCCTCGCGGGCGACCCGGTCGGCGATCTCGCCTGATCCCATCCCCACCAGGCGGAGGGTGATCGGACGGAAGCCAACGGTTTCGCTGCGAGCCTGGAAGCGGCGCGCGGCCTCCTCCAGCCAGGCCTGCTTCTCCGTGCCGTACCAGATCACCACCTCGACCGGCGTGACCCGCGGGCCGATGCCCACGTCAACCGGCGCATAGCCGAGCAGCCCGGGCAGCGGTACCAGGAACCGGAGCGCCAGGGCGATGAGGCAACAGGCGAGCAAGCCCACCCCGACTGCGTGGTAAAGAAACGGCATACGGGCCTCAACAGCAATGCCAGGCACCCGATGGCCCGGAGCCACTCCTATTCTAGCCCAGGGGAGGCACCAGGGGAAGAGGCAGAGGTGGGGATGGGCCAACCGGTGGAGGGGCAGCGGCGCTGCCCCTCTACACGGTCCATCCCGGCATTGTGCGGCGCAGTCACCTCCCCCGCCTGTGGGGAGGGTTTGGGAGGGCGCAGCCCTTCCAGGAACAAATGCTATTCGTTCTGGGATTGTGCGGCGCAGCCGCATAGCTGAAGCGAACCGCGACGGACAGTCGCCGTTTCATCACCCGGCGGGAGCCGTAGATTAACGGCAGCCGGCAGGCGCCGCTGTATACTACAACAAGCGTTGGGATTATGCAGGACAGCTTGCTGGGAAGGCGAGGTGGCGTATGGGAACTCTTCCGAGCGCATGGGCCGAAGTAGACGCCGAGGGCCGGCTGGTCATTCCGCCGGAACTGGCCGCGCGTCTGGGGCTTGAGCCTGGCGCGCAGGTGCGTCTGGAAGTCGGCGCAAATGACCTGCGCATGCATCGCCCCGTCACCCACCTCAACAAGGTGTACATCGAGCCAACGAACCTCTGCAACATCGCCTGTCGCACCTGCATGCGCAATAGCTGGGAGGTTGACGAAGGGCTGATGAGTGAGGCGACCTTCGCCCGCCTTCTGGAAGGGCTGAGTGTGCTTACCCCGCCGCCCTCGGTCTTCTTCGGCGGTATCGGCGAACCGCTGGCCCACCCGCGGATCATCGAAATGGTGGCACAGGTTAAGGCGCTGGGCGCCCGGGCCGAGCTGATCACCAACGGCACGCTGCTCGACGAGCGGCGCGCTCGCGGGCTGATCGCCGCGGGCCTCGATGTGCTGTGGGTTTCGATTGACGGGGCCACGCCCGAGAGCTACGCCGACGTGCGACTCGGCGCGGAGTTGCCCCGCGTGCTGGCAAATATGGCGCGCTTCCGCCAGTTGCGCCCGGCCGGGCACCACGCCAGGCCCGAGATGGGGATCAACTTCGTGGCTATGCGGCGCAACATCGCCGACCTGCCCACGGTGATCGCCACCGGGCGACGGCTGGGCGTGACGCGCTTTATGGTCAGTAACGTGTTGCCCTACACCGCCGAGCTGTGCGACGAGGTGCTCTACAACCGCACATTGCGCGACATTGCCTATCTGCCCTCGGCGTGGCTGCCGCGGTTGAGCTTCCCCAAGATGGATCTGAACGACGATACCGAAGAAGCCTTCCTGCGCGCCCTGCGCAGTGGCGCCAACGTCACCTTTGCCGGCAACAACCTGGGTGGCGCCAATGACGTCTGTACCTTCATCGAGCACGGCTCGATGACCGTTGGCTGGAACGGTAACGTCAGCCCGTGCCCGCCGCTGCTCTACGACCACGTTAGCTACCTGCACCGTCGCCAGCGCGTCTCGCACCGGCACATTATCGGCAACCTGGCCGAGCGCGATCTGCTCGATCTGTGGAACGACCCTGACTATGTGGCCTACCGCCAGCGGGTGCAAACCTTCGCCTTCGCGCCCTGCACCGCCTGCGGCGGCTGCGATCTCTCGGAGGCCAACCTGGAGGATTGTCTCGGCAACGAGTTTCCGGTGTGTGGCGGCTGCCTGTGGGCCCAGGCGGTCATTCAGTGCCCGTAGATTGAACCAGCTACGCAGTGAGAGAGGGCGTGGCCCTCCCGGGAACCGACCCGTCGGCGGGGGAGGGTCTGGGAGGGCCGCGCCCTCCCGGGAACATTTTCATTTTCCGTAGCAGCGGCAGCGACAGCGTATGCTACAATCTCTGCCGTCAGAATAATGTTTCGTGCCGCTGCTACGCGGCTGCCGACAAAGGAGTCCTGGCCATGACCGAGAGCTTCCGGATCGAGAAAGACTCGCTCGGCGAGATGCAGGTGCCAGCCGACGCCCTGTACGGCGCGCAGACCCAGCGCGCCGTGCTCAACTTCCCCGTCTCCGGAATGAAGCCCTACCCGGCCTTTGTATGGGCGCAGGGTGTAATCAAACGGGCCGCCGCCGAGGTGAACCGCGACCTGGGCCTGCTCGAGGCGCGTCTGGCCGACGCGATTATTCAGGCTGCCGATGAGGTCCTCGCCGGTAAGCATGCGGACCAGTTTGTGGTTGACCCCTTCCAGGCAGGCGCGGGCACGTCGCACAACATGAACCTCAACGAGGTCATTGCCAACCGCGCCAACCAGATCCTCGGCTTCGCTCTCGACGACCCGAACAAACCGGTCAGCCCGAACGACCACGTGAATATGGCCCAATCCACCAACGACACCATTCCGACCGCCATCCGGCTGGGGTGTCTCTGGCGGATCAATGAGCTGCTGGCGGCGATTGACGGCCTGGCTGACGCGCTGGAGGCCAAGGCTCTGGAGTTTGACGACGTGGTGAAGTCGGGGCGCACGCACCTGCAAGATGCGGTGCCGGTGCGCCTGGGGCAGGAGTTCGGGGCCTACGCCCTGGCCGTGCGGTACGACCGCGAGCGCATCGCCACCGCTGCCGAGCGCATGCGCCGGCTGGGTATCGGCGGTACTGCTACCGGCACCGGGCTGAACGCCCATCCCGAGTACCATCAGCGCATGGTTGAGAAACTCAGTGCCCTGACCGGCCAGAGCCTGCGGAGTTCGGGCAATCTGTTTGAGAGTATGCAGAGCATGGCCGACCCGGCCGATTTCTCGGCGGCAATGCGTACCCTCTGCATTACCCTGACGCGGATCGCTAACGACTTCCGCCTGCTCTCCTCCGGCCCGGCCACGGGCCTCGACGAGATCCGCCTGCCGGCGGTGCAACCCGGGTCGAGCATTATGCCCGGCAAGGTCAACCCGGTGCTGGCCGAGATGCTCAACATGGCCTGCTTCCACGTGCAGGGCTGCGACCTCACGGTAAGCCTGGCGGCGCAGGCAGGGCAACTCGAGCTAAACGTGATGATGCCGATCATTGCCCACAACCTCTTCGAGATGATGCATGTGCTGATCGGGGCGATTAACGCCTTTACAACCAGGTGCGTGGTGGGCATTGCCGCCAATCGCGAGAAGGCCGAGGGCTGGCTGGCTAAGAACGCCATTCTGGTGACGGCGCTCAATCCGGTCATCGGCTACCTGAACGGCGCCGCGGTGGCCAAGGAGGCCATGGCCCCGGGCAAGACGATCAAAGAGGTGGTCGTCGAGAAGGGCCTGCTCAGCGCTGAAGAGGTGGACCGGCTCATTGACGCTCGCAAGATGACCGAGGGCGGTATTCAGGGCATTGCCGCGGCAGGGTAGGAAGCAGCGGCCCGCCTTCAGCGTGGCGAGGGGGTGCGGAGGAACCGGTTTCCTCCGCACCCCCTTATGTTTAGCGCACCACCACCGGCAGGTAGACCCGGCTCCAGCTCGCCCGGGCCTGCTGGACGGCGTCTTCAGCCTCGGCGGCGCGTAGGGCTTCCAGGTACGGCGTCAGGTTGGTATCGAGCGGGGCAGCGTCGAGTTCGGCCATCTCAGCCGCCAGACCGGCGGGCAGGGTGCCGGTGGCCTGCGTCACCAGCAGGGCGAAGCTCAAGACGATCTCCCTGGCAGTGAAGTTGCAGTGCCCGAAGCGCGCGATCGGGATGACAGTCACGCGCCCGGCCCCCTCGGGGCGGGCCTTCAGCCAGTAGCGCAGGCTCTGCTCAAAGCGCACGACTTCGTCCTGGGTGGTATGGGGCATGACGATTGGGATGCGCGGCTTGCCACTGGTCTCGTAGTTCGCGCGAATCTCGGCCAGCGCCGTTGGACTGGCGCGGAAACGGGCGACACGCAGGTTCAGTAGCAGGTCGTTGTTTGAGCCCCAGTACCAGCGGGTCATGTTGTCGAAGGGATTGCCGCCAAGCCGCTGCTCGGTGTCAGCGGCCGAGAGGGCGCTGTAGCGCAGCACGGAGGCGATGGTGTTGAGTGGTGGATTGGTGGCCCTCGGGTCAACCGGCGCTCTGGTGACCGCAATGAGCTGCCGCGCACCGAAGGGATTCCGCCTCACGGCCTCCGCAACCGCCGGGCCGTAACTCGTGTTCCACGCCTCCGAACTCGGTGTCAGGTCCTGTGAGGGCGCCAGGGTGCCGGGGAAAAAGTAGTCGAAGACCACGCGGAAGTCGCCCCAGTAGTTCACGTGCTGGCGGAAGTCGCCGACGATGCCGCAGGCGGCCAGCGCGCCCGCAAACGTAGAGGGGTACTTCTCGGCCAGCAGGGTGGCGATCAGGCCGCCCATGGACGCACCGGTGATGTAGACCCGGCCCGTATAGGGCTGACCGGTCTGTTGCTGATAGCCTCGCTTGAAGACCTCCAGCAGGTCGAGCAGATCCTCCTGCGCCTGAGGTACCACCACGCCATTCTCGCGATACGTGGTGGCGGCGAAGGCGTAGCCCAGGCTCTGCACCAGCGTCGGCAACGCGATCGGCGGATCGCCGGGCAGTTCATCCTGGAACGTCAGCGGGTCGTCGCGCAGCACGTAGCCGTGGGCCCAGAGCACCAGGTCGCCGTTCCAGCCGCTCTGCGGGACGCAGATCTTGTACCTCGATAGCACGTCTCCAACACAACTTCCAGGAACCGGAGGGGGAGAAGTGACCGCTGCCGCCCGGGTGGTGCCGCTGCCGCCTGTGCCGACGAGAAGCGCAATGACCAGCGCGAACAGTACCAACCATCGCGTACACATACGCTACCTCCTTATCATCGCACGGAGCATGGACAGGTGTCTACACACAATGGCGTGTCGTCGTCCAGCGCGTCGGGGAGGTACGCTGATTATAGTGGGTGGAACTGAGGAACCCGTGGTTCTTGATTTTCCGTTGCCTGTCGCAGCCGGTCACCCTGAGCGCAGATACAGTTGAAGCAGCTAGCTCACCGCAGGTGGGAAAGCCCGCTCTCCTCGGACGTACTTCCAATATAGCACCGCCTTACAGCAAGTCAATGATAGTGTAAAGCGTAGTTTAATCTATACTTTAACCATAATTTACCAAAATATAACCTTCTGGTAGTACTATCACCGGTGTGCTAAGCTCGCAGAGGACTGCGCGACGGGGGCAAGCCGCGGGGTTGCCGGGGGCAACCGGGCGTTTCTCCAGGTCGAGGGCGCGCCAGCGCTTCGTGCGCGCTGGCGGCTTACCCTGCCGCGCAACAGGGAGGCCAGGTATGCTTCAGCGAGTCGCGTTTGGTCGCCAATGGCTGCTGCTCGTGGTCGTGGTACTCCTGGCGCTGGTGGCCCTGCCCGCCGCCGCGCCCTCCGCTCAGGCTCAGACGGTTCCCTATGTGGAGTTGCGCGGCTGGGCCATGCTGCCCGCCGACACTTTCGCTGCCGGTCCGCCCTCGGGGTTTGCCATCAACGCGGCGAATGGCCGCCGCCCGCCCTTTGCCCAGCAGCCGGTGCAGGGCTTCAGCGCCGTGCTGCCGCTCTGGAATGGCAACTGGCTCGGACTCTCCGACAACGGTTTTGGCGCCAAGGGCAACAGCGCCGACTACCGTCTGCGCTGGTACGAACTCAAAGCCGATTTTCGACGCGGTAGCGTCAGCGTCGTCGGTTACACCGAGATGAGCGATCCGAACCGGCAGGTGCCCTTCCCGATCGTCAACGCTGCTGGCGACCGGGTGCTCACCGGCGGCGATTTCGATCCCGAGTCGTTCCGCCAGGCCCGTGACGGCACGTTCTGGGTCGGCGATGAGTTCGGTCCCTACCTGCTGCACCTCGATGCCCAGGGGCGCCTGCTCGAGCCACCCTACCCCACGCCGGTGCCTCCCGCACTGCGCCCCTTCGCCCGCGGCCTTGACGTGGTGAAGTCCCCCGAACACCCCGACTTCAGCGCCCTGCCTACGCCCGAGGCGCGCCGCACAGCCGCCAATCTGCCCACCAGCCGCGGCTTCGAGGGCATGGCCCTCAACACCAGCGGCACGCGTCTTTACCCGCTGCTCGAAGGGCCGCTCTTCGATGACCCGGTGCGCAACCGCTTGCTGCTGCGCGAGTTTGATCTGGCGACGAAGCAGTACACCGACCGGATCTGGTTCTACCCGATGGAGGCGCCCAACCACGCCATCGGCGAACTGACGGCGATCAACGACCGCGAGTTTCTGGTCATCGAGCGCGACGCCGGCGAAGGGCCCAATGCCCTCTTCAAGCGTATCTACCTGGTGAGCCTCGACCGGGTGAGTGAGGGCAGCCTGCTGCAGAAGGAGCTGCTGGTAGACTTGATGCAGATCACCGACCGGAACAGGCTTACCCGGCCCGAAGAGGGTGCTTTCGGCTTTGGCCCAATCTTCAAGTTCCCCTTCGTTACCATCGAGGCCGTGTACCCGGTGGACAGCCGCACGCTTCTGGTGCTCAACGACAACAACTACCCCTTCAGCGCGGGGCGGCGCCCGGGGCTGGCACCCGATGATAACGAGTTTATTCTGGTGTATCTGCCGAAGAGTCTGAATCTGAGGCGATCGTAGGGGTCGGAGGGTTGCTTCTCAGGTGCAGGCTGTGTTGGAGGCTGTGCCCCGGTCCTGGCATACCCTACCCTCCTCCCCCCTCACCCTGTCAGGGGTTAGAATCTGTGGTTGCGGCGCGCCAACTCCGCTGGTCCATCCCAACGCCAACACCACACTCCCCTCTCCTGCGGGTGAGGTGGGGCAGGAGGTGAGGACCTCCAGCGCATCAGGACCCCCGTCTGCCAAAAACCCTACCCGTGAAAGGGGAATGGGTAACGGGGAACCCCGGGTTCCCCGTTACCCCAACGCAAGCGCCGCCAGGCGCTGCAGCAAGCGCTGGTAAAAGCGCCGCTGCCGACCAGACAGGGTGAGCTGCGGTGTGATGCAACTATCCAGATGGTCCATTACAATCTGAAATGGTATAAACCCTCCCAAACCCTCCCCCAGGCAGGAGGATGGGGAAACCCGGTTTCCCCATCGTTTCATATCAGCCGCGTCGGGCTCGAGGCGACAGATCGCCGGGCGTCCCGGCAA
This sequence comes from Chloroflexaceae bacterium, assembly GCA_046719255.1. Classification (GTDB taxonomy): domain Bacteria; phylum Chloroflexota; class Chloroflexia; order Chloroflexales; family Chloroflexaceae; genus JACAEO01. The sequence goes on from JBDNDG010000085.1 coordinate 11,713, forward strand.
TATGCTGAGCGTCAGGTGCGTCAGCGTAGCACCAGTCGCTGCAGGGCCAGCGCCACGCCACCCGCGGCGCAGCTAGCGGTTAGCTCGCGCGCCTGCGCCCGCACGCGCGCGGGAGCGTCGGCCATGGCCACGCTCATGCCCGCCACGGCGAACATACTCAAGTCGTTCTCGCCGTCGCCTATCGCCAGCACCTCCTCGCGGTCCACGCCGTAGCGCGCCATCAGGTCGCTCAGCGCTGCGCCCTTGCTGACCCCTGGCGGCATGAACTCGAAGAAATGCTCGCCGCTGCGGATCGTCGCGACCTGCGCGCCGGCGGCGGTGGCCAGCTCCTGGTCGAGCGGGCCAGGGGGGAGAAAGGCGAGCACCTTCATCGGCGCGGGCACGTCGCGCATCTCCTCGGGGGCGCAGGCGACGGCGGGCGGCTCGCCGTAGTCCTCCAGCATCTCCAGGTGTGGCGTGCCGGGCACAGCATAGATTCCGCCGGCCCCGAAGACCGTATGGGCAATACCCCGGGCCGTGAGCAGGTCGAGCACAGCAGTGAGCTGCGCGGGTGAGAGGGTGGCGCGGACGGTGAACCGCCCCACCTCGGGTTCGGCCAGGACCCCGCCGTTGAGGGTGATATATGGGGGCCGCAGCGCCAGTTCGCGGATGTAAGGCCGGGCGGAGTCGAAGCTGCGCCCGGTGGCCAGCACCACGCGCGCCCCCCGGTCCGCGCAGGCGGCAATGGCCGCGGCGCTGCCGGGACCCGGGCGGCGGGCAGAGTCGAGCAGGGTGCCGTCGAGGTCGATTGCAATGAACCGGTACGGCATGGCTTGAACCATTTGAGCTGGTAGATTGCCGATTGTGGCGATGGCGTTCCGATGCGCTCTGGCATTGCGTTTCCGCGCAATGCCAGTTGGTATTATACCAGTCGGCATTGCGCGCGCTGGTCTGGTTCGCGCTGCGTGCTACAATACGTTTGCAGCGTACAGTCGAACGTCCAATCGCGGAATCTCCACCTGCGCCGATACATGCGAGCGTAGGGGCCAAACCCGGGAAAGCATGAACTGCGCTTGCACTCAGGCCTCGGGCGCTTCAAAGGCCGCCCAGATCATGAATATAAAGCTGAGGTAGTTGACGGGAGTGCGAATGGCGTTGAGCATATTCCAGTTCGAACGCGCAGCCTCCCAGTCTGCCGGTGGAGCCGCGGGGTCCCAGGTAAGCACATAGTTGTTGATGGGCACATTGAGCGCAATCGTAAACACCCCAACACCAAAGAAGAACAGCGCCCAGCCCAGCAGTGTCAACCGCCAGTAACGGCTGTTGCGTTGGTTCCATAAACGTATCAGCGGATAGAGCGGCAGGAGCATCGAAAGTGTTGCGACCACGATGACACCTGTCGGAAAGGCATCGAGCGCGCCAATCAGGCCCTGTTCTACTCTGGTGTATTCCGTCGCCGTGAGCGTGTTGAGAGTGGGAATAACTCCTTGCTGGAAGGCGTAAAGCAAACCTGCGAACAGGCCAATTCCGAACGTAAACGCGAGATGGATAATGCGGATGCTTCGCATAGGTGCTCTCTTTCTAGATGATGTAACCGGTCTTCAATCTCGCTCCAATCATTGTTGTGAAGATGTGAAACAGATAAGGAGGATGGACATTGGTCGGATT
>JBDNDG010000086.1:0-13339 GCA_046719255.1 Chloroflexaceae bacterium
GCTCCGATGACGCCTCCTTCGTCACCGGCGCCACGCTCGCCGTGGACGGCGGTCGCCTGGCCTGAGCAATGAACAGCTATGCGGCAATCTATGCAGTGGTCCGGCGCATCCCCTACGGACGGGTGTGTAGCTATGGCCGGGTAGCCGTCCTGGCGGGGTATCCTGGCCACGCCCGCCTGGTGGGCTACGCCCTCCACGCTCTCCGCACCACTGGCGAGGACGACGTGCCCTGGTGGCGCGTCATCAACCGCAACGGCTTTATCAGCAACGCCTATGAACCGGCGCTGCAACGGGCGCGCCTTGAAGCCGAAGGTATTCAGGTGGATGAGAGCGACCGCGTTGATCTGGAGCGCTACCTGTGGGATGGGGGGCGCCAGGACTCTCAGGGGTAGAGTTTTCTGGCCCATCAGGATGCTATGGCTGCCGCGAGTCCTCACCCCCCAGCCCCCTCTCCTGTAGCGGGAGAGGGGGAGTCCACATGTGTGTGGCGTCCCAACGCCTTCTCCCCTCTGCCGATCAGGAAGAGGGGGGCCGGGAGGGTGAGGTGGAGAGGCCGTGACCCCAAAAATCTGCCAAAGGGCGTGGGAAAACCCGGTTTCCCCATCCTCTGACACGCTGAAGACAGGTTGTTTCCTGGGAGGGCTTGCCGCCCCGTGGGCAGGGATATGGGGAAACCTGTATTCACCTCAGGCTTCCCTGCGCCGCCAGGCGCCCGATGAGCGCCACGGCGGCGCCCACGTCGGCGCCCACCCGCAGCCAGCAGGCGTCCTTGCCAACAAGCGCTGCGAGCAGCGCTAGCGCAGCCGGATCAGGCGCCAGCGAGCGCGCCAGGAGGCCCAGCGCCTCATCACGGGCCAGCCGCTCCAGATAACTGGCCTGCCCCGTGATCCGTTCCACCAGGCACAGCGTGGCCCGCGCAGCGTGGGTCGCCAGACGCTCCGCGCCGAGCGCAGCCGCGTCCAGTTCGAGCACGGACGACTCACTGTTCGCTGCGCGCGCCGGCAGATCGGGGAAGAGGTTCGTAGCCACAGACGGCAGGCGCACCGTCCCCGGATGGCCCCAGAGTATTGGCGAGCGTCCCGCGCCGAGGTGGACCACGCCGGCGGCCAGCAGGGCGCCACCGGCGCGCGCGCAGCCGACGGCAAGGGTGGCGTTGAGCAACGCATCGGCCCCGCTGAAGATCAGAGCGTGTCCATCCCACACCACTGCACCGGCTGGCAACGGCGTTCGCCCGCGAGCGCCGGCCAGGGCCAGACCCACTCGTTCAAGCACCTCGCGGCGCAGCCTCGGTCCATCTGCCACCACTTCAGGGGCGATAAAGGCCAGGGCGGACCCACTCGCCGGTTGCACACAGAGCAAACACCCTCCACCCGCCGCGATCAGCGCGCCCGCGTGGCTCCGCGTCACCACCGTTCCACTCAGCGACGCCTCGTCGGGAGCAAGGGCCTGAACGATCATCACCACCTCCCCCGGCGGCCCTGGCTCGACCAGCGCTGCCGGCAGGCTGCGCCACAGCCCGAAGGCCCGCTCAGCGGCAGCGATCACCGCCGCGCTGGTGGCGCGAAAAACGATCGGCACACCGAGCACCGGCGCCTCGAAATGCCCGGGCAACAATACCGCATCTGTTCCTGGCGAATCGCTCATCGGTGCAACCTTCGACGCAGCTTCACCGCCCACAACTGATGTGGGCAGAGGAGAACCCGGGGTTCCCCACGCCTCTCCCTGTGAGAAGGGTAAGGGTGTAGGAGAGCTACGCCCTCCCAGGAACAACCTCTGTTCGTTCTGGCGTTGTGCAGCGCAGCCGCACGACCGGCTGACTAGTGATAAACTATTCTACAACCGCTATTCATCGGCCTGACAAGGGGTCCGTGGTATAATGCTGTACCGAACCACCTGATATGCACACTGGAGTGCTTCGCCCTCCCACGCCCTCCCCTGAGGGGCCATCGGGACAGACGGTTTTCCCCACATCCTCGCCCATCAGACAGGAGGAAGCGGGAGGGCGAAGTACTGCCATGAACACTTTATCTGTCATTCATTGTTGTTGACCTCTGTTACAAACCAGGCGCAATCAACCGTGGAATATCAACCCGACGTCAAGCAGATCACCGGCGAGGGCGGCCTGATCGTCGCCGTGGCCCCCGGCAGCATCGCCGCCGAGATTGGCCTCAAGCCCGGTGACGTGCTGATTGCCGTGGGCGCACAACGCCTCCGCGACGTGATTGACTATCGCTTCGCCATCGCCGAAGAGCGCCTGGAACTACTCGTCCATTCCGGCGATGCGGAACTGCTGATTGAGGTTGAAAAAGATCCCGACGAGGATCTGGGCCTTGAGTTTAGCGAACCGCTGTTCGACCGCTTGCGCACGTGCAATAACAAGTGTCCGTTTTGCTTCCTGACCCAGATGCCAAAGGGCTTCCGTAAGACGCTCTATTTGAAGGACGACGACTACCGCCTCTCGTTCCTCTATGGCAATTTTGTTACCTTCACCAATCTCAGCGAGGCCGACTGGGAACGGATCGAACGGCAGCGCCTCTCACCACTCCACATCAGTGTCCATGCGACCGACCCCTTCTGGCGGGCGGTGATGCTCGGCAAGCGGGATGTGCCCGACGTGCGCGCGCAAATCCGACGCCTGGGCACGCTGGGGATCGAGGTACATACCCAGATCGTGGTCTGCCCTGGCGCGAATGATGGCGAAGTGCTGCGGCAGAGCATTGCCGACCTCATCGCACTCTACCCCACGGTGCAGTCCATCGCCGTGGTGCCGGTAGGGCTGACGAAGTACCGCTCCGACGGGAAACGACCCGCTAGCCTCAAGGCCGCCATTCAGGTGCATGAACGTCCCGAGTGGATCGATACCAACTGGGAACGCCAGCCGTTGTGGGAGCACACCGCTGGTCAGCTGCCTCTCGCGCTGGCGCCGGCAGCCTCCTCAGACGCCGCCGCGCCGCTCCATGACCCCGCGCTGGGCTTCTGCTCCCGGCTGGCGGCAGCCGGCAACATCCCTCTGCGCTGCTACACCCCCGCTGAAGCCGCCGCGGTCATTGATCTGGTGGAGTCCTTCGGCGCTCGCTGCCGCGATGAGCTGGGGATGACCTTCGTCTATCCCAGCGACGAATTCTACCTCCTGTCGGGGCGTTCCATCCCTCCCGCCGATCGTTACGATGGGATGCCGCAGTATTCCAACGGCGTCGGAATGGTTCGCGATTTCCTCGACCTCTGGGCGAGGGCGCGCCGCCGCCTGCCGCCGCGCCTGCCCCGGCCAACCAGTCTGGCGATTGTCTGCGGCACGCTGGTTGCCGGGTTGATGGAACATGTCGCTGCGCGCCTGAATCGGATCGAGGGGTTGACGGCCCGGGTCGTGCCGGTGATCAACACGTTTTTTGGCCCGACAGTCACCGTGAGCGGCCTGCTCACCGCTGAGGATGTCGTGCCCGCGCTCAGGGCAAGCGGCTGCGCCCGTGCCCTGCTTCCGCGGGTGATGTTCGATTACCGGGGTGAACGCACCATTGACGATTGGGGACCGCAGCGGATCGCCGAAGCTGCTGGCGTGCCGGTTGCGCTCGCCGCCGATCCCGAAGAACTGGTGCGCTATGTTCGCGCCCTGGCACCCATCGAATCCTGTACGTGACCCTGCTGCGAAGGGGCGGCGGCAAGGGCGTCCGCCATCCTTTCACGAGGGAAAGCATCGGACGAAGTCCGAACCCACAATCCACGGCCCGGGTTCCTGGCAGCGCACCTTCTCCCGACCACGCACTGCTATTGCGACCCTCGTACCTGATCGGCGGCCGCTGTTCACAGCGACCTGCCAACGAGATCCTGGTCTCGTAGCGATAATTTGTCAGCCGCAGTGTCGCGGGTCGCGCGCCGCACGGTACGCCGCCGTCGTGTTGGTCGCCGCCGGATACTATTGTCGACTGCAGATTTCGGATTGCAGATTGCCGCACTGGCGTTCCGATGCGCTCTGGCTGGAGGATGTCCACTGTCCGCTCACGTTCGATTCGTAGTAAGCATCGCTGTAAGTGGTGCGTCCGGCACGTCATCGGTTATGCTGAGCGAGGCCGCAGCCCTGAGCACAGTCGAAGGGAAGCATCTCGGCCAGGACCTTTCGCTTCGCTCAGGGTGACATGGAACTCGCCGGATGCATTAGCAAGCCTCGTAGTGGTATCACGCTTTCGGCGCCTGTCCGCTTCGAGGTGCCTGGAGGTTCAGCATGTTCATTCGTGAAACACGCTTCCAGCGATTCGTTCAGGCCATGCAGCGCGCCGATCAACTCCTGGCTACCGGTGCTCGGGAGGATCTGTTCGAGCAGATGCTCAATCTGATGGTCCTCGTGACCGAGGCCGAAGCCGGTGTGCTCTCGCTCTATGACGAACACTCGCAGGCCATGGTGGTTGAGGCGGTAACCGGGCTTCCCCGCGGGCAGCACCTCAGCCATGCCCGTGGCGAAGCCAGCCAGGGCCTCGCAGGCGCCGCGCTGCGCCGGGGAACAGCGCTGTTCGTTGCTGACCTGTGGCGCGATCCGCATCAGGACTGGCTGTGCGGCGCGGCAGCAGCCTCCCTGCGCCTGCGCACGGTCCTCTGTCAGCCACTGGTGAGCCACGGGCGGCCTCTCGGTTGCGTCCATGTGTTCAACCTGCCTGATACTCCAGCCGATGACCGTGAAGAGCCGGCCTTGCTCAGCCTGCTCAGTTCGCGCCTGGTGAACGAGATGGAGAAAGCCCGGATCCTGGCGGAGGCCGAGCGCCGTGAACGGCGCCAACGCGCCCTGCTGGAGATCATCTCCAACCTGACCACCACGCTCGACCGCGACGAACTGCTCCATCGGATCATGAGCCACGCCTGCGACCTGCTGAACGTCGAGGCGACGTCAATCTGGCTGCGCGACCCGGCGCAGGATGACCTGGTGTTGCACATTGCTGTCGGCTCAAGCCGCGAGCGGATCGTGGCCCAGAGAGTGCCGGCCGGGCACGGTATTATCGGCCACGTGGTGGCAACCGGCGAGACGGTGGCGGTCAACGATGTGCGCCGCGATCCGCGCTTCTACCGGCACATTGACACCAACAGCGGGTTCGTCACCCGCTCGATCCTCTGCGTGCCACTCAAGGCGCCCCGCATTCAACTGGGCGACGTGCGTGGAATCGCCGAGGAGCGGATCATCGGTGGCGCTCAGGCGCTGAACCCGCGCCACAGGAGTGGCTTCGCTGCGGACGACATCGCCCTGTTTCAAACGCTGGCCGGTCAGGCCGCTACGGTCATCCGCCTGGCCCAGTTGTATTCCGAGGTGTCGGCGCTCTCGACCCGGATCATTGACGCCATCACGGGAGCAATTGACCTGAAAGACCCCTACACCCGTGGTCATAGCCAGCGTGTGAGTGATTTCTCGGTAGCGATTGCCCAGGAGCTGGGCCTGAGTTCCGACGAGGTGTACCGGGTACGCATCGCCAGCAAGCTCCACGATGTAGGCAAGATCCGCGTGCCCGACCGTATTCTCAAGAAGCGCCGCCAGCTCACCGATACCGAGTTCGCGCAGATGCGCCAGCATCCGGAGCATGGGTTGGAGTTTCTGAAGGAGAACGGTCTGCTCGAGCTTGAGGTGCTGCGCGAAAGCTGGACGGCGCTCTCTCAGCATCACGAGCGCCTCGACGGGCGCGGGTACCCCCATGGTCTGCGCGGCGACCAGATCTCGCTGGTGGGCCGCATCGTCGCCGTGGCCGACGTCTTCGACGCGATTACCAGCCACCGCCCTTACCAGCCAGCCCGCTCGGCCGATGAGGCGATCGCCATTCTGCGCAGCCTGGCCGGGGTTGAGCTGGACAGCGCCTGTGTCGAGGCGCTGGTCCGCGCCCGCGCGCAGGGCCTGGTGCACACCCAGGAGGAGCGTGGCGAACGTGATCACCTATCGAAACGGCGCCGGCGTCCCACGCGGCGCCGCAGCGTCGGCATGGCCGGCTAGAGGGTCGGTAGCGTATGCTCGCGGCCTGCGGTCTTCACAGGCTGCTTGACCGCAGGCCGTATCGAAGGGTGCGTTCCGGGCCTATCCGCACCCTTCTGAAGAGAGGGGTGGGGAAATCGGTTTCCCCCAAACGCTTCGATGTTCATATCAGCCGTCCATGCGGCTGCGCCGCACAACGCCAGAACGAAACGAAGAGGTTCCTGGGAGGGCGCGGGCGTAGTCCTCCCAAACCTTCCCGCACACGGGCTATGTTCACGTTAGCCGCCCATGGAGCAGGATTACCCCCTGGCGCGACGAAAATCCTTAATGTTTAACTGTAACCGCGTCTCGCCGTTCCACTGGTTGGCTTCGAGCTGGTAGGCCACGTCAATGAACGGATGCCGGCGCAGGGCCTCAGCGAGGTGGCCGAGCCGGAAGGCAATCCCCTCATACGTGGCGCCATCGCGCCGCAGGAGCAGGCGCAGGTGCTGGCCATCGCCGCCGCGGGGCCGGGCATCGATCACCTGTACCGCCGGGCTCATCAGCGTGGGGAGGGGGTTGGCCTGGCCAAAGGGTTCGAGACGGCGTAACTCGGCGAGCAGGTCGTAACTGACGGCATTCAGGTCGAGGGTGGCATCAATGGTCAGTGACGGCTGGAGCATGGCGTCGGTGAGGCGTTCTTCGGCCAGGGCCAGCAGATGCTGCTCCAGGAGCGGGAGGTTGGCGCTGGCGATGGTAAAGCCGGCAGCGGCGGCATGGCCGCCGAAGCGCACGAACAGGTCACTGCGACTGGCCAGGGCCTCGACAATGCTGAAGCCGGGGATCGAGCGCGCCGAGCCGCGCGAAAGCTCCGCGCCGCGCTCGATCAGGAGCACCGGACGTCCCCATTCCTCCACAAGTTTCCCCGCCACCAGGCCCACCACGCCAGCCGGGAACTCCTCGCTGGCGATCACCACCACCCGTTGCAGGTGCTTCCCCGTGGCCTCGGCCTGGGCGCGAGCCGCCATCTGCACCTGCCGGGTCAACTCCTGCCGCTCGCGATTGGTCCGGTTCAACTCCTCGGCAATGGCCCGCGCGCTGGCATAGTCGGACGCGAGCAGCAACTGGTAGGCCCGAACCGCGTCATCGAGCCGGCCCGCGGCGTTGAGCCGCGGGCCGAGCATGAACCCGATGTCGGTGGCGGTGATCTGCCCCTGGACCAGCCCCGACACTTCGATCAGCGCGTTCAGGCCCGGTCGCCGGGTGGTGTTGAGGGCCTGAAGGCCGGCTTTGACCAGCACGCGGTTCTCACCGGTAAGGGGACCCATGTCGGCGACGGTGCCCAGAGCCACGACATCGAGCAGGTCACGGCCCCGCACCGCGCCGAGCGACAACCCGCGCCGGACCAGGGCCTGCACCAGCTTGAAGGCAATGCCAACCCCGACCAGATGTTTGTAGGGGTAGGCGCAGTCGGGCTGTTTGGGGTTGACCACCGCCAGCGCGGCGGGGAGCGTCGCCGGGGGAGTATGGTGGTCGGTCACAATCACGTCCAGGCCGATTCGGGTTGCTTCGGCCACCTCAAGGACATTGCTGATGCCGCAGTCCACGGTGATCAGCAGGCGCACCCCTTCGCCGGCCAGGTGGCGGAGGGCCTGCACGTTCAGCCCGTAGCCCTCGCGCAACCGATGGGGGATATAGGGACGGATATTCGCGCCCATCGCGGTCAGAGCCTGCACCAGGAGCGTCACCGCAGTCACCCCGTCGGTGTCGAAGTCGCCGTACACCGCCACAGGTTCGCCGCGAGCAATGGCCTCGGCGATGCGGGCGCTGGCCTCGGCCATGCCGCGCATGCCCAGAGGATCGTGCAGGTCACGGGAGTAGTCAGCGTCGAGGAACAGGCGCGTCGCGTCGGCGTCGCGCAGGTCGCGCTGATACAGCAGTGAGGCCAGCTGGGGGCTTAAACCGCTCTGGCGCACAAACTCCGGCGGTGCGGGGGGGAGCAGGTTCCAGTGACGGTTGCGCGCGGAAAGGGGTCTCTGGGTCATAGTGTGGTACAGAGTTTATTGGCAGGGTTACGGCAATGGGTATACCGGAGGCAGAGCAGCGGAGTTACGCAGATTGTGGGAGGTTGTGGAGGTGGGGGGCTGATGTGAACATTGGGGAAACCGGGGTTCCCCATGCCCGCGATCATCGGGGTGCGAGGCAACCCCAACCGCGGTTGGGGTATGGGGAAACCGGGGTTCCCCATGCCCCTGCCCACGGGGGCGGCAAGCCCTCCCCACCGCCAACTACCGGCGCACAATCAGCGATTCGCCGGTCATATCCGCGGCTCCGGGCAGGCCGAGAAGCTCCAGCAGGGTTGGCGCCACATCGGCGAGACGCCCGCCGGAGCGCAGAAAGACCTCGTTCTTGCCAAGGCCCAGACCCTCGGCGGCCACGAGAATGCAGGGCACCGGATTGGTGGTATGGGCAGTATGGGCGCCGCCCGTTTCGGGGTCGATCATTTGCTCCGCGTTACCGTGGTCGGCGATAATCAGCAGCGCGCCACCACGCGCCAGCACCTCGGGCACCACTGCGCCCATCCCGGCATCCACTGTCTCGCAGGCTTTAACCACCGCCGGGATCACCCCGGTATGGCCGACCATATCGGGGTTGGCGTAATTAACCACGATGAAATCGTACTGATCGCTGCGAATGGCCTCGATCAGACGTTCGGTGACCTCGGGGGCGCTCATTTCGGGTTGGAGATCGTAGGTTGGCACCTTGGGCGAGGGCACGAGCAGGCGGTCCTCGCCAGGAAAGGGCTCTTCCCGGCCACCATTGAGAAAGAAGGTCACGTGGGGATACTTCTCGGTCTCGGCGATGTGGAACTGGCGCCTGCCCGCGGCGCTCACCACAGCGGCAATCGGCTCGACCACAGGACGCGGCGGGAAGGCGATCTCGACCGGCAGACCCTCCTCGTACTGGGTCATGGTCACCATGTGGAGGTTCTGCAACTGGCGGGGGCGCTGCCAGATCGTATCGGGCAACTTGAGGCCCTCTTCCTTTTGCCGGGCGTAGTGCCGCTGGATCTGCTCGTTAATATCGGGCAGCACCAGGGCGCGGGTGAGTTGCCGGCCCCGGTCGGGGCGAAAGTTGGTGAAGATCACCGCATCGCCATCCTTGACGGTCGCCACTGGCGTGCCATCGCGAACGATCACCGTAGGCGGGACAAACTCATCGCTGATATCGGCAGCGTAGGCCTGCTGGATGGCGGTGCGAGCATCGGGCGCGGTTTCGCCTGTACCCTCGACAATCGCCGCGTAGGCGCGCCCGGTGCGCTCCCAGCGCTTGTCGCGGTCCATCGCGTAGTAGCGCCCCGAAACCGTAGCTACGACCCCGACGCCGGTGCGCGCGATGGCGGCTTCGAGGGTGTCGAGGAAGCCGAGGGCGCTACGGGGCAACACATCGCGTCCATCGAGGAACAGGTGCAGGTAGACCCGATCAAGCCCTTCGCGGCGGGCCAGTTCCAGCAGGGCATGCAGGTGATCTTCGTGGGCGTGCACACCGCCGGGGCCGAAGAGGCCCATCAGATGCAGAGCGCCCCCCGTGGCCCGGGCGTGGGCAATAGCGCCGCGCAAGGCGGGATTGGTAAAGAAATCGCCATCGGTGATGGCCTTGCTGATGCGCGTCAACTCCTGGTAGACCACAAAACCGGCGCCGATGTTCAGGTGACCCACCTCAGAGTTGCCGATCTGGCCCTCGGGCAGACCCACATCGAGGCCCGAGGCGCAGAGGGTCGTAAAGGGGCACTCAGCGGTCCAGCGATCCACATTGGGGGTCTGCGCCAGATCCACGGCATTGCCGGGTCCAGGGGGGGCGAGGCCCCAACCGTCCATAATCGCCAGGACGACGGGCCGCGGAAGGGCGTTGGCGGGCATAGAACCTCCTCACATACCGCGCCGGGGCGCGCCGTCGCGCACACCCCGGCGCGTGTCCGATACGGACGGAATCATACCACAATCGCCAGCCGGCGAACCGCGGCTCAGCCGAGGCCCAGGGCAACCATCAGGATGCGCCAGCCGGCGAGCAGACCAAAGACCCCCGTGACGAGCACGGGTAAGCCGACCATCAGGAGGGTAGCGATGCGCGCACCCGAGGAGGCGCCAGCGCTGACGAAATGCACAGGTATTTCCCGCGACGTGGTGACCCAACCGCCCCAGAGGACCAGAGCGCCGAGGATGGCGAACGCGATCGCCGAGCCTATCGCGATAATGACACCGAGCGCGAACATGCTGTCCCTCCTTCTACAGGTTATACTGGCTGGAACTGAACAGGCCAGACATCTCGACCGGGACCCTTCGCCGCACTGAGGGTAACCCGGAACGTGCCGGATGCGCCACTTACTCCGGCGGCAGCATCGCCAGACAGGTGGCAGCGTACAGCGCCGCGCCAACCACTCCCGCCTCGTTGCGCAAGTGCGCTGGAACGATCTCCACCGGCGCCGACAACAGGGGACCAAACTCGTCGAAGGCTTTGCTGACGCCACCGCCAACGATGACCAGATCAGGCCAGATCAGCGCGACTATGCGGTGAATGTACTCATCGAACAGAGGCGCCCACTCGGCAAAACTCAGGCGCTTACGCTTCCGGGCAGCTTCGGAGGCGCGGCGTTCGGCGTCCTTGCCGCGGATCTCAATGTGCCCCAATTCGGTATTGGGGATCAGCGTGCCATTGATGAACAGGGCCGTCCCGATGCCGGTCCCCACAGTCAGCATCAGCACCACACCGTTGCGCCCGCGTCCGGCGCCAAAGCGCATTTCGGCGATCCCGGCGGCATCAGCGTCGTTCAGCAGTGCCACGGGTTGACCCAGCGCTTCCCGGAGGTGCTGCCGACCATCAACGCCGATCCACTCCGGGGCGATATGCGATGCCGTGCGCACGATCCCATTCTTGACCACGGCGGGTAAACCACAGCCGATCGGCCCGTGCCAGTCAAGGGCTCGCGCCAATCCGGCCACGGCAACGCCAATGGCCTCGGGAGTCGCCGGCTGGGGAGTCAGGACACGTTGTCGAGGCGTGAGCAGAGCGCCCGTGGCAACATCAACCACCGCTGCTTTGATTCCCGTGCCACCGATGTCTACGCCCAGGAGGTGCATACCCGTTCTCAATTTACACTACGAAGCGACCGGGGTTCAGGATCCCCGCCGGGTCCCAGCGGGCGCGCAGGGCACGCATCACGTCGATCCCTTCGGGGAGCGGCCCCCAGAGGTCGAGGGCGCCAGCGAGGGCTGGAGGGGCTTCCTCGACCACGACGTAACCGCCGAGCACACTGAGTTCGATCCGCGCTTCGAGCAGGGCCTGATTCACCACCTCGGGGCCGGCCAGGCCGGTGAACCAGCGGCTGAAAATAAGCCCTGCCGGGGCAATACCGATCTGCGCGGGGACCCAGCCATTGCGGCGGGCCACACGCTCCAGCAAGCCGGCCACCGCACCCAGGGCGCTGGAAGGGGCGCCAGCGCGGAGCAGGAGCGAGCCGTCACCTGTCGGGGCCATGGCGTTGGAAATGGCGCGCCACAACAGCGCATCATCCTCCCGGGGCACGGCGACGGTCCGCGCGCCGAGACCGGCACACCGGCGCTCGGCCTCGTGGACCTGGCGGGACACGGTCGGGCCGGTGCCGGCAAAGCGCGCGATGACCGAGATATGGTCGGGCTGCCCCTCCAGCAGGGTCCGAAGCACGGGGATACGATCGGCGGCGGGGCGATTGAGCGCCACCAGCGCCACAGGCTGCAGCGGCGCGGCGCGGAGATGGCCAACGGCGCGCACCGGCAATCGCGGGTCAGTGAATACGGCAATAAGGGTCCGAAAGAGTTCGGGTAGTGGGGCCACCTTAAACGTGGCCTCGGCAATAACGCCGAGGGTACCGAAGGCGCCGATATGCAGCTTATGCGCGTCGCAGCCGGCCACGTTCTTCGCCACCTGGCCGCCGCTCCTCACCAGGCGCCCATCGCCGAGCGCAACGCCCATCCCCAGGGTCCAGTCACGGGGAGACGCATGACCGAGTCGCAAGGCCCCGGTGGCGCCGCTGGCGAGCAGGCCCCCGATGGTGGCGCGCTCAGGGTGAGCAGGGTCCCAGGGAAGCCACTGACCGTGGCGGGCCAGGCATGCCTGCAGCGTCTCCAGGGTTACACCAGACTCAACCGTGACGACCAGATCCTCGGGGTGGTAGGCGACGATACGATTGAGACGCCGGGTGGCGAGCGCCAGATCGTAGCGCGCGGGCCGGCGCCCCACATGCTGGCGCGTGCCGCCGCCCCAGGGCACCAGGGCCAGACCACGCTCGTGCGCCTGGCGCAGTGTCTCTGCCAGTTCGGCGGGGCTGGCCGGTTCGGCAACACTATGGGGTCTGAGGCCGTGCAGCGCGTAATCGTGCATCTTCCACCACTTTGAGGAAGAACACCGGAAGCATGCAACCCGCGAGCCGGCGCGACGGAAGCCTGGCGGCTACTTGGTACGCACGCGGCGCTTCAGATCCGCGGCTGGCTTGCGGAACGAGAGCACATCCAGCGTTCCCCGCGGATAGCTCTTCGTGAACTGTGCCAGGCCAGCCGGGCTGCGGCGCCAGAAGATCGAAATCGCCAGCACCCCTAGCAGCAGCGGCATCACCACAAACAGACTGGCCGGCTGGCCGCTGTTCAAGCTATAGGCCAGGTAGCCAAACACGCCCAGCATCAGCAGTGCCTGCAAGGCCGGTAGCAGCAACATTCGCTCACGCAATTGCACGTAGGCATAGACGAACGCAAAGGCGTACCACACCTCGATGAGAATTACGACGAGGAAGAAGGCCCAGAGCCACACGGTATGCTCCTGGTATGCGCAATGCTGTTTGTCGTATCATAGCACACCCTGCCCGTTTTGGTACGCAACCTGTGCTATAATCGCCACCTGATTGCAGCAGCGATCCAGCGCATCGAGGGAACCGCTATGAACGATCGTCCAAGTATCACGGCTTTCTTTCCGGCGTTCAACGATGCTGGCACGATCGGAAGCATGGTGGTCGGGGTCATCCGGACTCTCGAGGACCTGACCGACGATTACGAAGTGATCGTCGTCGAAAACGGCAGCACCGACTACACGGTGCAGGTGCTCGAGGAACTGGCCCGGCACTACCCCCGCCTGCGTGTCTTCACCCACCCTCAGCCACTGGGCTATGGCGGGGCCTTGCGGGTTGGCTTCGCCAGCGCCACCAAGGACCTGATCTTCTACACCGACGGCGATGCGCAGTACGATCCGCGCGAACTCAGACTGCTCCTGCCCGCCCTGCGGGATGATGTTGATATCGTCAACGGCTGGAAGATCGACCGTGGTGACCCGCTGCACCGCAAGATCATCGGGCGGGTCTACCACCACACCGTCAAGTTTCTGCGCTGGCGCAACGTC
>JBDNDG010000087.1:0-13286 GCA_046719255.1 Chloroflexaceae bacterium
CCCGGTCTCACGCGCCAGCAGCCCCACGGCGGTGAAGATCGTTGACGCCGCCAGCCACCTCTTTCTGCAACGGGGCTATAAAGCCGTTTCGATCAACGATATCATCCGCGCCGCGGATGTGACCAAGCCAACGCTGTACTACTACTTCGCCGACAAGGAGGAACTGTTCGTCCAGATGGGGCTGCGAGTGCTCCAGGAGATGGGCGCTCGCCTCACCGCTGCCGCCGCTACACCTGGCGGAACGATTGCCCGGCTGCGCGCCCTGGCCGCCGTGCTGATGGACGACCGCGACCGGGATATGCGTATGATGCGCCACGAGATGGCCGAACATCTGGGGCCGGCTAACCGCAACCGCCTGGCACGGGCCTTTTTCACGCACCTCTTTACGCCCATCCTCAACGTGATGGAGGAGGGTGTGGCGAATGGGACGCTGGGACATTTTCCGCCGGTGACCCTTACCAATCTGTTCTTGAGCATGTCGGAGGCATGCCAGGATTTTGCCGGCGACAGCCGGATGGCGGCCTGGGCGGCCGGGAGTGGTATCCCGGCACAGATCAGCCCGATCTCTCCCGAAGAGATGGTGGATCTGTTTTTGTACGGCACCAGCCCGCGCTAAATGCGCGCCACCAGGGCGCGCAGACAGCCAGGATGTGCGAGGGCGAGACCCTCCCCGCCGGGAGGGTCCGGGAGGGCGCAGCCCTCCCAAAAAGAAACCCATGTGCATCCGCCCCTCCCGATGGGGAGGGTTTGAGAGGGCGCAGCCCTCCCACGAAAACCTGCATGTTCATCTCGTCACTGTGCGGCGCAGCCGCACGGGCGTCTGAGAGGTATTGAGAGGATTACTCATCCATGACCACAGTTCCACAGTCTCGACCGGGTGGCCTGCGCCGCCCAACCTTCGCCGTCATCATCGCTCTGATCCTGTTGCTGGCCGTTGCCGGCACCTTCGCCTTCCGCGCCTTCAGCGGGGCGCGGGCCAACCCCCTCGCCGACGCCACGCTCGTCCCTGTAAACCGGGGTGACCTGGTGCTGGGTGTGAGCGCCACGGGGCGCGTTGAGCCGCGCGTCCAGGCCGAGTTGTCCTTCCCGGCCGCATCGGGTCGCGTCGCCGAGGTGCTGGTCGTCGAAGGCGATGCGGTCAAAACCGGCGATGCGCTCATCGTGCTCGATAACCGCCAGCAAGTCGCTGCCCGCGATGCCGCCGCGGCCAACCTTGCCGCTGCCCAGGCCGACCTGCAGGCCCTGCGTGAGGGCGCCACTCCCGAGCAGATCGCCGAGGCCCGCGCCCAGGTGCGCGCCGCCCAGGGCAACCTGGCGCAGACCCGGGGCAGCGTCACCGATGCCGATATCGCCGCCGCCCGCGCCAGTGTGGAAGAGGCCCGCGCGCGCCTGGCTGAATTGGAGGCCGGGGCGAAGACCGATGCCCGCATCCGCGCCGAGGCGACCCTCGCCGAGGCCCGCGCCGAGCTGGATCGCCAGCGCGCGGCCCTGGCCGGCGCCAAGGAGCAGGCCCGCCTGAACGTCGAGGCCGCCGCCAACACGGTACGCAACGCGCAGAGCGCCTACAGCGCTGCCTACTGGGATCTCGAGCACGTGCGTCGCAACGAAACCGACCCGCGCACCGGTCGCTCGCTCAACGATTTCCAGAAGCAAGATTTCCAGGCCGCCTTTGATCAGGCTGCCCGTGCCCTTGCCGATGCCGAGGCTGCCCTGCAACAGGCCCGCACCGCCTATGAGACGGCCATCCAGAACGAGATCAGCGGCCTTCGCACCGCCGAGGCCCGCGTGCGCGCCGCCCAGACCGACCTGGATACGCTGATCGCCGGCGCCGAAGCCGACGAGCTGGCCGCGGCCCGCGCCCAGCTTGCCCGCGCCCAGGCCGAGCTTGCCCGTCTGACCGGCGCCCAGCGCGCTGGCGCCCTCGCCGCCCAGCAGGCCAATCTCGAGGCGGCTCGCGCCCGCCTGGAACAACTGACCGCCGATCCTACCGCCAGCGACCTCGCGCGCGCCGAGGCCCGCGTAGCTCAGGCCCGGGCTCAGCTCGACCAGGCCCGGGTGGCCCTCGACGACCTGACCCTGCGCGCCCCCTTCGACGGCGTGGTGGCCAGCGTCAACGTCGCCCCTGGCGAGAGTGTGGGAACGACCACCCCGCTCGTGCTGATTGATATGAGCCGCTTCCTCGTCAAGGTAACGGTTGATGAGGTAGATATCGCCCGTGTGCAGCCGGGCCAGCCCGTGGAGGTGCTGGTGGACGCCCTGGGTCAGACGCTACAGGGCACCGTGCTGCGCGTGGAGCCATTGCCGCGCAACGATAGCGGTGTGACCGCCTACCAGGTCACCGTCGAGATTGACCCGGCCGGCGCGGCGCTCAAGCCCGGCATGACTGCCAGCGCCACTATCGTGGCCGAACGCCGCGACGACGCCCTCAGCGTGCCCCTGGCCGCCGTGCGCAGCGTTGATGGCAAGAGCGTGGTCAGCGTGGTTGTCGGCGAAGGCAACGAACGCCGACTCGAAGAGCGCGTTGTGGAGACCGGGCTGCGCACCGGTGATCGCGTTGAGATCCGCAGCGGCCTCGCCGAAGGCGAACAGGTCGTTATCCGCTAACTACTGGCAGGCTGCGCTTGCGCCAGCACCACCCTGGGTGGCGGGTTCAAACCTGCCCACAGGAGGGTGTCGGCGGGCGCAGCCCTCCCGGGAACACATTATTCTGGGGTTTGCGGTGCAGCCGCATTGCGTGTCCGGTGTTTACACTAGACCTTACGGAGAACCGTACGTATGTACACCGACTATAGAACCAGACCGATCGTCCAGATCGAGAACATGGTCAAAGAGTTTCCCACCGGTGACGGCGTGTTCCGCGCCCTCGACGGCGTTTCGCTACAGGTGGACCAGGGCGAGATGGTCGCGATTATGGGTCCGTCGGGCTCGGGCAAGAGTACGCTCATGACCCTGATCGGCTTGCTCGACACGCCCACCAGTGGTCACTACGTGCTCGACGGTGAGGATGTCGGTGGCCTCTCCCGGCTGGAACAGGCCCGCGTGCGTAACCGCAAGCTCGGCTTCGTGTTCCAGAACTTCAATCTGCTGCCCCGCCTCACCGCACTGCAAAACGTAGAACTGCCTCTGGTCTACGGGCGCGTGGACGGGCGCCGCCGCCGCGAGCTGGCCCGCGCGGCGCTGGAAGCAGTGGGCCTGGGGGCCAAGCTCGATAATCTACCCAACACGCTCTCGGGTGGCCAGAAGCAGCGTGTCGCCATCGCCCGCGCCCTGGTCCACAACCCGGCCATCATCCTGGCCGATGAACCCACCGGCGCCCTCGATACCCGCACCGGCGCCGAGATCATGGCCCTCTTCCGTGAGTTGAACCGCGAGCAGGGCCGCACCATCATCATCGTGACCCACGACCCGGAGATCGGACGGCACATGGACCGCGTGATCGGCCTGCGCGACGGGCGCCTGGCCGAGAACATTCTGAGCGAATACTACGGTGTCGAAGTGTTCGAGCGCGTCGAGCGCGAGCACGGCCTGGAGCCGGTGCCCGTTCCCATGCGCCGCCGCGATGCCGGTGAGGAGTAGATTCGAGAAATGATCAAAGAACAGATCGGTATGGCTCTTGATAGTCTCAGGGCCAACAAGTTTCGCTCGCTGCTCACCATGCTTGGCATCATCATCGGCGCCGGCACCCTGGTGGCCGTGCTCTCGCTGGGCAATGCCCTGCAGAGCAGCGTCTTCGAGCAGTTCGTGGACCTCGGCACCCGGCGCATTGCCGTAGAGCCGGGCGATCCCCGGGCCAAAGGCGCCCGCGATGTGCCCGGCTATGGCCTGCTCTCGGTTCAAGACTACCGGGCCCTGACGGCTCTGGCCGCATCACGGCCAGACCTCTTCCGCGCGGTGGTGCCTGAAGTAACCGTAAACACCCGGGTGCGCGCCGGAGCCGTGGCCGTCCAGACATTGCTGGTAGGCACCACCGAGGCATACCCGCAGGTTCAGACGGTGCCAATGCTGGCCGGACGCTTTCTCACCGCTGCCGACGAGGCCAGCGGCGCCCGGGTGGGGGTGCTGGGCTACCTGGTGGCGCGCGATCTGTTCGGCGCCGACCCCGAGGCCCTGCGGGCCGCCGTGGGCCGCAGGGTGGAGATCAACGGCCAGCCGCTTACCATTGTCGGCGTGGTTGACGAGAATGGCGGCCCCTTCTCTACCGACGGGCGGGTGTTTGCCCCGGTGAGCACGGTGCGGCTGCGCCTCGTGGGTGATCTGGACCTGCCAGGGCGGGGGCTGCGGATGAGCAGCGTGCTGCTGGGTATCACCAGTGAGAAGGTGGTTGATCCCGCCGAGGAGGCGATTGTGTCTACGCTGCGTGCCACCCGCGGTGTACCCGAAGGGGCGATCAACGATTTCGAGGTGCGCACGCCAACCCAGGCCCTCAACGTGCTACGGGGCATCAACGGGGCCATCACCGGGTTCATCGCTATCGTGGCCGGTATCAGCCTGGTCGTAGGTGGCATCGGCATTATGAACATCATGCTCGTGGCGGTAACCGAGCGCACTCGCGAGATCGGCGTTCGCAAGGCGCTCGGCGCCTCCGATGGCGACGTGCTGGGCCAGTTTGTGCTCGAGGCCCTGGCGCTCAGCCTGGTCGGCAGCCTGATCGGCATCGCTGGCGCGATCGGCATCGTGCTGCTGATTGGCGCAGCCGCAGGCATCGGCGCGCAGATCTCCTGGAGCGCCGTGGCCATCGCGCTGGCCTTTGCCTCGCTGATCGGTATAGGTTTCGGCTTCTACCCGGCCCGCCGCGCCGCAATGCTTCAGCCAATCGAGGCTCTGCGGTACGAGTAGAGGCGCGGCAACCCCTCCCTGGCAGAGGCGCGGGAACCGGGGTGTTCCCTGCCCCGGACGCGGTTGGGTCCGCCTGGCACCCCACTGCGCGGGGGTGTGGAGAAACCGGGTTTCCCCATGTTCATTTGCGAGACTCTCCTGGGAGGGCGCAGCCCCCCAAACCCTCCCGGCGGGGAGGGTTTGCCAAC
Organism: Chloroflexaceae bacterium; assembly: GCA_046719255.1. Classification (GTDB taxonomy): domain Bacteria; phylum Chloroflexota; class Chloroflexia; order Chloroflexales; family Chloroflexaceae; genus JACAEO01. The sequence goes on from JBDNDG010000087.1 coordinate 5,025, forward strand.
CCCCCGGTTCTCGCGCCTGCCCGCCCATCAGAACACCATTGAGACGTACTTCTCCTCCAGGTATTCAAGAATCCCCGTTGGGCCGCCTTCGCGCCCCAGGCCGCTCTGCTTATAACCGCCGAAGGGCGCCTGGGCCGTCGAGGGAATGGGATCGTTGATCCCCACAATGCCGTACTCCAGGCCCTCGGCCATGCGCCAGGCCCGCCCCAGGTCGCGGGTGAAGCAATACGCAGCCAGACCGAAGGGCGTGGCGTTGGCCTGACGGAGGGCCTCGTCCTCGCTGTCGAAGGGGATCAGCGGGGCCACGGGCCCGAAGGTCTCCTCGCGCGCCACCAGCATCTCGGCGCTGACATTGGCGAGAACCGTGGGCGTCCAGAAGTGGCCGGCGCGCCCCTCGGCATAGGGGCCGCCACCGGTGAGCAAGGCAGCGCCGCCCGCCAGGGCATCGGCAATGTGACGTTCTACTTTAGCGCGGGCCTGCGCGTCAATCAGCGGCCCGATCACCGTGGCCGGGTCCAGCCCATTGCCCACCCGCAACGCGGCCACCTGTTCGGCAAAGGCGGCGGCGAAGCGCTCGTAGATCGGGCGCTCAACGAAGATCCGGTTCGCGCACACACAGGTCTGCCCGGCGTTGCGGAACTTGGAGGCAATTGCCCCGCGCACCGCGCTCTCCAGGTCGGCGTCGGCAAAGACGATGAACGGCGCGTTGCCGCCCAGTTCGAGCGAGAGGCGTTTCACCGTGTCTGCCGATTGGCGGATCAGCAGCTTGCCGACTTCGGTGGAGCCTGTGAAGCTTACCTTGCGCACGCGCTCGTCGGCGAAGATCGCCTCCGCGAACGGAACCGGGTCCTGGCAGGTGATAATGTTCAGCACCCCCGCGGGAAGCCCGGCGTCGAGGAAGATCTGCCCGAGTTCGAGCGCCGAGAGGGGCGTCTGTTCGGCGGGTTTGATGATTGCGGCGCAGCCTGCCGCCAGCGCCGGGCCAAGCTTGCGGGTGATCATCGCACTGGGGAAATTCCAGGGGGTGATCAGCGCGGCGATGCCCACCGGTTGCCGCAACACCAGGATGCGCCTGGCGGGTGTGCTGGCGGGGATGGTCATGCCGTAGATGCGCTCGGCCTCGCCGGCGAACCACGACAGGAAGCTGGCGGCGTAGGCGATCTCGCCGCGGGCCTCGGCCAGCGGTTTGCCTTGCTCGAGAGTCATGATCGTCGCCAGGCGCTCCTGCTGCTCCAGCATGAGCGCGGCGGCCCGGCGCAGCACCGCAGCGCGAGCCGGGGCCGGCGTGGCCGCCCACGTTGGGAAGGCATCTGCCGCAGCCGCGATCGCCGCGCGGGTTTCCTCGCCGCCCCCATCAGCAACCTCAGCAAGCTGCGCGCCGGTGGCAGGATTGGTCACGGCGAAGATCCTGGCCGTGGGTTGCCAGGCTCCGCCGATCAACAGGCCCCGGGTTCCCTTGCCCAGGACCCTGGCAGCAATGGCGTCGGCATCGGTATGCATAGGCGCTCCAACAGTTCGATTACAATCCGGTTGTCACATCGATTGTCTCCTGGGAGGGCGCAACCCTCCCAGACCCTCCTCCGGTGCGGAGGGCGTGCCACCCCGGTGGGCAGGGGCTGGGGAAACCCGGTTTTCCCGCTGTTCACATCAGAACTGGCAAGAGGTGTCTATGGGTTACGATGTTGTTGGTGTTGGCGTTGCCTCACTCGATTTCATTGGCGTGAGTGCCGGCGAGCCACAATTCGGCGCAAAGCAACCCCTGGCAGACTGGATCGAGATGGGTGGCGGGCCCGTCGCGACGGCGCTGGCAACCATGGCCCGCCTCGGCGCCCGCGTGGCCATGGCCGGCGCTGTCGGCAACGATGGTTACGGCGAACGCATTCTCCACGACCTGCGCGCCTGGGGTGTCGATCCCGTGGGTATGCACGTGCGCCCTGGCACGTCGCACATCGCCTTCGTACTGGCTGAACCCGGGCGTGACCGGCGCACGATCTTTTTCCACCACGACCCGGCCGTTCTCACAGGCATTCCCCTTGACCGTAGTCTGATTACCTCGGCGCGGGCGCTGGCCCTCGATACCCATCTTACCGACACGGCGCTCCAGGCCGCCCGCTGGATGCGCGCCGCCGGTGGCCTGGTGATGCTCGATGCTGAACGTGTGCGCGAGCAGACCCTGGAGTTGTTGCCCCTCTGCGACCTGCTGGTGGTCTCCGAGCGCTTCGGGCGCGAGGCGACCGGCATGGAGCACCCCCAAGACGCTGCCCGCGCCCTCCACAGCCGCTACGGGCGTCTGGCCCTGGTCACGGCCGGTGCCAGGGGGAGCTGGTGCGCCCACGAGGGCGATCTGTTTCACACTCCCGCCTTCGAGGTCGAGCCGGTTGACACCACCGGCGCCGGCGATGTCTTTCACGGCGCCTTCCTCTACGCCCTCCTCGCCGGCGACGATGTCCGACGCGCGGCACGCTTCGCCAGCGCCGCCGCCGCCCTGAGTTGCAAGGGTTTAGGCGGACGGGGAAACCTTCCCTCTCGCAGCGACATCGAGCAACTCCTGACGTGAACCTGTGGGGAACCCGGGTTTCCGCCCATCCCTGCCTGCCGGGGCGCCAGGCGCTCCCAACACCGGTTGGGGGATGGGGAACCCCCCGGGCTCCCCATCCCCCTGCCTCCAGGGTATGGCCAGGCCCTCTCCGCCGGCAGGGTGCAGCAGGGCGCAGCCCTCAAAACACGATCCGGCGCCGGCGCAGGGCCACACTCTGCAACATCCCGATCCCGACCAGCACCGTAATCATAAAACTCCCGCCGTGGGAGATCAGCGGCAGGGGCAGCCCGGTGACCGGCAGCAGGCTCAGGTTCATGCCGATATTGATCAGCATGTGGATGAATAGCATCGTAAACATACCCAGCGCGATCAGCCGCCCGAAGAGGTCACGCGCCTGCCCCGCGATGCTCAACGCCTGCCAGAGCAACAGCGCCTGGAAAATGATCAGCACCAGCGCCCCGATGAAGCCCATCTCTTCGGCAATCACCGCGAAGATAAAATCGGTGTGCTGGACCGGCACGTAGTTGCCCTGGCTGAAGATGCCGTGCGTAAGCCCTGAACCAAACCAGCCCCCCTGACCGATCGCGTTGAGCGCCTGCACGACGTTGTAGGCGTCGTCGCGATTCACCTGCGCCGGGTCGGTGAGCAGGTAGAAGAAGGTCAGCAGCCGGCGCCGCTGATACTCGTCCAGCAGCAGATCCGTCTTCCAGGTGATATAGAGGATCGGCACGGCCAGAAGTGCCAGTGCAGCCAGGTGCTGCCCGCGCATCCCACTCCCCCAGGCCATCACCAGCCAGATGCCCAGCATCACCAGGGCCGTGCCGAGGTCAGGCTGTAGCAGCACCAGCAGTGTGGGCAGCAACGCCAGCGCCAGCGCCCCCAGTTGCACCGGCCAGCTCTCGCGTCGAGCCTCGAAATGCTGAAAGTACGCCGCCAGGGCCAGCACCAGCGCCAGCTTAGCCGGCTCGGCAGGCTGAACCGTGCGCTCACCGATGGCGATCCAGCTCTGTGCGCCGCCACTTACCTGGCCGACCAGATGCACGATGCTCAAAACGACGATCGTCACTACGTAGATCGGCCTGGCCAGACTGGAGAGCAGCCGGTAGTCGAGGATCGTTGCCAGGAACATTCCCACCAGGCCAATGCTGATGTAGAGCAGTTGGCGCGGAAACAGAATGCTCAGCGGCGTCCCGTTGAAGGTAACTGCCGTAAGGGTGGCGCTGTATACGGCCAGAGTGCCAATCACCAGCAGCACCAGGACGCAGACGAGGAGGGGCCAGTTGTACTCGCGCCAGCGACGTGACTCCATCGGCGATCAGGTGGTGAGGGGCCGGTCCAGCGCAGCCGCGATACGGCGCACCTGGTCCATCATCACGGCAAACCGCTCCGGTACCAGGGACTGGTGGCCGTCGCACACGGCGAAGGCCGGATTATCGTGAACCTCAACGATCAGTCCATCGGCGCCGGCAGCCACGGCCGCGCGGGCCATCGGCTGCACCTGATCCCAGCGGCCACTCGCGTGTGACGGATCAACAATCACCGGCAGGTGCGAAAGTTGCTTGATCAGCGGCACGGCGCCAAGGTCGAGCGTAAAGCGGCGCGAGTCATCAAAGGTGCGAATCCCCCGCTCACAGAGCACCACGTCGGGATTGCCCTCGTTGAGGATATACTCGGCCGCGAGCAGCAGATCCTGGAGCGTGGCGGCAAAGCCGCGTTTGAGCAAAACCGGGCGCTGCACGCGCCCCACTGCCCGCAGCAGCGGATAGTTCTGCATATTGCGCGCCCCGATCTGGAGCATATCGGCGTATTCCAGCACCAGGGGGAGGTTTTCCACCTCCATCACCTCGGTGACCACGGGCAGGCCGGTGACGGCGCGGGCCTCGGCCAGGATCTTCAGCCCTGCCTCGCCGAGACCCTGAAAGGCGTATGGCGAGGTACGCGGCTTGAAGGCCCCTCCACGCAGGATTGTGGCCCCGGCGGCCCTGACGGCCCGTGCCACGTTGAGCGTCTGCTCCAGGCTCTCAACCGTACACGGCCCGGCCACGACGGTTACGCCGGGGCCACCGATCGGCACCCCGCCGACGCGCACCACCGTATCGGCCTCGCGAAACTCCCGGCTGACCAGTTTGTATGGCGCCGTAACCCGAATGAGATCGGCGACGCCGGGCAGGCGCAGCAACCGCGCTGCCTGCTCAATCGGGCCGCGATTACCAGTAATGCCGATCGCCGTGCGGGTTGGACCCGGCATGGGATGCGGCGTATAGCCCATCGCCCGGATCTCGGCGCAGACCGCCTCGATCTGCTCCGCTGTGGCGTGGGCGTCCATCACAACGAGCATAATCTAACCTGACCAGAGCCAGTGTCTATTTGCCGGCTATGAGCGACCCGGACGTGATGGTTACTCCTGCACCCAGGGGTCAACCGCGCGGTTCCAGTCGGCGATCAGCTCCTCAGGCTTGAAGAAGATGGCCGTTTCGCGCTCGCCGCTTTCGGGAGAGTCGGAGGCGTGGATCAGGTTGCGCCCGATGTCAATGCCGAAATCGCCCCGGATCGTGCCGGGGGCGGCCTTGGCCGGGTTGGTCGCGCCGACGAGGGTGCGGATCATCTCGACGGTGCCCGGCTTGCCCGCCACCACCGCCACCACTACCGGCGCCGAGGTGATGTAGCTCACCAGACTCTCGAAGAAGGCCTTCCCTTCGTGCTCGGCGTAGTGCCTTCGGGCCAGCGCCTCATCTACCTGTATCAGTTTCAGACCGACGAACTTCAGGCCCCGCTGCTCCAGGCGGGTGAGGATCGGCCCGATCAGACCGCGCTGAACGGCGTCGGGCTTGATGATGATCAGTGCGCGCTCCATAGCCCCTCGTGTGAATGTAACGATGCCTGCCTTACTATACCATACCTCTGTCTTTGTGGCTTTCACGGGTGGGTTTCTGGCGGCCACGGCCTCTCCTCCTCACCCCCCCTGCCGGTGGGGGCGGCACGCCATCCCCACCGGGAGGGTTTGGGAGGGCATAGCCCTCCCAAGAATAGGTGTGCTCATTCTGGCGTTGTGCGGCGCAGTTGCATGGACGCCTGATGTGAACAGATGGGGGAACCGGGTTTCCCCATCCCCCTGCCCGTGGCGGCGACAAGCCCTCCCGCGAGGCGGCCAGTAGTGAACACAAAGCGGCGCCAGGAAGTCAATCCCTGGCGCCAGGCGGTTCTCCGCACCCGTGGCGAGCGAATTAGATCGGCACGGCCTCGCCGATACGCTTGGCCGCGCGGCGCATCTCCATTTTGATCAGGCCCAGGTTGACGACGCGCTGGGTGATCACCACCAGGATCAACTCCCGCGCCTCCAGGAGCAGGATGGAGCCATCCTTCGCGTCAATGATTGCGTCAACCAGGGTGCCCACACCGATGCGCTTGGTGGCCTTGTCAATCTCGCCGAAGACGGCTGCCGACATCGCTCCGAGGATCTCCGCATCCTCCTCGTCAAGGAGCGTGCTGGCGACAACAAGCCCGTCTTTTCCGACGAGAAGACTGCCGATCACCCCCTCAACCCGGATCAGGTCTTCGACGATGCGACGCATATGCTACCCTCGCGTTCCTTTTCAACCAGGATCTGATAGAATTCAGGTATGCACAAGGCTTGATTGCGCTGCGTGGCCCTGTGGCTAACCGTTCGGGGGAGGCCGCGCCTCCCCACCCCCCTCCAGGCGGTGCACCAGGTGTGAACCTTCTTCAATCGATCATCAGTGCGGCTTCGCCGCCCGCCACAGGGAGGACAGGGCTTCCCGGGAGGGCGGAACCCGTGCCGTCTCCTACCAATCTCTCTGACGCGCTTTACGCCGTTGTGGCGCATCTCAGGTGGCGCGTCCGGCACCTGAGGTGTCTGCCGAGCGACGTCGCCGCCCCGAGCGCAGTCGAAGCGGAAGCATCGCGATCGGGACCCTTCGCTTCGCGCAGGGTGACACGGAATTGCCGGATGCGCCACTTAGCGCGCAAAGGCTTGTCCATACGCGGCGATGGCATCCCGAGAACGGCCCTGCCTGGCATACGCATCGCCGAGCAGGCGGAAGAGCTGTCGTTGCACGTCGCCATCGCTGATCACATCAATCAACCCCTCCAGTTCCTCGGTGAGCAGATCGAGATCTTGCCCGGTGCGGATCAGGCCCTTGTAGGCCATAGCCATGACCTCGGCCCGGCCAGTCTGCGCGCAGAGGCGGCCGATTGCTAGCGCCAACCCGCTGTTTTCGGGATCGCCTTCGAGCTGGCGGAGGTACTCGTCCAGCGTAGCGTCACCGGTGGGCACCAGGTCACTGAGGCGCATAGTGAGGGTCACGCTGCCGCGCCGGGTCCCTGGTTCGCGCACCCTGGCCGCTTCGCGTCGGGCAAAGCGCTCTTCATCACGTCCTCGCGTGATGAGGCGCTCACCCTGGCGCCGTGGCGCTGGCGCCGTGCCGCCGCGGGGAGCCGGCGCGCTTGCGGCAGGTGGCTCGGCGAGCGGTTCGCGCCTGGCCGGCGCTTCTGCCGGTGGCTCTTCGCGGGCAACCGGCGCCGGGGCCGGCGAGAGCGGGGTGTCCCAGATGTCGTCAAGGCTGTCGAGCGGTTCAGGCTGGAAGGCCGCATCGGCAGCGTCCACCGGCGGCGGTGGTTCCTCGACCCGTGGCGCGGCCCGCTTCGTCACCTTCTCAACCGGAGGCGCCCCTGCCAGATCGAAGTCGAACAGGTCCTCGCTGGCTTCCGTCGCGGGCGCTTCAGCAGCGGCCTGGGCGGCTTCGAGCTGGGCGATCTCCTCCGGGGAGAGGCCAAGCTCTTCGAGGGAGAAGGGGGTCAGCTCGGGTTCAGGGGCCGGGGCGGGGGCGGCCTGCGCGGCCTGGGCAGCTTCGAGCTGGGCGATCTCCTCGGGGGAGAGGCCAAGCTCTTCGAGAGAGAAGGGCGTTAACTCGGGTTCGGCAGGCTGCGCCGCCGCCTCCGCCGGGGTCGCTTCGGCCAGACCGAGCGCGGCAATCTCTTCCGACGACAGGCCCAGTTCCTCCAGCGAGAAGGGGGTCAGTTCAGCCTCCGCGCCGTCGGGAGAGGCGGTTATGGTCTCTGCCTCGCCCTCGGTCTCGCCTTCCTCCATGTCAATGATCTCATCGCCATCGCGGATCTGGATCCCGGCGCGGTGCAAGGCCCAGCCAATTGCCTCGATCCGATCGGCCTCGGCCTCGGGGTCGGAGACAACGGCTATGATGTCGGTCAGATCCACGTAGCCCTGGCGCTGACCCAGGCGCATCAGCCGCTCGAGGGCCGGGTCGCCCTCCCCGGATGTCGCCGTGGACCCGCCACGCTGCTCTGGAAGGAGCGTCTCGAACTGGCCGAGATCAAGGCCCTCCAGTTCCTCGATGCTCAGTCCCAGCTCCTGTCCGGCCGTCTGGCCATCGAAGCTCCCCAGGTCGCCCAGGTCCAGGTCGTCCAGCGAGAAGGGTTCGACGTCCTCCGGCAGTATCTCTTCTGGAGCAGAGGGCTCGACCGTGGCGCCGAAATCATCCGGCGAGAAGGGCCTGATGCCCGAGAGATCCAGCCCGACCCCCGATGCGGCGGCATTCCCCCCCTGCTCGTCAGGACCAAACGGGGTCAGTTCGGGTTCCTCGCCCTGTGACCAGCCCGGCACGATCGTCTCGCCGGTGGCTGGCACGGGCATCTCACCCCGAGAGGCGGCTTCGAGCTGGGCGATCTCCTCGGGGGAGAGGCCGAGT
>JBDNDG010000088.1:0-13250 GCA_046719255.1 Chloroflexaceae bacterium
CCCTCCCACACCCTCCCCCCTGGTGGTGGTTCCCGCGAGGGCTGCGCCCTCCCACACCCTCCCCCCTGGTGGTGGTTCCCGCGAGGGCTGCGCCCTCCCACACCCTCCCCCCTGGCGGGGTGGTTCCTGGGATGACTTCCGCCCGTCCCTACCCTCCCTGCTGGGGGAAGATGCCAGGTTCCTCCTCCGGCGGGATTATAGCACAGGCTTCTGGCGCGCCCTTAAGCCTGAAACTGGCGTGTGGTATAATCCGTAGCAAGCTGCTTTGCCCTGCGACGAGGCTTCGCGGACCGGCAGAAATCTTCCAGGGTCCGGGGCCAGGAGTTTCTAGCACCTCTGTTGACGCAAGCGCCCTTGCTGCAACCCTGCGCACGGCTGTAACTCTGAGGCCGTATGAACAGGGTTTCTTTCTGGTATCCATCGTCGAATTGGGAGCAGATCGCATAGTATCTATGGTAGCGATTTTAGAGCAATTGAACCAATTACTCGCCGCAGCCGTGCTCATTGTGACCTTCTCGCTGCTGGCGTATATCCTGATGCAGAACCGGCGCAACGACATCGCCCGTGCCCTGGTGGTCCTGCTGTCGGGTGTGGTTATTGTGTATGGGGGCGACCTGCTCCTGGGGCGCACGGACCGCGAGAGCACGATGGATTTTCTGGGCCGGGTGCAGTGGCTGGGAATTGCGGCGGTACCTGCCGGCTACATTCATCTGGCGAATGGGTTGCTCGCTCTTGGCAACCACCGTAGCCTGGCCCAGCGTTACCGCTGGCTGGTGTATGCGGCCTATGTGGGCAGCGCCGGCTTTTTTGCCCTGGTGGCACTCGGGACTGATCTGGTGGTGCGCGGCGGGCTGCCCAGCGGTCCGATTGCCCAGTTTCAGCCTGGCCCCCTGTTCTGGGTGTATAGCCTGTTTTTTCTCACCGGCGCGACAACCGCCCTGGGAGCAATTATTCAATCGCAACAGAGTGCGCTGACCTTTACGCAACGCCGCCGTCTGACCTACCTGGGAGCCACTTTTGCCGCGCCGGGCATCGGGGTGTTTCCGTTTCTGGTCATCGCTGCGCCCAATGTCGCGCCGATAAGCGCCATCCTCGTGCTCCAGGCGCTGGCAAGCCTGATAGTGATTGTGATGCTTACGGTGATGACCTACAGCGTGGCCTTCCAGGGTGTGTTGCTCCCCGATCGCCTGATCAAACAGGATTTTCTGCGCTGGTGGCTCTACGGTCCCTTCATTGGCGTGACGATTATCCTCTTTATGCAGGCCGTGCCGTTCCTCGAGCGCGTATTCGGGCTGCCGAAGGATACGCTCCTCACCTTCGGGGTGATGCTGATGACGGTGCTGATGCCGCTCTTCGTCAACCGCGTTAAGCCGTACCTGGACGCGCTGGTCTACATGCAGGATCACGAGGAGATTGACTACCTGCGGAACCTGCCGCGCAGTACGTTTACGCGCGCCGATTTGCGTACGCTGCTGGAGAATGCGCTCGTGGCTGTCTGCGGGGCGTTGAAGGTGGAGACGGGGTTCGTCATCGCGCCGGGAGATGGGGGCTACACCATCCGCGCGGTGTGCGGTCCGCGCAATCAGGTGAAGCGCTTCGTGGCAGAGTATCCGTTGAGCGAACTGGTGCCGCAGCTCGAGCAGTTGCCGGCTCACTCGCGCACCAGTCTGTTCAATACCGATGCGTTCCTAGCGTGTGGCGGGTTTTGTCTGCTGCCGCTGCATAGCCCCGATGGGCAGTTTCTCGGCGCGCTGGCGGTGGCCGCGCCCCCCGAACTGCTCAGGCGCGACAGTAACCTGCCCGCAGAGACGCGGCAGTTGATCAGCGTGCTGGCCCACCAGATGGAACTGGCGCTCTCGACCGTGCAGATGCAGCAACGCATTTTTGATACGCTGCGTGGTCTCGGCCCGGAGATGCAGTCGCTGCAGCAACTGGCAAGCCGGCTCGAGCAGGCGACTCCGGAGACGCTGGCTGAGATTGACGGCGATATTGTGATGCAACCGGAGTTTCCGCAACTGGTGAAGGAGGCGTTGACCCAGTTCTGGGGCGGGCCAAAACTGGCCGAAAGTCCGCTGCTGGAGATGCGCTCGGTGCGGCGGTTGCTGCAGAGCCAGGGTGGTAGCCCGACACGCGCGCTACAGATGGTGCTGCGCCAGGCGATCAATAACCTGCGCCCCGATGATCAACTCGACCCGTCGGCGCAGGAGTGGCTGCTCTACAATTTGCTCGAAGGCCGATTCCTCCAGCGGAAGACGGTGCGCGATGTGGCTAACCGCCTGGCGATGAGCGAGTCAGATTTCTATCGCAAGCAGCGGGTGGCGATTGAGGAGGTTGCCCGCCAGCTGGCGCTGATGGAGGATAGCGAGCGTAGTGTGACCCACAAGGGTTAGCAACGGCCCCGAGGACCGTACGTGTGCGCCCTCCTTCTGGGAGTGCGGGCAGTCTGCCCTCAAAGACTGCGCGGGCGGGATATCAATGTCACGTGAACACTGCGCAAGGTGCGCTGCGTCAAAGCCCACCTGGACGCCTTGAACGACAATCTGCAATCTGAAATCTACAATCTGATGATAGGGGAAACCGGGTTTCCCCATGCCCCTCCCGGTGGGGAGGGTTTCGAGCGTTCCGCCCCCCTCCCGGCCTCCCCCCGCCGGGGGGGAGGTGCACAGTTTCCTCACCTGGTTGGGGAGGGCTGCGCCCTCCCAGGAACACGTATGTTCATTCTCGTAGTGTGCGGCGCAGCCACATGGACACTGAAATAGTAGGCCGCCCGCAATGGCGCCTGGATGCGGGCAAGCTGCCCACCCATCCGGGAGAAGGGTGAACACGTACCTCCCCTGCACGCATTTGACACCCTCGGGGCAATCGAGTATACTCCGCGTCGCCGGGTTAACCTGAAATTAAGAAGCGAAGCGGCGTCGCTACAGTGGGGCATGAAGCCCTGTCCGTAGCGCGGCGCGCCGTGACCTGCATGTGGCGCGAATGGCGGCGACGGAAGCCGTTGTTCGCGCTTTGTGTCGTTGCCCACAGATACCCGAGGAGGAACGCTATGCGACCGTCTCACCACCGGCTGCTCGCGCTGCTGTTTGCCGCTGCCCTCCTGGCGGCGTGTGGTCAGCAGCCGGCTGCTCCGCCTACCACGGCCCCTGCCGCCGAACAACCCACCACGGCTGCAGCTACCACGGCACCGTCGCCCGCGGCACCCGTCGCGACCCCGGCTGCCACCACCTCCGAAGCCGGGGAGTATGTTTTTGGCATGGTGCTGGTTGGGCCGATTAACGATGGTGGCTGGAACCAGGCCCACTTCGAGGGCGCCAGGTATGTCGAGACGAAGGTGCCGGGCACACGCCTGATCTACATTGATAAGGTTAATCCCGCTGATCGGCCGAATGTGCAGGTGGAACAGGCAATCGAAGAGCTGATCAGCCAGGGCGCGAAGTTCATTATCACCAATTCGGCTGAATTCGCCGACGGCACCAACGTTGCCGCCGAGGCCCACCCGGACGTCTACTTTCTGCACGCCTCTGGCGATGCCGTGCTGCGCGGCGTCGCCCCGCCTAACGTGACGAACCTGATGGGCCGGATGGAGTATGGCAAAATGATGGCTGGCTGCGCCGCTGCCTTGCAGAGCGAGGCAGGCAAGATCGCCTACCTCGGCCCATTGATTGACCCGGAGACGCGTCGGCTGGTTAACTCGACCTACCTGGGAGCGAAGTATTGCTGGGAAACCTACCGCGGGAAGCCTGCTGATAGCCTCGCCTTCAAGGTGACGTGGATCGGCTTCTGGTTCAACATTCCTGGCGTGACGCTTGACCCCACCAGGGTAGCTACCGATTTCATTAATGAGGGCTACGACGTGATCGTTTCGGGTATTGACACGACTGAGGGGATCGTCGAGGCTAACAAGGCGTCGCAGGCCGGCAAGACGGTCTGGGCGGTGCCCTACGACTACCGCGAGGCCTGCGCCCAGGGCGAGGCTGTCTGTCTGGGGGTACCCTTCTTCAACTGGGGGCCACGCTACGCAGAGATTATTGCCGCCGCGCGCGCGGGCCAGTTTACGCCACAGTGGGAATGGATCGGCCCGGACTGGAGCGATATCAATAACCCTGAGACGAGTATGATCGGTTTTGTGAAGGGGCCAGCGCTCACGACGGAAAACGCCGCGATCCTGGACGAGTTTATCGGGAAACTGGCCGATGGCAGCCTGAATCTCTTTACCGGTCCGCTAAACTACCAGGACGGGACGGCGTTCGTGCCCGCCGGCCAGGTAGCCGACGACAAGACCATCTGGTACACTGAGCAATTGCTCGAGGGCATCGAGGGGCAGAGCGCGCCGTAGCGCCCGGCCGCATGGCGCCTTCGGACGCAATGCCCCACGAAGGCCCGGAGGTGACGAAACTGGCGAGGGCCAGGGGGCGTTGCCCGCCCGGGCCCTCCCGCACGAAGCAGGCCGATGCACGTCTCCGTACACAATCTGAGCAAGTCGTTTGGGTCGGTGCGGGCCAACGACCGGCTGACGCTGCGCTTCGAGGCGGGGAAGATTCATGGCGTGCTGGGGGAGAATGGGGCGGGAAAGAGCACGCTCATGAAGCTGGTGGCGGGGTTCTTGCGCCCCGATGAGGGGGTGATCCGCTTCGATGGGCGCGACGCGGCGCTGCGCGGCCCCGGCGACGCCCTGCGGGCCGGCGTGGGTATGATCCACCAGGACCCGCTGGACCTGCCGGCGTTCACCGCCCTGGAGAATCTGCTCTGCGCCACGCCGCGCGCGGCGATCGCCTCGCGGGCGGAGGGCCGGCGTCTGCTGGTTGAGCTGGCCGGGCGCCTGGGGTTCACGGTTGAACCTGAGATGCCCGTGGCGCGGCTGAGCGTCGGCCAGCGGCAGCAACTGGAGATTATCCGGCTGCTGGCGTGTGGCGCCCGCGTGCTGATCCTCGATGAACCGACGACGGGGATCACCGCCGAGCAGACCCGGGCGCTCTTCGCGGCGCTGCGGCAACTGGCGGCCGCCGGGAACACGGTGCTCTTTGTGTCGCACAAGCTCGAGGAAGTTGCCACGCTCTGCGACACGGTGTGCGTGCTGCGAGCGGGCCGGCTCGTTGGGGAGCAGATGGCCATGCCGGTGCCCCAGGCGGTGCTGCTGGGATTGATGTTCGACACCGCGGTGGCAGCAGTGCGGGGCGCCGCGGCGCCTCCAGCAGAGGAAGGCGGCGCTCTGGAGCAACCTGTCAGCGAACATGTCGCGAGAGAGGTGGTTTGGCGCCTGGAAGGCGTCACCGCGCGCGAGGGCGCGGTGACGCTTCGTAATCTGAACCTGGAGGTTCCGGCGGGCCGGGTGCTGGGCCTCGCGGGCCTCGACGGCAGTGGCCAGCAGCTCCTCCTGCGGCTCCTCGCCGGGCGCGCGCGCCCGGACGCGGGGCGCGTGCTGGTCGGTTCAACCGACCTGACCGGGGCGGGTAGCCGGGCCTACCGCGCAGCCGGGATCGAGTACCTGCCCGCGGATCGGCTTGCCGAGGGGGTGATCGGCCCGCTCTCGTTGAGCGACCATTTTGCCCTGCAACAGACCGGCAGGCTGGTGGACCGCCGGCAGGCGGAGCGAGCGGCGCGGGAGGCGATTGCCGCCTACGGGATCAAGGCGACGCCTGCCAGCCCCATCAACGCGCTGTCGGGTGGTAACCAGCAGCGGGCTATGCTGGCCCTGGTGCCGCCGCGCTGCCGGGGATTGGCCTGTGAGCAGCCGACGCGCGGCCTCGACGTGGCCTCGGCGCGAACGATCTGGCACAGTCTGCTGGCGCGCCGCGCGGACGGGTGCGCGATCGTGTTCGCCTCGGCAGACCTGGACGAGCTTATCGAGTACAGCGATGAGGTGCTGGTCTTTTTCGCCGGGCAGATCTCGCCGCCGCTGCCGCGGGCCAGACTCAGCGTGGCCCGTCTCGGCGAGCTGATCGGAGGGGTGGGGTTTGCTGAGAGGGGTACTACGTGACGAGGAATTCTGCTGGGAGGGCTTGTCACCCCCGTAGGCAGAGGTGTGGCGAAACCCGGTTTCCCCGAAGTTCACCATAGTTTTCTAGACGGCAAAGGAACTCCAGCGAAACAGGACCCCATGCAATCAACCGAGATCAATCGTCCACGCGAGCCACAGCAGCGGCAAGCCGCGCTCCAGTGGTTCGAGACGCTGCGCCTGCCGCTGCTGACGCTGACGGGGGCGCTGGCCCTCACGAGCCTGGCCCTGTTGAGCACCGGAGTCTCACCGCTGCAGGCGTACCGCATCCTGATCTTGGGCGCCTTCAGCAGCCCGAGCCGCTTTGGCGATATGATCATGCTGGCAGCGCCGCTGCTCCTGTGCGCGACGGGTCTGACGCTGACCTTCAGCACCGGGCTGTACAACCTGGGGGTTGAGGGACAACTGGCGCTCGGAGCGGTGGCGGCTATGCTGCCGCTACGGCTGCTGCCAGACCTGCCGGTGCCCCTGCTCTGGACATTGTGCTTTGCCTGCGCGGCCGCCGGAGGAGCATTGTGGGCGTTGCTGGCGGCAGGGCTACGGCTGTACGCGGGGGTCAGCGAGATTTTCGCCGGACTGGGGCTGAACTTCCTTGCGAGCGGGCTGGCGCTCTACCTGGTGCTGGGGCCATGGCGGCGCAGCGGCAGTGCTTCGATGTCGGGGACGGAGTTGTTGCCCCGCGACCTCTGGCTGCCGACCATAGGCACGTTGCGGCTGGCACCGCTGGCGCCGATCATAGCCATAGCGGCCCTGGCGGTAGTCTGGTGGGTTGTGCGGCGAACGCGCTGGGGCCTGGAACTGCGCGCAGTGGGGCTCAACCCCGGCGCCGCCGACCGGCTGGGGGTGCCGGCCCATCGGCGCATCGCTCAGGCTATGGCTGCATGCGGCATCCTGGCGGGTATGGCGGGAGCCATTCAGATCCTCGGGGTGTTCCACCAGCTTATTCCGAACATCTCGAGCGGGGTAGGATTGCTTGGCCTGCTGGTGGCCCTGCTGGTGCGCGCCGATCCGCGCTGGGTGCTGCCGGTGAGCGTTGTGTTCGCCAGCTTCACGGTGGGGAGTGTGCAACTCCCCCTGGTCCTGGGAGTGGACAGCAGTATCGCGGGGGTGTTGCAGGGGGCGCTGGTGCTTTTCGCCCTGCTGGCGCGTGGGCTGCTCACAAGGCCAGGTTGAGGGTGAAGGGGAAACCCGCTTTCGCTCCCCCAAGCGCGGTTGGGAGGACCTGCCACCCCAATGAGCAGCGGCCCGGGGAAACCCGCTTTCTCCATAGTTTCACAAAGGACCATGGACCAGACAACCATCTTCGTGGCAGCAGTGCTGGGAGCGGCAGCGCCGCTGATCTTCGCCACAATGGGCGAGACGCTCACCGAACGGGCGGGTGTGGTCAACCTGTCGCTGGACGGGACCATCCTGATGGGGGCGATGATCGCCTTCGCGGTGGCGCTGAACACGCAGAGCGTGCTGCTGGGCTTCGGAGCAGCGGCGCTGACCGGTGCGCTGATCGCGCTGGTGTTATGTTTCCTGAGCCTGAGCCTGCGGCAGTCGCAAACGGCTGTGGGGTTTGTGCTGGCGTTGCTCTGCACGGAACTCTCGTCGTTCCTGGGGGCGCCGTTTGTGCGGGTACCGGGGCCGGCGGTGGCGTTTCTACCCGTTCCCGGGTTGGCCGACCTGCCGGTGATCGGGCCGATTCTGTTTCGGCACAACCTGGCGATCTACACGAGCTTTCTGCTGGTGCCGCTGGTGGGGTGGTTGCTCTTCCAGACGCGGGCGGGGCTGACCCTGCGCGCCCTGGGTGAGCGGCCCCAGGCCGCCTACGCCCGCGGTGTGCCGGTGGTGCCGATGCGCTACCTGGTGACAGTGGCGGGGGGTGCGCTGGTGGGTATGGCGGGCGCAGTCTACTCCCTCGACCTGAAGCAGGGATGGAGTTACCGTCACACCTTTGGCGCCGGCTGGATCGCGCTGGCAATCGTTATTTTTGGCGGTTGGCGGCCGTGGCGCGTGGCGCTGGGCTGTTATCTGTTTGCGGCGCTGGAGATCCTGGCGCTGCGTATGCAAAGCGTGCTATCGGGCCTGCCGACGCAGGTGTTTCAGGTAGCGCCCTTCGCGCTAATGATCGCGGTGCTGGTGCTGGTCAACCTGGCCGCCAGTGCCCACCTGAGCCGGCGCATCGGCGATCTGCCGCTGAGTCTGCGCCGGCCCGCGCAGGCACTGGTCGATCGCCTGGCGGCGCCAGCGCCCGCCGCGCTGGGGCAGCCATTCGAGCGACCATAATGGCTGCGCCTCTCGATCCACAGAGGGATATTTCCGGGAGGGCTGCGCCCTCCCCAACCCTCACTGCCGGCGGGTTGTTTCCTCGGAGGGCTGCGCCCTCCCCAACCCTCCCGCGCGCGGGCCATGTTCACGTTAGCGGCTACCCCTCATTGATTGTAAAGGTATAACTGATATCTACCGTTGGGCGCAACATAGCCCAGACGGGGCAGTAGCGGTCGCGCGAGAGTTCGATGGCCCGCTGGCAGGCCGCCGGGTCGAGGCCGGTGCCGGTGAAGCGGTAGTCGAGGCGAATGGCGGTATACACACGGGGGTACTGATCGCTGCGTGTGCCCGAGGCAATGACCTCGAGGCCCCGCAGATCCTGGCGCTTCTTGCGCATGATCGAGACCACGTCCATCCCCGAGCATCCGGCCAGGCTCATGAGCACG
This sequence comes from Chloroflexaceae bacterium, assembly GCA_046719255.1. Taxonomy (GTDB): domain Bacteria; phylum Chloroflexota; class Chloroflexia; order Chloroflexales; family Chloroflexaceae; genus JACAEO01. The sequence goes on from JBDNDG010000088.1 coordinate 8,695, forward strand.
GCGGCCATGGGCGATGGAGCGACGCCAGCGCCCTCGCCAGGGCTATCAAGGTCGATTGTTCGACCGGCGCGATCTTCGCCGATAAAATGCATCCCCTCGGCAAGACGCAGGGTGACCGTCACTTCTTCGGACATGCAGACATCTCCTTTCAACCTGGCGCGTGGCGCGGGTTCGGGGAGGCGCGTCGCCGGGCCAGGTCGCCAGCGGCAACGCGCCTCTGTGCGTCGTTCCTATCTTTGATGCCGTTCGACCAGCGAACGATACAACTCCAGCGTCCTGTGGGCGATGGCATCCCAACTGAAATGCTCCTCCACCCGGCGGCGCCCGGCCTGGCCAAAGCGCGCTTGCAGAGCGGGATCGCCGGCAACCCGGTTGATGGCCGCGGCCAGGTCGGCAGAGAACTGCGCCGGGTCGAGCGGGTCGAAGGTGCCGGGTTTCAAGCTGAGGGGTACGAGGAGACCGGTTTCCTCGGGAACAACGACCTCTTTGATCCCTCCGACCGCCGAGGCGACCACGGCGGTTTCACAGGCCATCGCCTCGAGGTTAATGATGCCAAACGGCTCGTAGACCGAGGGGCAACAGAAGACCGTAGCGTGCGAGTACATCTCGATCACATCGGGACGGGCAAGCATCTCGCGGATCCAGATCACGCCGGGGCGTTCCGCGCTGATCGCGGCCACGCGCTCCTCCATCTCGCGGCCAATCTCGGGCGTGTCGGGCGCCCCGGCGCAGAGCACCACCTGGAGGTGCGGGCTGATCTGAGGGATGGCGTTGACCAGGTGGATAATCCCCTTCTGGCGGGTTATCCGCCCGACGAAGAGCACATAGGGCCGCGACGGATCGACACCGTAGCGTATGAGCGCGTCGGTCGCGGTAACGGGACGGTACTCAGCCAGATCGATGCCATTGTAGATGACGTGGACCTTCTCAGGGGCGATGGAGAAGAGGCGCAACACGTCTTCGCGCGTCTCGCGGGAGACGGCAATCACCGCATCGGCCTGTTCGATGGCGGTGCGTTCCATCCACGAACTGAGGTGATAGGCATTGCCGAGTTGCTCGACCTTCCACGGGCGCAGGGGTTCCAGCGAGTGAATGGTGAGGACATAGGGCACGCCCCAGAGCTTACTGGCGAGGAGACCGCCCATGTCGGTATACCAGGTATGACAATGGACCACACTGGAGTCGAGGTTGTCCTTGGCCATGAGGAGGGAGCGGTTGAAGGCATCAACCGCGCCTACGAAACGCGGATCGGTATTGCGGGTCGTTTCCTCCCAGCGGGGATAGCCGCGCACGGTCAGACTCGGCGCGTCCACACGCTGGTCGCCGAAGCAGCGTACCTCAACCGGCACCAGTTTGCTCAAGGCCCGGCTCAGATACTCCACGTGCACGCCGGCGCCGCCATAGACATACGGCGGATACTCGTTGGTAAACAGGGCGACTTTGCGCAGCTCTGGCATAGTGTTTCCTGTTGTCAGGCGTCTGTGCGGCTGCGCCGCACAACGCCGGAATGAAGATCATTGTTCCTGGGAGGGCTACGCCTTCCCAGACCCGCCCCCGAGCAGGGGCATGGGCGGCTGCGCCGCACAACACTGGAATTACGATTATTCCTGGGAGGGCTTCGCCCTTCCAAACCCTCCCGGCCAGGCGGAGGGTTTCCGAGAGGGGCTGTGTTCGCCCGGATCCTCCCGTAGTACGCAGGCAACAAGACTCCCTAGCGACGTGCACTCAGCGGGGGGCCATGCGGAGCGCGCCGTCCAGACGGATCACCTCGCCGTTGAGCATGGGGTTCTGGACGATGTGCTCGACCAGGGCGGCGTACTCCTCGGGCCGACCCAGGCGCGCGGGGAAGGGCGCCTGCTGGCCCAGCGAGACGCGGGCGGCTTCGGGCAGGCCGGCCATCATCGCGGTGTCGAAGAGGCCCGGAGCGATGGTCATCACCCGGACGCCGATGCGCGCCAGTTCGCGGGCCGCGGGCAGGGTGAGTGCCGCCACAGCGCCCTTCGAGGCGGCATAGGCGGCCTGACCGATCTGCCCATCGAAAGCGGCAATCGAGGCGGTGTTGACGATTACGCCCCGTTCACCCTCGTGGTTGGGCTGGTTGCGCGCCATAGCCTCGGCGGCGTACAGCAACATGGTAAAGGTGCCTACCAGATTGATCTCCACCGTGCGCCGGAAGCGGTGCAGGTCGTGGCGACCCTCTTTGCCCAGGATGCGCTCGGCCAGGGCAATGCCGGCGCAGTTGACCAGGATGTGCAGGCCATCGCCGTGCTCCAGCGCCGCGGCTACCGCCGCCGCGCAGGCGGCCTCGTCGGTCACGTCGGTGTGCACGAAGCGACCATCAGCCATATCGGCAACCACCTGGTAGCCCAGGTCAGGGTTGAGGTCGGCGACCGTCACACGGGCACCGAGGGCCGCCAGGCGCCGCGCCGTGGCGGCCCCTAACCCCGAAGCGCCCCCGGTGACCAGCACACCCGTTCCGCGAATGTCCATCGTCAGGCTCCTCTTGTGTGATCAGCCGATCCGGAGCATATTGTACACTGGCTGGTATGAACGTGGGGCAACCCGGTTGCCCCTTCCCCCCTGCCCACGGGGTGCCTGGCGACGCTAACCGCGGGTGGGGTGTGGGGTAATCGGGTTGCCCCACGCCCCTCTCTGAGTTGTGCGGCACAGCCGCGTGGACGGCTACCGTGAACATATGGGGCAACCCGGTTGCCCCGGGCTCCTGCCAGGGGACGGTGGGGGAAGGCTGTGCCCTCCCACGCCTCGCTCGAGCTGCCGCGGAGGGCGGATTATCCTCTTCAGCGGGCCGTGGCCCATTCGAAATGCATCCCATCGGCGGCGCCTTTGCCGTCGAAGTTCCAGTGGCCGCCCCAGTAGAAGCCATGGGCATTGGCCAGGGGCACCAGTTCACGCACCGAACCGGGTTGCCCCACCAGGGCGGGTACGCGCAGCATGCCGTTCCAGGCGGCGTTGATGTCGAAGGCGGTACCGTAGGCGTGGTTGCTCAAGACGGTCGGCTTGAGGCGGATGGTGCGTGGCACCCAGGCGCCGTCGAAGGTCCGCAGCAAGTGCAGGAGGCCGGCGGCCTCCCAGGCGGCGAAGAGCCGGCGCAGTTGTTCGGCAGCGATGCGGTGGAAGAGCAGTCGCCCGCCGTTCCCGCCAGGCACACGGGCCAGTTGGGGGATGAAGACCTCGACAAGGTGCTGGCGATCCCAATCGTTGGTGATGCGAATGAAGTCACCGCTGGTTCGTACCCACTCGATCCGTCCAAGGACACGCTCGCGGGCGCCGCCGTGATCGGTGAGGATGGAGAAGTCGGGACGTGGCGGCCAGGCAGGGTCACCGGCCCGGGGCGGGCCAGCCTGGGCAGGGGGCTGCGGCGGGGGCAGCGGATTGGGCGGTGTGGAAGGAAGGGGCGGCGGAGCAGCCGGCTTCGGCTGCCAGGCCTGCACCTGCGGCGGCCAGGGCAACTCGCTCATACGCCGGATCACCCCGTCGGGGCCGGCGTAGAGCGTATCGAGGGCCCAGACCTGCACCTGGTAGCGGGTGTTGGCGTGGCTGGTTGTGTAGACCCCGGTGAGCGGCGCGCCGAGCTTCCATTCGAGGGCGCGCTGGTGGAAGGGGGAGTCTGGATCGAAGGGCGCGCCAGCAACGTTGTAGGTCTCGCGCCAGATCGGCGCGTAGGCGGGATCAGTGGGGGCAGTGGCGCTCAGGTAGCGACAGCCGGATGGCTCACTCGTCGGGGTGTACAGGGTTTCACCGGCAAAGACCTGTACGGCGTATGCGCCGTCGGCGGTGCGATAGTTGCCGCTGAGGGGCGGACCAAAGCCGGCATGGGTTGCCACCTGATGAAAGCGCCAGTCGGGCCGCAGGCTCTCAACGCCGATCAGCGGGCCACGGGCCTTGCTGGCCTGGAGGGTCACCCGGTAGCTGGCTTCGAGCAACTGGCGACCCAGGCCGCGTGCGGGTATCTCGAGGCGCTGGGGATCAAACAGGGCGCTCAGATGCTGCACGGCGGCGTAGTCGGTGCCTTCGTTGAAGATCGTATCGCGGGCAAAGGGCTGAAAATTGAAGCGCCGCCCCTCCACGAGCAGGGGCACAGGCTCGTTGGGACCTACCGGAGCCCCGAGGTGGTAGCGAGCGGCATGCAGGGCAAAGGCCTGATTCAATTTCAGTGCGCCGCCTCGTGGACGGTAGGTTTCGCCGTAGAGAAAGACAAAAAGCTCCTGCTCCGGGCTTAGCGCGCTGCCCAGGGTCAACCACTCCTCGGCCATTGCGGGCGCCGGGGGCAGGTAGGGTACAACCCGCCGGTTGCCGGCGGGAGTGGGAGCAAGGGTTACCAGCGCAGTCGGGTCGAGATTATGGCGCATCAGCAGCGTGTGGAGCAGGAGGTGCAGCCTCTCGATCTGCGCATCGCCGGGGCCATGGGGGTGCGGCTCGAGGCAGACGCTGAGCGCGATGCGGTCAAGGCGGCGGCGGCGACCGGCGTGGATGCCCATACCCAGGACCGACCCGGCGCGCATGTCGGCGACGAGGTGGAACACCCGCCCGGAGCG
>JBDNDG010000089.1:0-13002 GCA_046719255.1 Chloroflexaceae bacterium
GCGCAGACGGGGCTGCCGGCGGGCTTTGTCGCCCCGGCCTCCTGGCTCACCTCAGGCGGCGTTGCCGTACGCCAGAACCCCACGATCCGCTCCACCTCACGGTCGGACACATAGGTGCCCTGGATGCGCACCAGTTTGGCCGAGTCGGCGGCCATATAGAGCATATCACCGCGACCGAGGAGCATATCCGCGCCGGGGCCATCGAGGATGACCCGGCTATCCACCTGCGACGTCACCGCAAAGGCGATGCGCGAGGGGAAATTGGCCTTGATCAGACCGGTGATCACGTCCACCGAAGGGCGCTGAGTGGCAATGATCAGGTGGATACCGGTGGCTCGGGCCATCTGCGCCAGGCGACAGATGTAGGTCTCCACCTCATCGGGGGCCAGCATCATCAGGTCGGCCAGTTCGTCAATGACAATGAGAATGTAGGGCATCGGCTCCAGGTCAGAGCGTTTGCGCGCCAGTTGCTTGAAGCCCTCCAGATTACGCACCCCGTGGCGGGCAAAGATCTTGTAACGGCGCTCCATTTCGCGGGTGGCCCACTTGAGCGTCGGCACGACCCGTTCCAGTTCCGTAACGACCGGCGCGAGGAGATGCGGGATATGGTTGTAGACGGTCAACTCGACCATCTTCGGGTCAACCAGGATCAGCTTCAGTTCATCGGGGGTATGCTTGAGCAGCAACCCGCAGAGGAAGGCATTAATCGCCACCGACTTGCCCGATCCGGTGGCGCCGGCCACCAGCAGGTGCGGCATCCTGGTCATATCGGCAACCACCGGGTTGCCGCTGATATCCTTGCCCAGGGGCAGTTTCAAGCGCCCGCGGCTGGTCTCGAACTCCTCACTATCCACCACCTCACGCAGGCGCACCACGGCAATCGAGGAGTTAGGGATCTCGATCCCCACCGCCGACTTGCCGGGAATCGGCGCCTCGATGCGGATGGACGGGGCTGCCAGAGCCAGGGCCAGGTCCTTCTCCAGGGCCGTGATCTTGCTCACCTTCACGCCCACTGCCGGCTGGACCTCGAACTGGGTCACAGCGGGGCCAGGGTTAACATTGACCACCTGGGCCTCGACCTTGAAACTGGCGAGGGTATCTTCAATCGTGCGGGAGAGCCGGCGGATTTCATTGTCGCCGATACGGCTCTCGGGAGCGAGCGGGTCGAGCAGGTCGAGACCGGGGAGGGGCCAGGCGCGGTAGACCAGGGCCACCTCGAAGCCTTCCAGGGCCTCCTGCACAATCTCGCGAGGCGGGGCAGATTCGCCGGCAGGGGCGGATGTGGCCCCAGCAGGCGGTTGGGAGGGAGGCGCTGGCGCGGGGGGCTGCGCCGCGGGAGGTGGTGGCACCCTGGCCGACGCGGCCTCGGGCGGCGCGCCAGGGCGTTGAAAGAGGCTGGCGCGCGTGGGCCGGGCGGCGATGGGTGTCGGTACAATCTCATCGTCGCTGGCCCGGGGCGGAGGGGTAAAGGGCAGATCGGCATCGGCAAGGGCCGGGCGTGGCGCGCCCTCCCCGCCGGACGACCGCCGCGGCGCGCTCCACAGCAGTTCCCAGAAGGCGCTGAGGCGGGTGTACAGCCCCATCAGCAGTTCGCGCAGCGTCAGGTCGAAGGTCAGCAACACCCCGGCAAGGCCGATCACCAGGCTCACCAGCACCGCCGCCGGGCGCCCGATGCCGCGATCCAGCCCTTCGACGACCCAGAAGCCGAACCACCCGCCGCCCTCGTACCCTCGCTCGGCCAGGGCGCGGGCGTGGGCGGGGAACTCCAGCAGCGCCAGCACGGCAAGGACAATCAGCCCGATGCCGGCGAAGGTGGCCCCGCTGAGCTTCGCATCGCGGAACTGCTCCTGGATCAGGATCGCGAGACCCAGCAGGCCGAGCGTAACCGGCACCACAATCGCCCCGTTGCCGAAGGCCCGGCGCACCGCCTCGACGTACAGCGCGCCGATCCCGCCGGCCACACCGGTGACGAAGAAAATGATCGTTACAGCGGCAACGGTGATGAGCGCCAGGGCGAACAGGTCGCGCTGGTGCTCGGGGCGCAGGCTGATCAGGAGCCCGGGCGCGAGCCGCGCCCCGCGGCGCCCGTTGCGGCCCTTGCCTGTCGTCCCGCGACTGCGGGGCGTTTTGTGGGTGCCCTTTGCCATGGTGTCGCTGCGCGGCCCTGTACGAGCCCCTCGGGCGCGATGGTGGGAGGCGCGCGCCCCCCGGCGGCCCGCGGTGCGCCCCGGGCCCGCGATAAGCACGAGGGCGTTCTGACGCTGATTATAGCACATCTGCGCGAGGGGCGGCGCTACCAGCGGGGCCAGTGCAAAGCAGGCCCGTCTGGCCCTCACCCCCTGGCCCGCCGCGCGGGCGAGAGCGCGAGGAGCGAGGTAGCTTCCCACTGCGGCCCTCCGCTCCGCCCCCGCCGAAGCCGCATCGCCGGCTCAGCTCGACAACCGTGATCAAAAACTTATACTGGGATGTCAAAAATATCCTACCTTATTGACAATTCTCGCAAAATGAATTAAAATTACTCGTGTAATGGCGATTTAATTCAGTTTTGATGGCAATAATTTCCTATCCAGAGAAGGAAGCGCCAGAGCCAGAGGGCGACGCGCTCCGGGCGGCAAGGCCTCCCCACCGGGAGGGTTTGGGAGGACGCAGCCCTCCTGGAAGAATAAGGTCTATCGCCTGGCCGCGCGTCACGGCGCTGGACTCCCCGGCCTGAAACAGGAGCAATCTATGCATCGTCTGATCACGCGTGATCCGGTGAGCGGCGGCGAACTGATTGTCACGCGCCTGGAGTGCCCGCAGAGCGGGATCGTCATCGAGGGGCAGTTCAGCCTGGGCTGGATCGGCCGCCTCGGCCCGGAACAACTCGATTTTGTCGAGCGCATGGTCAAGAACCGCGGCAACATCCAGAAGCTTGCTGCGGAACTGGACATCGCCTACAACACCGCTCGCGCCCGCCTCGATGAGATCGTCGCCGCCCTGGGCGGCGCACCTGAAACCGATGGGCACGCCGACCGCCGCCAGATCCTCGACCGCCTCGCCGCCCGCGAGATCAGCGTCGAGGAAGCGATGAAGCTGTTGAAGGGCGCCTAGTGGCCTGCCGACGTGATCAGGTCGGATCGCAGTGGCGGGGTCGCCCGTACCGTGATGGATCGTCACCGTAATGAGCCAACAGGGCGATGGTAGAACGTTGCTTTGACGTGGCGCGCCGGGACGCGCCCGATCAACGATCTGCACTCGCGAGAGGCGTCGGCCTATGTTGACCAGCGACGAGCGCGCGCGCATCCTGAAATTGCTGGAGGCAGGCCAGATCTCGGCCGAAGAGGCTGCCCAGTTACTGGATGCCCTGGCCGAGGACCGCCGCGCCGCCGGACGTGCCCAGTCGCGCCTGGTGCGCATCCGCGTCAGCGATCTGCATACGGGCCGTCTCAAGGCCAATGTAACCGTCCCGGTGGGGCTGGTGAACGTTGGCCTGCGTCTCGGCGCGCGGCTCGCGCCCCAACTCAGCGGCTCGGCGCTGGAGGATCTGCTGCGCGCCATGCAACGCGGCGTCCCCGGGCGGCTGCTGGAGTGGCAGGATCTCGAAGAAGGCGAGCGCGTCGAACTGCTGGTGGAGTAGCGGTTCACGCGCCAGAGGAGCACATCAATGACTGAACAGCGTTTTCCCGCCGGCCCTGAACCGCGGGTGCGGATCGGCGTGGTGCAGGGCGATCTGCGGGTGGAAGCCTGGGACGAAGAGACCCTGCTCGTGCGTGCCGATGAGCCGGGCGAGGTGTACCAGGAGAACGATGAGGTAGTGATCGACCGCGCCCGCGATCTGGTGATCCGCGCCCCGGCTCGCACTACCATTGCCGTCGAAGTGTGCCACGGTGACGCAACCCTCACCGGGTTGCGCCAGGCCGCCCTGACCCGCGTGCACGGGGAACTACGGGCCACAGCACTCACCACGGCGCAGGTTGAACATGTGGGTGGCGATGCGCGCGTCGCCAATCCGGGCGAACGCTTTAGCGCCGCCAGTATCGCCGGTTACCTGAAGGTGATTGCCGCCTCGGACGCGACGGTTGCTGTGGGTAGCGTTGGCGACGATCTCAGCGTTAACGGCACCCTGGGTATGCTCCAGGTGGGCCAGGTGGGCGGCGATGGCGACCTCGATGGCGCCTGCGCGCGGGTCGAACTGGGCCACGTCGGCGGCGACCTGCGCCTGGTCCGGGTCAACGAGCTACGAGTCGGTTCCGTGGGCGGAGACCTGGAGGTCGGACAGGCGCTCGGTCAGGTTGAGATCGGCAACGTTGGCGGCGATGCCGAACTGATCTCCTTCGAAGGCACCCTGACCCTGGCCAATGTTGCCGGCGATCTCGTGCTGCGCGGCAGCTTCGGCCCGAATAACCGCACCCGGACGCTGGTGGGCGGTGATGCCCGCGTGACCCTGACCGGCGAGCCGGATCTGACCCTGACGGCAGTGGTGGCGGGTGCCGTGCGCGGAGTGGTCGGCGGCGACGGGGACGGGCGCAAGCGCCTGAATCTGCGCTACGGCGCCGGTAGCGCCAGCCTGGATCTGACCGTGAGCGGCGATCTGCGCATTGACGCTCCCCGCCCTGATAGCCGCAGTGCGCGCGTCGAGGCCGGCTTCAGCGAGGAGTTCGACCGCGACTGGGCCGAGTTCAGGAGCGACCTGGGCGAACTGGGCCGCGAACTCGGCCGCCTCGGCAGCGAGATCGGCGCCAGGATCGCCGCGACGCTCTCCGGCGAAGGGGTGGCCGGTGGCGCGGCCTGGGCCGAAGATCTCGCGCGCGAGGTGCAGGAAAAGGCCCGTGAGTTGCAGGCGCGGGCCGAGCGCCACGCGCGCAAGATGGAAGAGCGCGCCCGGCGCGCCGAGGAAAAGGCCCGCGTACGGGTCAGAATCAACGAGCGCGAATGGCAGTTCGATCCGGAACGCCTTGAGCGGATCAAGGAGCAGGCCCGCCGCGCCGCTGGCGAAGGGCTGGCCGGCGCGCTCGAGGCGGTGGAGCGTGCCCTCAGCCGCCTGCGCGTCCCGCCTGACGTTCCTTCGCCTCCCGGTGCGCCGCCCCCGCCGCCCCCGCCCCGGCCGCCCGTCACCGGGCAGACGATCCGCATCGAGACGCCGCCGGAACCGGCCTCGCCCGCCGACATCGAACGCGAACGGGAAACCATCCTGCGCATGGTCGCCGAGGGACGGATCTCTCCTGAAGAGGGTGACCTGCTGCTGGAAGCCCTCGGATGAGCACGGGAACCCCGGTTTCCCCGAAGTTCACATCAGAGAATAGAGGTTCTCCTGGGAGGGCTGTGCCCTCCCACACCCTCCCCGCCGGTGCGCTGGTTCCCGGGAGGGCGCAGCCCTCCCAAACCCTCCCGCGCACGGCCTATGTTCACCTTAGTGTCCTCCAGAAAACCCACGCCATCACGACGCGACCGAGACTGGTGAGGGCGAAGATGCAGGCCATGCCGGTCAGTGTGACGGGGCCGAGGGTGAACTGGCCCCCGGCAAGCAGCGTGACCATTGCCCCGCCGAGCAACCCCGCTGCCAGCGTGCCCAGACCGGTCAGGGCGCTGTAGGCTGCCATCGCCGCCCCACGGCAGTCGCGCGGCGCGCGGTCCATCAGCACATTCGCCAACCCCTGCGTTAACCCCGGCCAGAACACCCCGGAGAAGATGGCTGTCAGCCACAACGGCGCGATGTTCGTTGGCGTCGAGAGAATCCAGCCCCACGGCAGAGGAACGGTGCCGAGCACACAGGCGACCAGCACCACCCGGTAGCCGTAACGGTCCTGGAGACGCCCCACCAGCGGCCCGAAGACGAGCGACACGGCGCTGGTGACGATGGCGGTGAGGCCCAGGGTGGCGAAGCTCAGCCCGAGGACGCTCAGCCCGTAGGCGCTGAAAAACGGCGTGGCGATGCCGGTCACCAGGGCCCAACCGGTGCCGGCGAGCATAAAGCTGCGAAAGCCCTGGTCGCGCAGAGGCGCGCCGAACAGCGCAGCCAGGCTGACGCGGGTCCGGGGTTGCAGGGGCGGCTCGGGCTGGCGGGCGATCAGCGCCGCGGCCACCAGGGCCGCCAGAACCGCCACGCCGAAGATCACCGCGTAACCCGGCGCCTCGTGGCCCCGGGCGCGGAAAGCGTCGAGGGTCTGGCCAGCGAGGAAGGTGGCGGCCATCGCGGCGAGCGCGGCAACAGTATTCCGCAGACCAAAGTAGGTTCCACGCTGCTGGGGCGGCACCAGGTCGCTCATCCAGCTCATCCAGGCATTGCCGGCGATGCCGTTCAGGGCATAGGAGCAGCCCAGGCCGACAAAAAAGATCGCTAGCTGCGCCCCGTTCAGCACGCTGAGCAGGGGGAGCGTCAGCAACAGCGCCCAGATCAGGCGCCCCGCCAGGGCGCCGTACAGCACCAGCGCCCGGCGGTTGCCGATCCGCTCCTCCAGATAGGCCCCCACGAATTGAAACATCTGCCCGATGAACGGCAGGGCGCCCATCAGCCCGAGCTGAAAACTGTTGGCTCCCAGCAACAACGCAAAGCCCGTGAGGAAGACACTGCCGCCAATCGCGCCGGTGATGGTGATGTGAACATTGGCGATCGCCCCTTCCAGGATTGAAATGCGCATACCCCGGCGCACCTCCGCGGGCGACAGGGGCGCAGGCACGCGGATGGAGCCGGTGGCCGGTCGGGTTGCGGCAGTGGTGTGCGCAGCGCGGCGCACAGAGGTTGTAGTGCCCATGGCTGGTTCCTGACTCTTCTCGCAACGAAACGCGGCGCCCGGACGCGCCGCTGAGTCTGATCCTACTCCTGATAGTTGATTAGTCAACTGTCGCAAGACTGATAGCTGACTGAGACTCTGGTCTCCCATGCGCCTGCGCCGCGCTCTGCAGGAATGAAACGAGACTCTCCCGGAAGGGCGCGCCACCCCGTGGGCGGGGGGATGGGGAAACCCGGTTTCCCCACGTTTTCATATCAGCCCCGGGCTGAAAACTACCGGCCATGCCCCCCGAAAGGGGTCTGTGCTATAATCCAACAACGCTATTCGCCGGTAGGCGACAGGCTTACTTTCAGGAGGACCGGCGTGAACCTGATGGATATCCTGTTGATACTGCTGTTCTTCGGCACGCTGGCAACGGGCTTTTTCCAGGGAGCCATTCGCCTGCTGGTGCTGATGCTGGGATTTTATCTCGCCCTCGTGCTGGCCAGTCTCTACTATCCCTCACTGGGGGAGTTTTTTGTGCGGAACTTCGATGCCGACCGTTTTGTTGCCCAGTACCTGGCCTTTTTCCTGGTATTGTTTTTGAGTTTTGCCTTGCTCGCCGTCGCCGGGCTGTATACCTTCCGCTATGTGCGCCTGGCGGGAAGTCTTGACTACATCGATCGCATCGCCGGCACCGTTCTTGGCCTGTTCTTTGGCGCGCTGATGGTGGGAATCGTTGCCGCGCTCCTCTGGAACCTGATGATCCTCCGCGGGGGGCGCAATATTGACCTGCCACTGTTTCGCCTCCTGGGTAACAGTGTGGCCAATTCCTTCATCTTGCAGTATTTTTCTACCGTCGTGCTCCCCCTGGTGTATACCTTTCTCGATCCTATTCTTCCCGAGGGTGCGGATATCATCTTCGCGGTGCAGTGAAGGCGCAGCTCTCCCGGGAAGCAACCCGCCGGTGGGGAGGGGGTGGGAGGGCTACGCCCCCTCAGGAAACGACCTGTTTTCATCCTGGCAGGGTGCGGCGCAGCCGCGCGGACGGTTGGATGAGAAGACCAGGCCCTCCTGCGAACATGCTTATATGCTCTATGACCATTGTTGAACAGACCATACAGACGCTGGAATTTCCCAGAATCCTGACCCAACTGGCGCGCTACACCGCCTTCTCGGCCTCGCGCGAACTGGCCCTGGCCCTGCGCCCGTCAACCGAGGTTGCCGAAGTGGAGCGGGCCCTGGCGTTGACCAGCGAGGCGCGCGCGTTGCTCGAGGAGCTTCCCGATCTGTCCATCGGTGCGATGCGCGACATCCGCCGTGCCGCGCAGCACACCGCCCGCGGCGGGGTGATCGACGGCCCCAGTTTGCTGGAAGTGGCCGGGTCGGTAGCCGCAGCGCGCGCGCTGCGCGGGCGTCTGCTCAAGCTCGACCCGGAACGCTTCCCGCTGCTGAACGAGCAGGCCGCGGCCATACCTGTGCTGCCCCCTCTCGAAACGGCGATTGAGCGGGCGATTGGCGATGATGGACAGGTGCTCGACAGCGCCAGCACGCGCCTCGCCGACCTGCGGCGCGAGGTTCGTGTCGCCTTCGGGCGTTTGCAGGAAAAATTGCACCACCTCATTACCTCCAGCGCCTATGCCGGCGCCCTGCAGGAGCCGATCATTACCGTGCGCAACGGGCGCTACGTTGTGCCGGTTAAGGCCAGCCACCGCAAGGACGTCCGGGGCCTGGTGCACGACCAGTCGAGCAGCGGGGCTACGCTCTACATCGAACCGATGGCGGTGGTGGAACTGAACAACCGCTGGCGCGAGTTGCAGGCTGCCGAGGAGGAAGAAGTGCAGCGCATCCTCGCCGCGCTCTCCGACCAGGTGGGCGCCGCGGCGCCGCAGCTCACGGCCACGGTCGAAGCGGTGGCCGCGATTGATCTGGTCTTTGCCAGGGCGCGTTATGCCGCCGATCTGCGCGCCGTGGCGCCTGAGGTCAGCCCATCGCTGCAACCTCGCGCCCCCGGCAGCGGCCCGGAGGCCGCTCCGCTGCTGCTCACCGAGGCCCGCCATCCCCTCCTCGACCCGGCGACGGTGGTGCCGATCACCCTCTGGCTGGGGGGCGCGTTCCGCATTCTGCTCATTACCGGCCCCAACACCGGTGGGAAGACCGTCGCTCTCAAGACCACCGGCCTGCTGGCGCTGATGGCCCAGGCGGGGATGCACATCCCCGCTGCGGCGCCTTCGCGCCTGCCGGTCTTTGCCCAGATCTTTGCCGATATTGGCGATGAGCAGAGCATCGAGCAGAATCTCTCGACCTTCTCCTCGCACATGCGCAACATCGTGCACCTGTTGCGCGCCCTGGAAGCCGGGGAAGCGGAGGTCGCCCGGCTGGCCGAGGAGCGCCGCCCGGCCCTGGTGCTGCTCGACGAACTCGGCGCGGGCACCGACCCGGTGGAGGGTTCGGCCCTGGCCCGCGCAATTATCGAACGCCTGCTCCAGTCAGGCGTGCTCGCCGTGGCGACCACCCACTACGCCGAACTGAAGGCTTTTGCCTACGCCACCCCCGGCGTCCAGAACGCCTCGGTCGAGTTCGATGTGGAGACCCTGGCCCCGACCTACCGCCTCAGTATTGGCCTTCCCGGGCGCTCCAACGCCCTGGCAATCGCCAGTCGCCTGGGGCTCGATCCGGACGTGGTGGAGCGGGCGCGGGCCACAATCGATCGCAAGGATGCTCAGGTGGAGGACCTGCTTGCGGGTATTCATCGGGAGCGTGAGGCGGCTGACGCCGCGCTGCGCCGTGCCGAGGCGTTGCGCGAGGACGCTGAGAAGTACCGCGACCGGCTGGCGGAGGAGTGGCGCACTTTCAATGAACGTCGCGAGGCTGAAGCCGAGGCCGCGCGTCAGGAACTGGAAGCGGAACTACGCGAGACGCGCGCGCTGCTCAAGCGCCTGCGCGACGATTTCCGCAGCGTCGCGCTCTCGCGTGAGTGGCTGGAGCAGGCTGAACAGCGCCTCGCCACCGCCGCGGAACAGGTCAAACAGGCCGCGGCGCGATCCCGCGCTGCACCAGCGCGGCCCTCCGCCCCTCCTGCCCAGGCCCCACGCCCGCTGCAGGTCGGCGATGTCGTGCTGGTGCGCTCGGTGGGGCTCAAAGGCGAGATCGTCGGGATTGACCCCGACGATGGCACGGCCCAGGTGCAGGTGGGGGGCTTCCGCATGAGCGTGGATCTGAAGGATCTCAAGCGTGAGAAAGGCACGCCCGAATCCGGCCCGCGCCGCGAGTACCGCGCCGAACGCAGTGTCTCGCTGCCCCCCGCGCCCGATGTCTCGATGACCTTTGACATGCGTGGCTACCGCGCCCACGAGGTCGGCGACCGCCTCGACCGCTACCTGAACGACGCCTACCTGGCCGGGCTGCATCAGGTGCGCCTGGTGCACGGCAAGGGCACGGGCGCTCTGCGACAGGTGGTGCGCGACGTGTTGCAGCGCCATCCCCTGGTGGCCTCGTTCAGCAGCGGCGGCAACGACGGTGGCGATGGGGTGACCGTGGCGACCCTGGTGGAGCGGTAATGAGGAGCAGACGTGGTACAATGACTCCGCTATGCCCGAACCGCTCGTCTATCTGCTCCTCATCGTCGCTCTTGTGCTGCCGGTGCCGGGTGTCATGCTCCTGCGCCTGTTGTGGCCCCGCATCGGCCAGCGCGGCGTGGTAATCGGCGCGGCGGCAGTGTTTGCCTGCGCCACTCTCAGCGCGGTGATCGTTGCTCGCAGTGAGGTGCGTGTGTTGCGTATCGGCAGCTACAGCCTGTTGCTCCCGGGTACGCAGCCGCTCGATGTGGCCGTGCTGCCCCTCCTGGAAGAGCCGGCGCCCACGGCCCCGGTCGTGCCGACACGCACGCCGCGCCCCACGGCTACGCCTGCGCCCACGGCCACGCCCGATGCAACCGCAACACCCCTGCCCACGGCCACTGCGGAGCCGATCGCCACCCCTGAACCGACGGCTACCCCGGCGCCCGCGGCGGGCCGGCGCTACGTCGTGCAGGCGGGCGATACCTTTCGCGCCATCGCCGAACGCTTTGGCGTCTCCGTACCCGATCTGCTGCGGGCCAACAATCTCACCCCCGAGCAGGCCGACAATCTCCGCGTGGGCCAGGAGCTGGTCATTCCGTAGCCAGGGACCAACCGCCGGAGGAACGCCATAGGCGCAGCGCGCAGACGTGGAGCAGAAAACCTCGTTCGTGAGGCCGTTTCACCGCAGAGGAGCGATCGTGTCCACAGCCATCAAGACCATCGAACGCAAGCCGCGGGTTGTCAGCGATGCGCCACCGCCGCTCCTCCTGCTGTTGCACGGCTACGGCGCCAATGAGTATGACCTGTTCGATCTGGCCGACTATGTTGATCCCCGCTTCCACGTGGTCAGTGCCCGGGCGCCCCTGGCCCTGCCCTGGGGCGGTTTCGCCTGGTACCACCTCAGCGGCGTTCCGGGCCGCCTGGTGCCCGACCCTCAGACCCGCGCCCGGGCGGTTGACCTGGTCGAGCGCTTCGTCGAGGCCCTGCCCGGGCGGGTCGGCACCGACCCGCGGCGCACCTACCTGCTCGGCTTCAGCCAGGGCGCGATTATGAGCTTCGCCGTGGCGGTGCGCCGCCCCGAACTGGTGGCCGGCCTGGTCCCCATCAGTGGCTACCTCGACCCGGCGCTACTCCCGCCGACGGGGGTACAGGCGCTCGAACGGCTGCCCATTCTGCACATGCACGGTACCTACGACGAGATTATTCCCGTCGAGGCTGCCCATATGACCCGCGACATGCTCCGCCTGAGCGGGGCGCGCTACGCCTATCACGAGTATCCCATCGGGCACGGCATCCATCCCGATGGCCTCCAGCTTGTCCAGACGTGGCTGGCTGAGCGTCTTGCCGAGCCGGTGGAACCCTTTCTGAGAGGAGCCTGACCTCCTATGAGCATCACGCTGCGGGTGCCCTTTGGCGATCTGGCGCGGCAGGCCGCGGAACTTGACCCCGAGGTGTCCGGGGCGCTGATACGGGTGGCGCGGAGTGGCTGGTACATCCTGGGTAACGAAGTTACCGCATTTGAGGCCGAGTTTGCCGCCTTTTGCGGGGCCGAGGCCTGCGTCGGGGTAGCTAGCGGCGCCGACGCGCTCTACCTGGCCCTTACCGCTCTCGATGTCGGCCCTGGCGATGAGGTGATCACCGTTGCCAACGCCTGTGTCTACCAGGTGGCTGCGATTCTCCAGACCGGTGCACGCCCGGTTTTCGTGGACATTGATCCGGCGACCCATACCCTCGACCCGGCGCTCCTGGAAGCCGCGATCACTCCGCGCACCCGCGTGCTGCTGCCGGTGCATCTCTACGGACGCACGGCCGACATGGCGGCGATCTGGTCCATCGCGCGCCTCTACGATCTCAAGGTGGTTGAAGACGCGGCCCAGGCCCACGGCGCCCGCTACCGCTCCGAACCCGGCGCCCTGGTCGGCGGCGGCGCGAGCGCGATCTGCTGCTTTAGCTTCTATCCCTCCAAGAACCTCGGCGCGCTCGGCGATGGTGGTGCCCTTACCACTGGCGACCCGGACCTGGCGGCCCGCCTGCGGCGCCTGCGTATGTATGGCTGGGGCGAGAAGTATATCGCCGTTGAAGCTGGTGGGCGCAACTCACGCCTGGACGAACTCCAGGCCGCGGTGCTGCGCGTGAAGTTGCGCCGACTGGCGGCCTGGAACCAGGCTCGCCGCGAACGGGCGGCATGGTACCGCGAGTTGCTCGCCGGTCTGCCCCTGGAACTGCCCGCCGATGACCCCGGCCACGTCTATCACCTCTTCGTGGTGCAGTGTGACAACCGCGACGCCCTGCGCCGCCATCTGCTTGAAGCCGGGGTGGGCTGCGACGTGCACTACCCCGTCCCGGCCCATGTGCAGCCGGCCTACGCTGCGCTGGGCTATCGCCAGGGGGCCCTGCCGCATACCGAGCGCGCCGCGACCCGCGTGCTCTCCTTGCCCCTCTTCCCCGAGCTGACCCGCGCCGAGGTTGAAGCCGTGGCCCGGTCGGTACGCTCCTTCTTTGGGTACCTAACGTGAACCGTGGGGAAACCCGGTTTCCCCACGTCCCTGCCTGCGGAGGTGGCACGCCCTCCCCACCGGGAGGGTCTGGGAGGGAGTAGCCCTCCCGGGAACTAAATTATGTTCATTCGGGCCTTGTGCGCCCGGCGAATGGCGCCTGTTGCAGGGAGGATTGCAGGGGCCACGGGCCCCGCAATCCTCGCCACAAAGCAGGGGTCATCTGTAATCCGAAATGGTATAATCTCTCCTCCAGCC
>JBDNDG010000009.1:0-28056 GCA_046719255.1 Chloroflexaceae bacterium
TGCGTTCGCTCAATAGTTCGTATTTGCGCGATACTCTCTTTCGTGAGCGCTGGAATCCGCTCGCAACCGGCGCTCTGCCGGGCCAGCGTGATGATCGCTTATGCCGGCCCATCATTGACCGGATATGCACCAGCCTGGGCCGCAGCGGACCGCTCTACGTCGGCGATAGCAAACTGGGAGCGTTGGAGACGCGAGCACCTATCCCATCACGCCAGTGATGCCTACCTCTGTCCATTGGGCAAGCTGCAATTGCATGCCGCTGCGGTGGACGACCTGATTGCCCAGGCAGTGGCATCCAGGAAGGTGCTGAGGATGCGGGGGCGCAGCGACGCTGCGCCCCCGCGTGTTTCATCCCTCGAAATCGAACTAACCCGGGACTGCCTACCAGAGCTCACGCCAACTACCCCATCGGGTAGCCCGAAACCGGCATTTGATCCTACCCGGACAGACGGTGACCCCTATGATACAATGCGTCACAGGAGTCCGTTCCCATTTTCACGATCCGGGCCCCGGCGCCGGGAGCAGTCCGGCCACGTGGCAGGCCCAGAACGAGGAGGTTCGCGCATGCAGCCGCGAGAGTTCATCATGCCGGCGCACATGGTGGTCGGTTCGCAGGCCCTGGAGCAGGTAGGCGCGCTGTGTCAGAAGCGCGGCTGGAAGAAGGCGCTCATCGTCTCCGACAAGATCATGGCCAGCCTGGGCCTGGTTGCGAAGGTGGAGGCGTTGCTGAAGGAGAGCGGGATCAGCAGCGCGGCGTACACAGGGGTCAACACCGAGCCAGTGGTGGAGTACGTGCAGGAGGGGTTGAACCTCTACCGCGCTGAGGGCTGCGATTTCGTGGTGGCAGTGGGTGGCGGCAGCCCGATTGATACCGCCAAGGCCATCGCGGTGCTGGTTACCAATACCGGCTCGATCGAGCAGTACAAGGGCATCGGTAAGATCGCCACCCCTGGTGTGCCTCTGGTCGCCATTCCTACCACCGCGGGCACCGGCAGCGAGGCGACGGTCTACACGGTGATTACCGATCAGAAGACCGATGTCAAGATGCTGATTGGCAGCCCCTACCTGATGCCGACCATCGCCGTGGTGGACCCCATGCTCACCATCTCTTCACCGCCGGGGGTGACGGCCGCCACGGGAGTTGATGCGCTTGTGCATGCGATCGAAGCCTACGTGTCGGTGAAGCGTCAGCCGATGACCGACATCTTCTGCCTCTCGGCGATCGAGCTGATCAGCCAGAACATCCGCCAGGCCTGGTCTAACGGCAACAACATCGAGGCCCGCGAGAAGATGATGCTCGGGGCGCTGCAGGCGGGGATCGCCTTCAGTAACTCATCGGTGGCCCTGGTGCACGGCATGTCGCGGCCGATCGGGGCGCACTTCCACATCGCCCACGGCGTCTCGAACGCGGCGCTCCTGGCTGTGGTTACGGAGTTCAGCCTGATCGGCGACCCGGTGCGCTACGCCCATGTGGCAAAGGCGATGGGGGAGCCTATCGAGGGGCTCTCGATGATGGCCGCCGCTGACCGGTCCGTTGCGGCGATCCGCCGGCTGGTCAAGGACATCAAGATCCCCTCGCTGCGGCAACTCGGCGTGGAGCGCGAGCGGCTGCTGGAACTGGCGCCCTCAATGGCCGACGCGGCGATTGACAGCGGCAGCCCGGCGAACAACCCGCGTAAGCCCACGCGCCAGGAGATCATCGAATTGTATCAGCTTGCCTACGATAACGAATAGTGTCGGGCGCGCCCCCCGAATCCACTGGCGAGGATAGGGGAGAGCTGGCGTCCTCTCCTCCGGTTCGGCAAGGGCACACGTCAGCCATCCATCCGGCTGCGCCACACAACTCCAGAACGAGCAACCCTGGTTCCTGGGAGAGCTACGCCCTTCCAAACCCTCCCGGTGGGGAGCGCTTGCCACCCCCGTGGGGTATGGGGAAAGCCGCTTGCCCCCCACTCCTGCGCGGGAGGGCCGCGGCAGCAAACGCCCTCCCGGGCACGGTCAACGTTCATCATCAGGATTCTGACGCTCTATACGAGGGGTTTACAACCATGAGCGTAACAGGTTCGGGCCGGCTCGCCGGCAAAATCGCCTTGATCACCGGGGGCGCCGGCACCATCGGCGCCGAAATCACCCGGCGCTACCTGGAAGAAGGGGCGACCGTGGTCATCAGCGGGCGCGATGAGCCGAAACTACAGACCCAGCGCCAGGCGCTGCTCGCCGAGTACGGGCTTGATCCGTCGCGGCTCTTCGCCATCGCGCTCGACGGCAGCGACAGCGCCGCAGTGCGGGCAGGAATCGCCGAAGTGGTGGCGCGCTACGGCAAGATTGACGTGCTGGTGAACAACGCCGGCAGCGAGGCGGCGCGGCAACGCCTGGCCGATATTCCACTGCGGCGCGAGGAGCTGCGCGAGGGCGACAGCGAGACCTTGCTGGAGGGCATCGGCAATGTGCTGGGGATCGCCTGGAATTTCATGCGCGCAGCTGCGGCGCATATGCCGCCCGGGGCCAGCATTATCAACATTTCGACGATCTTCTCGCGCACCGAATACTACGGCCGCGCCCCCTACGCGGTGCCCAAAGCCGCCCTCAACGCGCTGGCGCAGGTAGCGGCGCGCGAGCTGGGCGCGCGGGGCGTGCGGGTCAACCTGATCTACCCCGGCCCCATTGAGAGCGAGCGCATCCGCAGCGTCTTCCGGCGCATGGACGAGTTGCAGGGCCAGCCGGAACATACCACCGCTGAGGCCCTCTTCGCCCGGATGCGCCTCAGCCGGCTCAGCAGCGAAGGGCAACTGGAGAAGAGCTTCCCCACCACCCTCGATGTGGCCAATGCATGTGTCTTCCTGGGCTCCGACGAATCGGCGGCGCTGAGCGGCGAGGCGATCGAGGTCACCAATGGCATGGATGTGGTGGAGGAGAGCCGCACCACCTTCACCGCCCGGCCCGGTCTCCGCGCAGTGGACGGCAGCGGGCGCGTGATCCTGATCTGCGCGGGCGACCAGATCGAGGACGCCATGGCCCTCACCGGTGCGCTGCGGGCCTGCGGCGCCGAGGTGGTGCTGGGCTTCCGGTCACAGGCCACCATCGCCCAGCTCGAGCAGATCCTGGAAGAGAGCCGGCGCTTCGCCGGGGCGAACTACACCCCGCCGGTGGCGCTCTACCTCAACCCCAACGAACCCCAGAGCGTGCGCGAGGCGCTGACCTGGATGCACGATAACACCGGCGGCCCCCACAGCGCGGTGATCCTCCCGGCGACCGGCGCCAGCCGCGGCGCGTCGGTGTGCGAGGCGAGCGACGAGGTAGCCCGGGCCTTCCTGGAGGAAGAACTGGCGGGCATGGTGGCACTGGTCTCCCAGCTTTCGCGCCACTGGCAGAGCGTCAGTGTCGCCCCTGGCGCCCCGGCCTACCCGCCCCGGGTGATCTTCCTCAGCAATGGCGACGACCGGGCGGGCAATATCTTCAGCGACATTCTGCGGGCCGGGATCGAACAACTGGTGCGCATCTGGCGCCACGAAGCCGAGACAGACTATCAGCGGGCCGCCCTCGAGACCCGGGCGCGCCTGCTGCCGCCGGTCTGGGCCAATCAACTGGTGCGCTACGTCAATACCGAAGAAGAAGGGCTTGATTTCGCCTGCGCCGCGATCGCCCAACTGCTGCTCAGCGATCGCAAGATCAGTGAGGTCAACCTCTACCTGCCCGAGCAGATCGTCGCGACCACCGGGGCGCGCCGGCCCTCGTTCGGCTGGGCCGAGAGCCTGATCGGCCTGCACCT
The DNA here is from genome assembly GCA_046719255.1 of Chloroflexaceae bacterium. Taxonomy (GTDB): domain Bacteria; phylum Chloroflexota; class Chloroflexia; order Chloroflexales; family Chloroflexaceae; genus JACAEO01. The sequence continues at coordinate 3,770 of JBDNDG010000009.1, forward strand.
GGGCAAGGTCGCCCTGATCACCGGCGGAAGCGCCGGCATCGGCGGTCAGGTGGGGCGCCTGCTGGCCCTGAGCGGGGCCCGGGTGATGCTGGCTGCCCGCGACCGGGCCAAACTCGAGCAGATGCGCAAGTCGATCGTCCACGAACTGGAAGAGGTAGGCTACAACGACGCCCCCTCGCGAGTGCAGATCTACCCCGACTGCGACGTGGCCGATGAGGCGCAACTGGTGGCCCTGGTTGAGCGCACCATCGCCGTGTTTGGTCAGGTTGACTACCTGCTCAACAACGCGGGAATCGCCGGCGAAGAAGAAATGGTGCTGGACATGCCTCTCGATGGCTGGCGCCACACCCTCAACGCCAACCTGATCAGCAACTACTCGCTGATTCGCAAGATCGCGCCATTGATGAAGCAGCAGGGCAGCGGCTACATCCTGAACGTTTCATCGTACTTCGGCGGCGAGAAATACGTGGCCATCGCCTACCCCAACCGGGCCGACTATGCGGTGAGCAAGGCCGGCCAGCGGGCTATGGCCGAAGTGATGGCGCGCTTCCTCGGCCCCGAGGTGCAGATCAACGCCCTGGCTCCGGGGCCGGTGGAGGGTGATCGTCTCCGCGGTACCGGCGAGCGCCCGGGTCTGTTCATGCGCCGCGCGCGGCTGATCCTGGAGAATCGGCGCATCAACGACCTCTACGCCGCGCTGATCGAGACCCACCGCGAGAGCGGCCTGCCGGTGGTCGAGTTGCTGCCCTACCTGGCCAGCAACAGCGTGCGCGCCCTCGAAGGAGCAGAGGTGCCCGCCCGCCTGCGGGTGCTGGCCCAGACGATCGTGAAGGAAAGCGATCCCGGGGCCTCCTCCAGCACCTATCTGATGAACCGCAACATCGCCGAGAAGCTGATGACCCGCCTGCGCACCGGGGGCTACCTGGGCATCGAGCAGGAACGCCTGGCAACCGTGAGCGCCGGCGGCGAGGGTCGGGCAGGCGCCAGGGCGGGGGCGACCGGCGTCCCCTCGCTGGTAGACGCGGTGATGAACGGCGCGGCGCCGCCTGAACCCTTCTTCGCCCGCACTCAGATCGAGCGTGAGGCGCGCAAAGTGCGCGACGGGATCATGAGCATGCTCTACCTCCAGCGCATGCCCACCGAGTTCGACGTTGCTATGGCGACGGTGTACTACCTGGCCGACCGCAACGTCAGCGGCGAAACCTTCCACCCCTCGGGCGGCCTGCGCTACGAGCGCACGGCCACCGGCGGTGAACTGTTCGGCCAGCCTCCCGCCGAACGCCTGGCCCAACTGGTCGGCTCGACGGTCTACCTGATCGGCGAGCATCTGGAAGAGCACCTGGAATTGCTTGCCCGAGCCTACCTGGAGCGCTACGGCGCCCGCCAGGTGGTGCTGATCAGCGAGACCGAGGCGGGTGGCGAGCGGCTCATCAACCGATTAAGCGACCACGCCGGAGCCGACCGTGTGGGGCTGATCGTCGCCGGCAGCGATCTCGAAGGAGCCTTTGACCGCGCCATTGCCGAGTACGGCCGCCCCGGTCCGGTCGTCTGCACCCCCTTCCGCGACCTGCCGGCGGTGCCGCTGGTCGGACGGGCCGATAGCGACTGGAGCACGGTGCTGAGCGAGGAGGGCTTCGCTGAGCTGTGCGAGCAGCAACTCACGCACCACTTCCGTATCGCCCGGAAGGCCAGCCTGATCGACGGCGTGGCGCTCGTGCTGGTGACGCCTGAGACCACCGCCAGCTCAAGCACCGAGCAGTTCGCCCTGGCGAACTTCGTCAAGACGACGATGCACGCCTTCACCGCCACGATCGGCGTGGAGAGCGAACGAACGGTGCACCGCATCCTGGTGAATCAGGTGGACCTGACGCGGCAGGCGCGAGCCGAGGAGCCGCGCAGCGAACGCGAACGCCGGCAGGAGCTCGATCGCTTCGTTGACGCCGTGCTGCTCACCACGGCGCCGCTGCCTCCGGAGGAGGACACGCGCTACGCTGGCCGCATCCACCGCGGGCGGGCGATCACGGTGTGACCCGTAGCGCGTGCTGCGCGAGCCTCCGGCAAGCTTACCTTGCGGGCATTGTCGGGGAGTGAGGGTCCGGGAGGGCAACGCCCTTCCGGACCCTCCCATTTTAACACGTGTTCCTTTGCGGAGCGACAGGCGCCCATGCGACTACGCCCTCCCGCAGCCTCCCCACCAGCGGGAGGGGCCCTCCTTTCAGGGATAGCGTTTTCTGCGGAGCGCATCAGGAAGCCATAACTGCCGCGAGATCTCACTCCCCGATCTCTTCAAAACGCTACCCGTGAAAGTGCGGAACCCCGGGTTCCCTGTGTTCATCGCAGGCCCGCGGCGGCGGCGCACAAGGCGCGCCACCGCCGCGAAGGCGCTGCGCCAGGATGCGAAAAGGCGGAACGATTCGGGCCCGAAGTGTGACGCAGGGGCAGTTCTTCCGTCTATATGTGTAAGAAGTGAGCCACACCCACCGCCCCGTCGGCGCCATCCGCCACCCGGTCACCATGGAGACTGACAGGCAGGTGTTATCCGATCCCGTGTTACAATGGATAAAAAATGGCAGAGGCGAACCCTGACGGGCCTCTGCCACAGGCACATGTTCCGCTCCTATCGCCGTCCATCCAGTGGCCCGGTGCGCCGGCAACCGGGGCGCCCGAAGTCCACGGCAGGGCGCGGGGCCATCGGATTTCCCCGCCCTTGCGCCGAGGGCGGAGGAAACTGCGACCCCGGCGGGCAGGAGCAATGCTCGAAGTCTCAATGCCCCCAATCAGACGATCGCCCGAACGACCAGCCAGCACCGCAACGACGTGAGGAGGAGCCAATGAGTGAAGAAAGGAAACAGCCGCCCGCGAAGCAGCGGCGCCGGCTGCGCCATGAATGGGATGCCCGGCGCATCCGCGCCTTGCGTGAACATATGGGTTTGACGCAACAACAGATGGCAGATGAACTGGAGGTGCGGCAGCAAACGATCAGCGAATGGGAGACCGGCGTACACCGCCCCCACCGGTCCACCCAGAAAACCCTCTCGATGGTTGCCGAACGCGCCGGCTTCGTGTATCGCGTGGAGAGCACAGAGCAGGACGAGAACAGCACCGAGCATAGTACAGACACCGATGGGGTACATCCGCCAGAGGCTTGACATTTACACGATACCGTGTTACCATAGTTGCAGACGCCAAAGAACCGAGGTTATGTTCCTCACCAGGTACTGCATCCGGCACCTCCCGTTATCCGCATAGTCGGCGAAGAGGACTGTCAGGAGGGATTTGCCCTCCCCGTGCAGAGGGCCTGGCGCCCTGGCGGGGAGGAGCACGGGGAAACCCGGTTGCCCCGATCCGCACATCCAAACGGAAACGTGATCCTCCTGGGTCGCCAGCCCCCACTGGAGGACTGGCAGCGCCAGGATCCGCACATCCAAACGGAAACGTGATCCTCCTGGGATGGCACAGCACTTCCTGCAGGGAGGAGCACGGGGAAACCCGGTTGCCCCATATTTTCACATCAGGCGTCCATGCGGCTGCGCCGCACAACACCAGAATAAATAATTGTTCCTGGGAGGGCGTAGCACTCTCACACCCTTCCGGTGAGGAGGGCTTGCCACCCCCGTGGGGAAAACCCGGGTTCCCCGATTTCACCTCAGGGAGCACGTCTACCGGCGTGCTTTTTCTTTCAATCAAAATATCCGTTTACGTGTATATCGAGTGACGAAGCAAAGCCCACCCACGCGCCGGAGCTGGAGAAAACCCGGTCGCGCCTACGTTCGCACCAGGTCGGAAGTACACCGTCACCGTCACAAGAAGGCGAGGCGCCGGTTATGAAGAAGCAGCTACCCATCTCGTGTGCTGAACTCCAGCGACTGTACCTGGAGGAGGGATTGAGCATGGTGGCGCTGGGGCGGCAACTGGGGTGCAGCGCGCCGACGATCGGGCGACGGCTGCGTGAGTGTGGCGTCACGACTCGTTCGGGGCGCTTTGAGCGGCGAGAGATTCCGTATGCAGCCTTCATCCACCTCTACCTGGAAGAGCGGCTTTCGCTGCGGGTCATTGCGGAGCGACTCGGCGTCAGTGTGGGCACAGTGAACAACTGGCGGCGCGCCTGCGGGTTGCCGGGCCGGCGCGCCGCCCGGCGAAACGAAGAGCAACGCGCCGGCGCGGCAGCTTCCGATGCCCCGTAGTACTGAAAACTCTTTGCACTTTTTGACGACCTACAGGGCATGCAAGCCGTAACAGCGCGACATTATCCGCATCGGTTGTTGACCCTTGCCAGTACGTATGTTAGAATAGCCGCGGTAGGAGGGCTGGTCTCCCCGGGCGATCCGCCGCCCGGGGCGTCACCGTAAGGCGACTCAGCGCCTGCGGTGTCCTCCGCATCGCCCATGCAGGTGTACGGCGTGGTTTGAATCGGGCGTTGCGACGTGCGGCCCCTCCCCAGCTCTCGCGTTCCACGCGACCGGCTCTGGCCGTGGTGGGGGCGAGTGCCCGTTGCGGGCAGAACAGGGGATGTGGGGAGGTCATAATCCTCCCCATTCCTCCAACAGGCCAACCAGGGGTAAACCTTAATCTATAACAGGAAGGATCGGGCATGGCGGAGCCAGACAGCATCCTGCAACTTGGCATCGAAGCCGCGCGTGACAACAAGAAAGAGGAAGCGCGTCAACTCTTTCGCCTGCTGACCCGCCAGGAGCCCACCAACGTACAGGGCTGGCTGTGGCTGGCCGGCGTCGCTGAGAACCGCGAAGAGCGCCAGGCCGCGCTGGAGCGAGTTCTGGAACTGGATCCAGACAACGACATGGCCATCAAGGGGTTGAGGGCCCTGGGCGTGGCTCCGGCCCCACCTGCCCCGGTCGAGCCGGCCCCCACCCCGGCAGTGGAAGAGACAACCGCTGCGGCCGCGGGGGCCGTGGCGGCAGCGAGCGCGCACGAGTACGAGGATGATGCCTTCGCCGAGCTGGATAGCCTCTCGGAAGCCATCGCCGCCGACACCTCCGGTCCGGTGCGACGCGCTGAGGGCGCGCCTGCGACCGAAGAGCGCGCCGCTGCGGCGGTGGGCGCAGCGGGGGCGGCCGCCGCTACAGGCGCCCGGCAGGCCCCTGGCCGGCCTGCGCGACGACCGGCCCGCTATGCGGAAGAAGATGAGCTTGAACCGGCACGACGCGGGATCAGCCCGCTGCTGGCCCTGCTGATCTTCCTGGTCGGTCTTGGGCTGATCGGATTGCTGATCGCTTTTCTTTTCCCCAATCTCTTCGGCGGCCCTCAGGTAGCCGGGACGGGCAATGCACAGACTGCTGCGGCTCAGACGGCGCAGGCCGGCCTGGCGCCTACTACCGGCGCCTTCCCCGGCAGCGCTGGTCAGGCAACCCCCGGGGTAGAGGCTTCTCCCGGCGCTGCTGCCACACCGGGAGGAGAGGCCACGCCAGGGGCGGTGGCCACACCAGGGGCGGAAGGCGTACCCGGGGTGGTGCCTGCACCTACCACCGAAGGCCCGCCCACCCCCGAAGCAACCGCTCCCGCTCCGACAGCCGCACCGCCGGCTGATGTCAGCGGCGCCAGTCCGGCGATTGTGCCTGCCAATACGCCACTGCAGAGCGAGGGGTGGCTGTATGACTTTAACCAGCCGACCTTCGCCGCCTCGATCATTGGCAATCTCGGTCAGTATACCCCGAAGAACGGCCGCTTTGCCGTGGTGCTGGCCTTTGTCGTGAATAATACGGGCACCACGCAGCCCGTGCCGCCGAGCTTCTTTGTGCTCAAAGATGCCCAGGGGCGCGTCTGGGAGGCGCGGCCCGAGGTCTCGGAGTCCTACGTGGTGCCCGGCGTGAACGCCGATCTGGCCCATACCCAGCCGCTGCCGTCCGACGGGCTCACGCGAAGCGTGGCGATTGTCTTCGATGTCGCCCCCGATGCCACCGATCTGGTCTTCTTCGCGCGGAGCAACCCTGGTCAGGGCTGGCTGGTGCTGCGGAGTCTCTAGAGCGTCGGTAGCGCAGGCCTGCGGCCTGCCGTCGCGCTCCCGAGGAGGCCGCAGAGCGTAGCGAAGGGGGCACATTCCGGGTCTATCCGCATCCGTCGCTACGCCCGTCAGGAAGGCATATTGCGTCCGGGGCGTTGGGGGGGGCACATTCCGGGTCTATCCGCATCCGTCGCTACGCGCCTCCGCTTCGCGCAGGACATGCTCGGCGCTCCTCAGGGCACGGCAAGCGGCGAACGTGGGTCATGCGCTATGGGCGCTCTGGCGCGCTTCCAGGCGACCCGTTCGGGCATCAGCGCAATGTCGACCGCGTCCAGATGCGTCAGGCCCACTCTCCAATCGCACATCTGCGATCCGCAATGCTCCGCGTCTCCCCTTCCGGAGAAGATCGTTGTAGCTGTATGCGAGGGTGCATCTTGTGAGCCAGGCCAATCCTTCCGGTCCCGACCTCGATAAGCTGCTCGTCCTGGCCAGCGATCTGGCCCGGGGTGGTAATGCTGGTGGCGCGCACACGCTCTTTGTCGCCCTGACCCACGAGTATCCCCAGGACGCGCGGCCCTGGCTCGGCCTCGCGGCGGTCGCCACCTCACCGGAGGAGCGGCGCGTCGCTCTTGAGCGCGTCCTGGCCCTCGATCCGGAGAACGTCCACGCCCGGAGCGCCTTGCGACGCCTGGAGGAGCACAACGGTCGATCCGGGATGGGCACTGGTGCGTACGCAACGGTAGCACTTCAGGAAGCGCCGCCGCTCCCTGCCCCCGTAGAGCCGCCAGCTATCGCCGCCCGCGCCGCCGGGGCGACGGTCGCGTCTCGGGAGCCGGCAGAGGAAGAGACGCGGCAAACCCCGTTTCCACTCCTCAACGCAATCATGAGCGCGATTATCCTGCTGTTGCTGGTCGTCCTGGGCGTGGTGATCGGGCGCGCGCTCCTCGATGGCCGGTTGCCGGCCAGTGTCCCCGCCGCGCCGACCGCTCTCGTTGGCGCGCCGGCAGCGCCCGGGGCAGCGAGCACGATGGGCGCAGTGGCTCCGGTGGCGTCTCCTCCGCCGATCCCGACCGGTGATGCCTCTCCCCCCTCGCTACAGGCCACAGCGCCGCTATCCGCTCCTACAGGCGGCGTGCCGACGGCGGCCCCCCCGCCACCACCCGCATTGCCGCCCACTGTTCCGGTTGCGCCCGCGCCGCTACCCCTCGGCACCGTGGTGGACCACGACGGCTGGAGCGTGACCCTGCTGCGGCCAGACTACGCCCTCACCCTCGATGGCGCCATCGGCGACCTGCGCCCGTCGGGCCGTTTCGTGCTGGCCGTCGTTGCCGTCAGCAACAATCAGCCGCAGCCGCGACGCCTCCCACCGGATCTGTTCCTGGTACGCGATGCCGACGGGCAGGTTTACCCGCCGGTTCCGGGGGCCTCGAGCGCCTACCTGGCGCTCTACGAGCGCGCTCAACGGGGCGATCTGGCCCTCGAGGATGAGTTTGCGCCCAACAGCGGGATGCGTAGCGTACCAATCCTGTTTGATATTCCACCCGATGCCAGCGGACTGGCGCTCCTGGTTCCCGGCGCTGGCTCCGCTGGATGGCCAATCGGCGAACCTGCCGCTCCCGTCACATCCGGGCCATAGTGCCCGCCGCTCCAGCACGTCGTGGATCGGAAAGGGATCGTGGGAACGGATGACCCTCACAGGGTAGCACGAGACCAGCGCGTTCACGGCATGCGAGTATCATGGCGCTCGCGCTCGCGCAGCTGACCGGTTGGCGCGCATCCCTGAAAGAGTCAGGCACGCCTTTCGCATGCGTTTCTTCGTTTCCCATTCGTAGGCGCATTTCCCCCTGCGTCCCCGAGGCGTGTTGCCAGCTCAGCCGTCCATGCGGCTGCGCCGCGCCAAGCCAGAATGAGCATATTCTTTATTCTTGGGAGGGCGCAGCCCTCCCAAACCCTCCCCGCTCGTGAACGCGGGGCGAGACGATTCGCCAACGAATGGGAAACAAATAACCGCCTGCAAACGCGCGCGACCATACCATTTCAACCGTTGACGCGCCCTCATCGCTCTGGTACGCTGATCGTGCGCCACGAGGCTCCATCGGCGTAGTGCTTCGATCATGCACGGTTTGCGAAGGGGGTTCGATATGGGGCGACCGCTGACCTCACCGGTTGCAGCGCCTGAGGGACGATTTTCGCTGCTGGCGCTGCTCGCCCGGGGCTACGATTGGATTGCCGCGCCCCACCGACGCCACGCCGCCGAACAGGCGATGGTGCAGATCGCGGCCTGGGGTCTGCTGCTGCACCTGAGCCTGATCGCCCTGGCCTGGGTCGTCGGCGGGCCACTCGAAGATCTGGTGGGGCGAAACTGGCTGGCAGCCCTCTACACGCCATTTGCCGCGATTCTGGTCTTCGAAGTGCTGTTGCTTGTCCTGGCCATCCCCGAGTCGACCACGCGGGCCATGGCTTTGCAATTTCAGATCATTTCACTGATCGTCATTCGGAATGGCTTCAAGGATCTTGCTGCCCTGGAACACCTCGGCCGGTTGCTGGAGGACCCCCAGGCACAGATCCGCCTGGGTCTCGACATCGTCGGCGGGGTGATCCTGTTCGGCCTGGTGTCGGTGTTCTACTGGGTGGCGGGATGGCCGTCGGCATACCAGCAGGCCCTGCGCACGCCCAGTCCGGTGCTGGCCCGCTTCATCGAACGGAAGAAAGCGATTGCCTTCGTCCTCAGCCTGGTCTTTGCGGCATTGCTGGGCGGCACGCTGGTCCAGTGGGTACGTGACGCCTGGGCCGTTCTGTCGGGGGTGACCGCGACCCAGCCCTCTCTCTCACCGACGACGCCTTTCTTCCAGACGTTGTTCGCGATCATGATCATCGCCGACATTCTGATCCTGGTGCTGTCGCTGCAACTCTCGGACGCGTATCAGCAGGTGTTTCGCGGGGCGAGTTTTGTGCTGGCGACCATTCTGCTGCGGGTCGCGTTGTCGGCCGAACGGCCCCTTCAGGTGGGCATTGCCATTCTGGCAGTGCTGTTCAGCATCGCAATTCTGGCGATCTACAAGAAGTGGGCACCCGATCCGTGGGAGTCGCCACCAGAGGCGGACGAGGAAGGCTCACCGCACCGCTGAAGATGAAGGGTGGCCGGCTGTGAGCGTAGGGGAACGGCGGTCTCACCATCTGCGACGAGCCTGTCGAGCCGCATGCCTTCCGGCGGGCAGGATACGGGCGCAGCCCTTAAATGAATGACCTGTGCAGACCTCCCGCGCAGCGCGGGGCAACCTTTCTCGGGTGGATTTTGGGGGGCCACGGCTGCTCCTCCTCACCCCCCCGGCCCCATCTCCCTTAGCGGGAGAGGGGGCTGGGGGGTGAGGACTTGCCGCAGCCATGGCTTCCTGATGCGCTCCGCAAAAAACTCTATCCATGAAACAGCCCACCTCCCCCTATCGGGAGAGGGGGAAGAGGGGAGGCCAGAGCCATGGGTGGAGGGCATTCCAATGCGGTACAAGCCGCGTTGTTTCGGATGTTCTGTCCGTCTTTCAGGGGGAACGTCGCGGGAGACTCGCTCACGGCTCGGTTCCAAGGATCTCGGCGAACTGCTCGGCAGTCAGGGAAAAGGCCCGGGCGAACCCGCCGATGTAGCGCGCCGATCGGGCTTCCAGGCGGAAGAGGGTGAAATCGGGAAAGCTGAACAGGTATTCTTGCTGCGGGAGACGCGTCAGATACGCCGCGCGCGCGGCGGGATAAGTCGGATCATCGGCAGCCAGGGGGATTGCCCGGCACTCAATCGTAACGCGGGCAAGAGCCTGGGGATCGCCGGTGCCGACATCAGGCTGCATCACCAGCAACGCGGTGCGTGGATCGGCGCGCATATGCCGGGTATGGGCCGACAGGCCGCTCACATGAATAATGAACGCCGGCCCCGCCCCGGCACGCCACTGCGGGGCGTAGAGCACCATTGACACGAAGGGCGCGCCGGAGTCCACCGTTCCCAGGGCGGCCTGGCGATGGTTCAGGATGAGTTCGCGGAGGGCTGTTCGATCTTCGGGCTGCATAACTTCCCCACCTCAGGTATGGTTCAAACCGGCTTGATAATCGGTCAGGTCCTCTTACGTCTCCCGCGCAAGGCTGGCGGACCCGGGAGGACTACGCCTCTGTCTGAGGGGTACGCCAATATTATAAACTTCCTGATGTGAACACCGGGTTTCCCCGCGCCCCTGTCCATCGGGGTGCCAGGCGACCTCACCGGCGATGGGGGTATGGGGAAACCGGGTTTCCCCTTGCTCCTCCCGGCGGGGAAGGTTTCGAGCGTTCCTCCCCCCGCCCAGCCTCCCTCCGGCGGGGGGAGGAGCACGGTGTCGTCCTCTGGCGGGGGAGGGTTGGGGAGGGCGCAAGCCTTTCACGCCCTTTAGCGGAAGAGAGGTCGCCTTGAGTATGCGTGAGCGCTTCTCGCGGGAAGAATGGACCGATCTCTGCATGGCGCCGTTTGCCGCGGGGATGTACGTGGCGACGGCGAGCGGGGGCCGGGTACAGTACACGCAGGAGATGACCGGGCTGGTGCGGGCGGTGCGCCGCAGTCTGGCTGCCGGTGGCCCGCTTGCAAGGGCGATTGGCGCGGAGTTCGGGGGGCGTTTCGGCAACCAGCTTGGCACAGGCGAGGCGGCGCTGCTGCCTCACGAGCGCGGTGAGATGCTGGCGCTGTTGCGGCGCGCCGGGGCAGCGCTGGCGCGGGCAGGCGGCGCCGAGGCGCCTGCCTACCGGCGCTGGGTGTACGACCTGGCGGCCCACGTCGCTTCGACGTCTAGCGATGGGGGCATGTTTGGCCTGGGCGGGCGGGCCGTTACCGCGGCGGAGCAGGCAGCTCTGGGGGACGTAGCGAAGGCGCTGGGGTAGTTCCCGGTGTCGGGCGGCGAAGATGGTATCATAGCTACGAGAAGCAGGCCGCTGTCCCGGCGCGAGGCGCCATTCGCGGGGCGTGCAACCCCCGAATGAAAAGATCCCCGGGAGGGCTGCACCCTCCCACACCCTCCCCGCCGGCGGGTTGTTCCTGGGAGGGCTGCGCCCGCCCCAACCCTCCCGCGCACGGGCTACGTTCACCTCAGGGCCGCATATGACTGAAACGCCTGTCTACGAAATGGCGATCATCGGCGCCGGGCCGATTGGAATCGAACTGGCCGTGTGTCTGCGACGCGCCGGGGTGCCGTACCTGCACTTCGATGCCGGGCAGATCGGCCATACGATGACCTGGTGGCCGCGCAATACGACCTTTTTCAGCACCACCGAGCGCCTGGCCATCGCTGGCATACCTGTTCCCAACAACCACCAGAATCGCATTACCGGCGAAGAGTATCTGGCCTACCTGCGGGCGGTAGTGGAGCAGTGCGATCTGCCGATCCACACCTTCGAGCCGGTTACCAGGCTGAGCCGCGACGCCGAGGCATTTACCCTGATCAGCGCGCCGCTGACCGGTGAACGGCGCTACCGGGCGCGGCGGGTTACTCTGGCCATCGGCGACATGCACTACCCGAACCGGCTGAACATCCCCGGCGAGGATCTTCCGCACGTCTCACACTACTTCCGCGACCCGCATGACTACTTTCGACGCCGGCTGCTGATCGTCGGCGGCAAAAACTCGGCGGCCGAAGCGGCGCTACGCTGCTGGCGCGCCGGCGCCCGGGTGACGATCAGCTACCGCCGAGCTGCCTTCGATGAGCGGCGGATCAAGCACTGGCTTCTGCCCGACCTGGAGGCGCAGATTGAAGCCGGGACCATCGCCTTTCTCCCCGAAACCGTGCCCCTGGCAATCCATCCGGGGTACGTCGAGCTGGCGCGTACCGAAGACGGACAGCCGGCGGCAGGGCCTTCGATCTTGCACGAGACGGATTTTGTGCTGCTCGCCACCGGCTTCCGTGGCGACCAGCGTCTGCTCGAGCAGGTGGGGGTGGAACTACGGGGGCCGAACCGCGTGCCGGTCTTCGACCCTGAGACAATGGAGACGAATGTGCCGGGGCTGTACCTGGCGGGCACGGTTGCGGCGGGGATTCAGCAGCGCTACACTCTTTTCATTGAGAACAGCCACGAGCACGTGGGAAAGATCACCCGCGCCATCACCGGTCAGTGGCCCGTGGCCCTCGGCGATGTGCCAGCGCGCAGCTATGGTCTGGCCTTCGAGCGCTTTGAGGCCAATTAGCGCGTTCTGGCTTGCGGATCGGGCGCGGCGCCGCCAGCGCGCATCAAAAAGCCGGACGGATCAGGCGATCCATCCGGCTTTTTTTCCCAAAAAAGGGGCGTAGCCGGGGGGACCAATGTCCTTTTCGCCTCTCACATCAGAGACTACCGGCTACGTCTGGCTATAGGATAGCACATGGCAAGTGCCAGATCGAGTATTAGCGCGTTCACCCGGGATTGCGACCACGCAACAAAACGCCAGGGTATGGCACATGCGGTTTGTTGTCAGCCAGGGGATGGGGGAAACCCGGTTTCCCCATTTCAGGCTTTAAGCAACTGCCGCCGGGTGATCAGCACGACGAGGGCAAAGGTTATCACGGCAATGAGGCCGAGGCCAGCCCATGTCCACAGGTTGGGGGCGATGCCGCGCAGCATCACGTCCTGGAACCCGGCAAGGCCGTGGGTCATAGGAATGGCATAAGCCACGACCAGGGCAGGCCAGGCAAAGCTATCCAGGGCGATGAAAAAGCCGCTGAAGAAGATGGACAGTAACAGCGAGATCATGGCCAGTTGAATGGCCTGACTATCGGAGCCGGAGAGGGCCGAGATCAGGAAACCGACCCCGAGGGAGGCGACAATCAGGAGCAGGATCAGGGCGGCAAAGAGCAGCCAGTTGCCCAGCAATGGCACGCCGAGGAGGGTCATAGCCACGATCAACACCAGGGCTGCCAGGCCAATGAAGACGGTATAGCCCAGGTACTTGCCCAGGATCAACTGGGTCAGGTTCACCGGGGCGACGCGGAACACTTCGAAGGCGCCCATGAGTCGCTCACGCACCAGGGCCAGGGCCCCCAGCGTCACCGCCGTGTGCTGCACCAGCAGCGCCAGCACCCCCGGCGCGTAGTAGACCACCGCGGGGTAGGCGCCGCCGCGGATGTTCCGGTAGGCCTGGCTCACCGGTGAGATCAAACGCTCGGGAGGTGTATTGACAAAGATCTCCAGACTGCCGTTCAACAGACGCAGGTCGTTCTTCGCCGCGGCGATTTCGTCCAGCGCCTCGGCGAGCGTATTATCGGCGATGGCCCGGTCCAGCCGTTCGAGGTTGGTTTTCAGGCGCTCGATGGTGGGGCGGATCTGCGCGCTTTCGCCGCCCTGGGCAGCCAGAAACTCCTGCGAGGGCAGCACCTGCTCCAGGGCCTCCAGCGTGGCGCGGATCTCGCGGATGTCGCGCTGAGCGGCCTGGGCACGCGCCTCGAGCACCCCCCGTTCCAGGTCGGTGACCTTGCCCTCAGCGTCCACCACGCGCACGCGGATGCTGGTGGCTTCCTGCTGGGCCTGGGCAGCCGTGGCGCGCAGGATGGCCTTGTTGATCTCGTTCACTTCGGCGTAGGACAGATACTGGATCCAGCCTTCGACCAGCGGGTTGATGGCGTTGGAGATGAACTCGATCTGCGGACTGGCGCCCTCGCGCAGGGCCGTGGTGGCATCTGCGGGGATAATCTGCACCAGATCGAGCGCACCGGCGGCCAGTTGGGCCTCGGCGCCAGCCCGGTCGGTGGTGATTGCGCGCAGGTCGAAGTTCAGCCCGATCAAGTTGCGGATCTGTTCCTCATCGAGGCCAGGCACACCGTCAGGGGGCAGAACCACGGCAGTGCGCACGCGGGGGGTGCTGTTGACATAGGTCGCGCCGAAGAGGATCAGCACCAGCAATGGCCCGACGATCAGGCTCATGATCAGCAGCGGCTGGCGGCGGATCTCGTTCACTTCCTTGAGGAAATACGCCCGCGCGCGGATCACCCAGCGGCGCCAGGCCGGCACGTGGCCCCGTCCGGGCTGCGCCTGCGCGGTCTGCTCGAGGAGCGGCGCGTCAGCCATGGGCACCCTCCTGAAGGCGCTGGTCCTGTTCCATAATTTTAATGAAGACCTCGTCGTAGCTGACCTCAACCGGGGCGGCGCTTTCGACGCCAATACGCGGCTTCTGGTTCTCCAGGCGGTTCAGCACTTCGGGCAACCACTCGCGGGCGTCCTCGACCACCACGTGAATATCGGCCTCAGCGTCGGGATCGGGCGAGCGATGGGCCGCGCGCACCACGTCCTTCCAGCGTTTAAGCACCTCCAGGGCACGGTGCACATCTTCGGGGTTCTTCAGCGTCAGGTCAATGATCTCGCCGCCGAGGGCCATGCGCCGCAGGTTCTCGGGGGTATCCACGGCCAGGATGCGCCCCTTGCGCATCACGGCGACATAGTCGCAGTAGACCGCCTCACTCACCACCTGGGTGGTCACCACGAGGGTGCGGCCCTGATCGCGGAGCTGGCGGAAGTAGCCCCAGAACCGGGCGCGTAACACCGGGTCAATCCCGGCGGTCGGCTCGTCGGCGAAGAGCAGCAACGGGTCGTGCATCAGCGCGCCGACGAGCATCAGCCGACGTTGCATACCGCCGGAGAGGTTCTGAGCCAGGCGATGGCGGGCATCGCGCAGATCCACAAAGGCGAGCAACTCATCCAGCCGGGAACGCACCTGACGTGCGGGCATCCCGTAGAGCGAGGCGACAAAGGCGGCATTCTCGGCCACGCTCAGACGGGGGTAGAGCACGAACTGCTGGGGAATATAGCCGATCCGTTCGCGATCGGCGGCGCGGAAGCGGGCCGGATTGCGGCCCAGGGTGGTGATGCGTCCCTTCTGGGGGACCAGCAGGCCAAGGGCCACGCGACAGGTGGTGGTCTTGCCGCAACCCGAGGGGCCGATCATGCCAAGGATGCTGCCCTCGGGCACGCGGTAGTGCTGATCGAAGATCCCCGCGCCGTTGCCAAAATCCAGCTCGACCCCTTCGGAGAGTATTGCAAGCCGCTCGCCAGCCACATGCCCGCTCCTGGCATGACACAATGGGGAAGCCGGGTTTCCCCACGCCCCTCCCTGAGGAGAGGGTTCGGGGCGTTCCGCCCCCCTGCCAGCCTCCCGCCGCTGGAGGGAAGAGCGCGGTTCGCTCCCCCGGCGGGGAAGGGTCTGGGAGGGCTTCGCCCTCCCAGGAACATTCTACCATCTATCATTGCATAGAGACGCCCTGCGCATACCCGGGGTCACGGGGGAGCTGCGGAGGTGTGGAACTAGCAGAGCTGTGTCGAACGGGAGAGGGGTGGGAAACCCGAGTTTCCCCGCGCCCGTTCCTGAGGACAGGGTGTCAGACCGCGCGCAATTGCTGGGGTAGAATGCCCAGCCCATCGGCCAGCCGCAGGGCACTCTCCGGATCCAGCGGGGCCAGGCCCAGCTCGATCTCCGCCAGCAGCCGGGCTGGCAGCCCCGCCCGCTCCGCCAGGTCCACGTAGGTCAACTGCGCCGCCCGACGGAGCCGGGTGAGCTGGCTCGCCGACAGCAGTGGCGCGCTGGCAGGTGCTGCGGTTGGCCGCATACCCTCGCCCACCGCCGGCTCCCCCGGCATCGGCGCGCTGTCGCTGGCTACCATCGGGCGCACCGCAAGCGGCGCCCTCCCTGCGCGCACCGGTGCGCCCGCCGCGACCCCCGGCACATCAGCCGGCATTCGCGGCGCCAGGCGCGCCAGCGCGAAGAGCAGCACCGCCATGCCCGCGCTCACCCCCCCGATGAGCATCGCCAGTGGCAGCGCCGTCGCCACCGAGGAGGCCGGGTTGGCCTGCGCGTAGGGCATCACCAGCAGCATCACGATGCTGGCTACCCCGTGGGCCAGCGCCACGCCGATGATCGAGCCGCTCAACCGCACGACCCCCGCGAAGACCAGCCCGACAATGAAGGCCAGCAGAGCGTAGAGTGGCACACCGAAGCCCAGTTGCACCGCGGCAAAGATCAGCGCCACGTACAGCGGCCCCCAGCGCCCCAGCACCGGCCCGCTCACTGTTTGCAGCAGGCCGCGGAAGATCAGCTCCTCGGCGAAGCCGGCAAAGACCAGCAGGGCCAGGGCCAGGGCGGCGATGGCCTGCCAGGAGGTCAGCCCCGCGGGCGCTGTGGGTTGCAGCAGCACCGCCCCGGCATACCCCAGGGCGATGCCGCAGCCCATTACCATCAATTGCATCCACCACTCGCCGAGGGTCAGCCCCACCTCGCGCGGGCGCAGCCGCAGGGCGCGGATGCTCAGCGCCGCCGCGACGAGGATGCCGGCGCCGGCCAGGGTGATGGTCAGCAGGGGTGCAAAACCGGGCGGCATGGCCAGGGCGGTGATACGCAGCAGGGGCACGAGCAGCAGGGCCAGGGCCAGGCGTCGCCCGTGTTCCTGCCCACCCAGGGCGCTGTGGTAGATGAGGAGCAGGGCCAGGGCGGCGTGGAGCAGCAACCCCGCCAGCGGGCGCCCGCTGGCGACCAGCAGTTCGGCGGCGGCCAGAGGCGCCGGGTAGAGCCAGAACCACAGGCCCAGCCCCAGCGCGCCATCGGAACGGGGCTTCTCAAAGGGGAGCGATGAGGTTGTCATTGGCAGGTTCTCCCTATTATGCTAATGATATTACAAAGATCTCGCAGACTGCGAAGCCGGGATGCAAAAGGGGTTCGTTGGAGGGCTGCGCCCTCAGCGGTTCACAGTAACCAGCTCCCCGGTCGGCTCCAGGAGTTCGGCGTACAGGGCTTCGATCTGCGGGATAACCGCGCGCGCCTGAAAGGCCTTGACGCGCTCGCGCCCCGCTGCGCCCATGCGCTGCCGCAAGGCCGGGTCGGCGAGCAGGCGCGCCAGCGCTGCCGCCAGCTCCCCCGCGTCGCCCGGCGGAACCAGTAAGCCTGTCTCCTCGTGCGCGACCAGGTCCGGCAGGCCACCCGTGTGGGTGGCAACCAGTGGGCGACCCGCCAGCATCGCTTCCATGGCCACTGTTGGGCAGGGTTCGGGCCAGATCGAGGGCACAATGCCAATCGCGCAGCCCTGCCAGGCGCCCATGACCGCAGCATGGGGCCAGTGCTGGAACACACGAACTCCGGCGGGAAGCGGCAGATCCGTGTCTGCCCAGATGCCGATGAGCGCCAGTGGCGGCGCGCCATCCAGGCGGGCGTAGGCGTCGAGGAGCACATGCAAGCCCTTGTGCCGGTTGAGCGCCCCGACGAAGAGGAGGTAGTCGCGGGTCGGAAGCTGGTCCAGATAGCCTGCCAGGTCGTCCGCCGGAGCCTCGAGGTGATCGGCGATGAAGTTGGGGATGATCTGGCAGGCTCGCCCGCTACCGGCCAGCCCGTTCCCCTCCGCCACGGCCCGGCTGACAGCGATGAACCGATCCGCCGCGGTAACCAGCCAGGGCAGAGTCGTCCGTTGTGCGGCCAGGGTTGCGCCCGCCTTGAGCGGGCCGTAGTGCGCGGCGGCGCATCCCGGACACCGCCGGGGCGCCGGGCCGCGACACGGGTGCTCGCGGTACATGAGGGTTTTGGTGGCGCAGCGCAGGCCGTAGTCGTGCAGGGTGACCACCAGTTTCGCCCCGCTCCAGGTCTTGAGCGGAAGGAAGGAGTGGACGATCCAGCTATGGGCATGCACGATCTGGGGCCGTTCGCGCCGGATGATCTGCCGTAAGGCCCACAGCGTTTCGGGATCAGGCGCCGGTGGAGCGAACCGGCGCCCGGTCTGGCGGAACAGCCCTGCGGCGCGCTGCACCGTGCCCTGAATGCGGTAGATTCGCACCCCCCGATCGCGCTCGAAGCGTTCCAGGCCCGTGTGCCAGAGGGTGGCCACCGCCACCTCGTGGCCCCGGTTGACCAGTTCGATGGACAGGTTTTCGACGTGACGCTCCTGACCGCCCAGCAGGGGCCGGTAGAAGTCGGTTAGCATGAGGATGCGCATGGTGCGATTGTCGCTTGTTGTGGATTGAATCCGGCTGACCCTTCGGCCCGCCACTCCCCGCCTCCGCAGGCCGCTAACGTGAACATATGGGGAAATCGAGTTTCCCCACGCCACTCCATGCCGGGGCGCCAGGCGCCCCCACCACCGGTTGGGAGATGGGGAAACCCGGTTTCCCCATCTCCCAGCCCGCCGGTGAGACATCCAGCTCAGCCCGCCAGCGCGCCGGCGATGCGCGTCACCACCACCAGGGCAAAGACGCCCACCAGTGGCACAATCGCCACCCACAGTGCCACCTGCGCCCGCCGCGCGCGCGCGTGTGCCAGGCTGCCAATGGCTTCGCGCTGCACGAGTAGCCCGATCAGAAAGAGTGTGGCGGCCAGGCCCGTGACCGATGCCGCACCGGTGAGACCCGTGTCGAAGATGAGTGGATGCATTGTCGTGTTCTCCTTACCAGATGAAATACCGTAAGAGTGCTCCGGGGAGAGCCGGATCCTTCCACATGCTGCCGACGGCGCGCGGAAACCGGGTTGCCCCGGGTTTTCGATGGTCGCTAAGCGCCTGTCGGACGCGCCAGTAGCGGGCGCAGTGCCGTGCCGAGCAGGAGCAACGCCAGGCCGCTCTGGGCGAGCAGTTTCGCCCAGCCGATAGCCAGGATACCCAGCGCCGGCAGCATGAGCGCACTCAGACCCAGCAGCAGCCCACAGTTCAGCGCCTGCAGGACCACGATGGTTCGCACGCGGTTCTCGACGCGCGCAACGCTCATCGCCAGCATCAGCACCGCCTGCGGCAGGCTCGAAAGCGCCAGCACGCGCAGCAACGCGGCGCTGGCGTCGGCGTACTCCTGGCCGATGAGCTGCAACAGAAAGGGCGCGCCGGGCAGGATGACACCCAGCGCCAGCGCCAGCAGAATCGCCAGTTGACCCAGGACACGCCGGCCGTAGACAAACAGCTTCGCCCGCTCGCGGGTCGCTTCCACCGTGAACGAGGCGGTCATATTCAAGGCGAGCAGTTCCAGCGCCGCGGCAATTGTCCACGGCAGATAGAAGTAGGCGTTCGCCTCGGCTCCCAGGACCAACGCCACCAGCACCGGGATGAGGGTGGTGGACATCAGGGCAAACAGCGACCCCAGGTAGTCGCCGGCAACGAAACGCGCCAGACGGGTGAAGGTCAGCGGCTCCGCCGCCGGGCCGGAAGCAGCGCTGTGGGCCGGTAGCCAGCGGGTAAAAATGAGATAGTTGACCGGAACCACCAGTGCCAGGATGGGAATGGTGTAGGCGTAGTAGATCCCTTGCTCGAAGGCGCTGCCGGCCAGGGCGACCAGCAGGACCAGCTTGGCCAGCGAGAAGACCAGGTTCTCCACCGGCACCCAGAGCGCGCGGCGCAGGCCGGTCAGCACATGATCCTGGAGCGCAAAGATCGTCTGCGCCGCGACCGAGATGATGAACCAGACGGCAAAGGCGGGGCGTGCAAAGGACGTGGCGGCCTCGGGCAACCACCAGCCGGCGAGGAGTAGCACTGCGCCCCCACAGAACAGACTGGCGCCGAGGCTCGCCGCGTAGGCGCCGAGGATCAGGCGGCGCGCCCCGGCGCCGGCCAGCGGCACGAAGCGGATCAGCGCGCCGCGCAGGTTGAACTGGGCGATCCCTGCCAGGAACATCATCAGGGAGACCAGCGCCGAACTGGCGCCGACCATCGCCGGCGCATACAGGCGAGCCGCGAGTACCCAGAAGACAAAGCCGAGCCCCGACATTGCCATAGCGCTGACCATGAGCGCATAGCCATTGAGGTACAGCGGCGAGCGCAAGCCGGCGATGATCCGGGTAAGTGAGGTTCTGGCATTGATGTACATGGCGTTCGTTCTTCGTCTCTTCGCCGGGCGGCGTGCCACCGATGTGAATATGGAGAAACCGGGTTTCTCCATACCCCTTCCTGACGGGAGGATCTGGAATGGCGGAGCCATACCAGGAAAAAACCTGTTCCTATCCTGGCAGGGTGCGACGCAGCCGCATGGACAACCGGTATGAATATGGAGAAGCCAGGTTTTCCCATCCCCTGCCTGCCGGGGTGCCAGGCTCTCCGCACCGGGAGGGTCTGGACCGGGGTCCGGCGCAACCGACCGTCCCTATCGCCCCCTCAGGTGCACCGTCCGGTACGGTTCGGTCTCCTGATCGCGGAACAGCAGCACCTCCGCCCGATCGCCCGGTTCCAGGTTCAGGCGGTCAGGCAAGGGCACGCGCCATATCTGGCCGGGGGTCAATATACCCGACCACGCGCCGACCATGCTGCCGTCGGGCACACGCACCTCGAGGCGGTAGGCGACCGGGGTATGCTCGTGGTTGGCGATCACGATCACCTGCGCCGGGCCATCAACGCTTGCCGGCTCAACCGCCAGGGTGGTGAAGGGTTTGGTTTCCACCTGCGAGGCCCGGTACATGTTGGAGCCGGCCCATCCGGCAAGGGCAAGCACCAGCAGCGCGGCGAGTGCGTTGGGGAGCAGCCGGCTCGTCCACCGCGCCGGGGCTGCGCCGGCCGGCGCAGGGTGGAACAGGCCGCTCGCCGCGTCCAGGTGCTGCAGGCGCCAGGCGCCGACGATGAGCCCCACTATGGTGATCGCCCAGCTCAGCACGGCAAAGAGCGTTCCGACAAAGGGCAGGCCCGCGAGATCAAAGGAGGCACCCAGCAAGATGCCCAGTACCAGACTCAATGGAATACTCAAGGCTGCCTGTTGCAGGCGATCAGCCTCCTGCGGGAAGAAGGCGAATAGCAAAGCATAACCGGGCGCAAAGCATGCCAGCGCCAATCCCAGCGGCGCGCGCAGCGCTGGCACCTGCACGTTGCCCACTGCCATCAGCAGCGCCAGTGTGGCGATCACACCAACCAGCGCGGGAACGAACAGCGGTCCGGGCCGGCGAGAAAGGAGCGTGTTCATCGGGTCATCACCTTTCGATAGAGAATGATGTCGCCGTTATCGTAGATGCGTTGCAGATGGGGAATGCGGTCGAACTTCTCCAGTCGCTCGGCCGGCACCGGCCGGGCCGGTCGCTGCACACCGAAGGGATCGGCGTCACCGAAGTAGGTGGTGTAGCGCGGCAGGTAACGCGACACGCGCCGATCCACGCTGACGAAGTCAATGCTATGCTCGTTGAGGAACCAGATTGCACCACCGGGGTCGTCGTAGTAGTACAAATGGCCGATACCCCAGATCCGGGTCTTCTGATGACCAAAGGTACCGAAGGCGACCTGGCTGGCCCGGTCACCCGCGACGCGGTGGCCCGATCCGTACTGCACCGCCAGCCAGCGTGCCGCCGCGACCAGATCATCCGTCATCGCCTCCGGCCCCGAGGCGGCGGAGATCTGGTAAGTGTGGAAGCGCCCGGCCTGGTTGTCGCCGAGCACGACCCCGCCGATCAGCAGCGGCAGGGCGACGCAGAATGCCATCAGTTGCCGGGGCAAGCGCAGGCGACTGGCCCGGGGATCGACGCCGTAGAGAGCGATGATCGTGTACAGGGCCACCCCCAGGAAGAGGAACGGCCAGGAGCGATAGGCTACGTCCTGATTGACTGTCAGCACCAGCGGCGTGGAGAGAAGCCACAGAAGCGGTCCGAAGATCCCCAGGACCAGGACACCGGCATATGGGGTGAGATCCTGGCCACGCCTGGCCTGGAAGAAGTGCGCTGCCCGTATCAGGCCCGTCAGCATCAGCACGGCGATCAGAGCGGGGTAGAGGTAGGCGAAGAGGCGCTCGGCCAGAGGCAGCCGCGAGTGGGCAAAGAGGGGCCGCAGCCCCAGGGCCTCGCCACCGGGCGCAGACGCCGTCAGGCTCAGCGCCGTCTGCATAGCGTTGAAGAACGCTGCCGTTCGATTGATAATGGTCAGGACCACGTACTGAATGCCCCGATCGGACTGGAAGACGAGCCAGGAAAGACTGAAGATGACGGCAAAGAGAACCAGCGCGCCAAAGAGGCGACGCTGCTCGTGCCGCAGCGCCAGAGTGACCACCACGCACCCGATCAGCCAGGCCAGGCTGATCAGGCTGCTGAAATGGTGAGTGATGCTCAGCGCTGCAATCACCGGCAGCAGCAGCAGGTGAAAGGGCCATACCCCCGGTGCGTCCTTCTGCAGCAGGTTCAGGCTGAGGAGCACCAGCACCAGGAACAGCAGGGTGCCCAGGGTCTCATAGCTGAAGACGCTATGGAAGAAGAAGAAACTCCGGTTGGTCATGTAGAGCAGGCCACCCAGGAAGGCCAGGCGCTCCGGCACGCGCAGGGTCACCAGCGCAGCATAGGCGAGCAGCGGCATGGTGAGGTGCACCAGCAGCGGCACGAGCCGCACCGCCCATTCCGAAGGCAGGCCAGAGATGCTAACCACGTGCAACCCGAGCAGCGCCAGGCCTGGATAGTCACGCGGAACAGTAAAGAACGTAAGATCCACCTCGCGCAGGCCCTGTTCGCGCATAAGCGCCAGAGCCTGGTAGTGGTACAGCTCGTCGGCGAAGATCGGATAGGCCGGGCTGCGCAAAAAGGTGGGGAGGTACAGCGCGCCGCCCAGCAGGGCAAGCATCGCCAGACGCTGCGCGGTGGTGCTGGTGGGCGCCATACCGGCAATGATCGCCCCGCTGGCGCTCATGCCCAATCCGGCCCAGAACCAGCTATAGGCCGCGGGGCTATTGGCTTCGACCAGGTAGGCGTGGGCCAGCACTCCCAGGCCCAGGAAAAACAGGGCCAGGCTGATGGCATAAACCGGCGGACGCCAGCCGCGGAGCCACGCACCACCGGAGACCAGCCCCTCAGGTAGCACGGCTCGCCGCTGTTCGATTGGAGCGTGAATGCTCATGGAATCTCCTTTCTTCGATAAGAACTAAGGTTCGTAACAGATGTACCGTTCAGAGCATTTCACGCCCTCCCAGCCTCCCCCCCGGGGGAGGATCCCGGTTCCCTCTCCCGGCGGGGGAGGATCAAGGAGGGGGCAGGTCGTCGGGCGACGCGCTGGCAAATGGCTGCACTCGCCAGCGCCTGCGCGCGCTCCTGCGCAACCCGGGCATGTAACGTAGCGACGACCATCTTCCGCTGCGCCAGCAGCGCTTCGATCAGTTCGATCAACTGCGGCCCGCTCACCGTCTCGATCGGGACGATCCACTGGCCCAGATCCATGCGCCGCATGATGCCGGTGGTCTTGTGCTCATAGGCAATCGCAACCACGGGCACCCGGGCAAGCATGGCAAAGATGGCCGAGTGAAAGCGCGTAGCCAGCAGCATGTCCATCCCGCCTATCAGGCGGATCAGATCAGAGGGCGCCAGGTTGTCCTCGAGCACCTGCACTCGCTCAGGACATTGCAGCTGCGCGGCCAGTCGCCGCTCTACGAGACGATCGTCATCGGCGCCGGGGCCGATAACCTGAGGCAGAAAGACAATCTCGGCGTCGTGGACGGCAAGGAGATGCTTCAGCGCCTCTACCAGTGCATCCTCGTAGTGCCGCTGCGCCGCCTGGCGATCCAGCGAGTGGGGGAACGACCAGTTGCGCGCGGTGACACCAACCCGCAGACGGCCTGCGCGCGGCGCCGCAACGCGACGGGCGGGGTGCTCGCGGTCGAGCGCAAAGGCCATATCGGTGCCCAGATGGAGCCGCTCAGGGGCGATGCGCATGGTCTGGATGGTCGCCAGCGACTCGCTCTCGCGGATCACCACTGCGTGGGCCCGGCGGAGCACCTGGCCCACCAGCGCGCGGAGGCGAGGGCTGCGGAACGGGCCAACGCTCTGCCCGAGACAGACGACCGGGACGCCGGCCACCAGGGCCGCCAGTACCTGAGCCACGTGGATGAGCACTCCGGGACCCCAGCTATCCTGCCAGAAGCCCCCTCCACAACTGATCGCCACATCAGCCTCGACGATGGCTTGCGCCAGATGGCGCAGCCCGGCGGGCAACCGGCGCGGGATCGGCCGGCGCGTGAGGCGACCGGCAAGCAGCGCACCGAGCAGGGCCAGGTAGGCACCCGCGAAGCGCGCGGCGCGCGCCCACGCCGGGCCACGTGCCGCGTAGAACAGCGCGAAGGGACCCGCCACGACGTCCAGGTTCTCGGCGGCGTAGTGGGGCCGATCAAGCTCCGGCGTCAGTGAGACAACCACGATGTCGGCTCCAGGCGCGACGGTGCGCACCGCCTGCACGGTGCCGAGCACGATTGCCGCGTCGCCCTTATTGAGCCAGCTATATGTGTTCAAAATAATGGCACGCATGGAGCCTCCTGATGTGAACATTCGGGGAAACCGGGTTTCCCCGTGCCCCTGCCCATCGGAGTGCCAGGCGACCCCAACACCGGTTGGGGGAGGAGGAAACCGGGTGTCCCCACGCCCTTCCCTGAGGGCAGGGTTTGGGAGGGCTGCACCCTCTCAAGA
>JBDNDG010000090.1:0-12920 GCA_046719255.1 Chloroflexaceae bacterium
CATCAGGCGCCGCAGGTCCACCGGCGTTCCCAGAACCACCGTTTGCGCCACGTTCCAGCTCGTTGGCGTAAAGGTCAGGTTGAGAGGGCCAGGTGTGGCGCCATTCAGCGTCACCTCCTGGTCGAAGGTGAGCCGCAGCGTAACCGTCGCCGTAGGCTGGCTGCTCAGGCGGATGCGGTAGGTGGCAGACTGCGTGGGGCCGGGCGCTTCGGTCAGGTTTAGTTGCAACGGACTTACCACCACCCCGGTCGTATCATTGTCGGTAATTTCCACGCTGATGGCAGGCCGCAGGTCCGGCACATCACGCATGTAGAAGGGATCGTCGCTGGAGGCGCTATGGCGGATGAGGCTGTTATGGACGCTTTGATTGCCATTGCCATCTTCGTCCACATCGTCATCCACGGCGCGCACCAGCACCTCCTGCGGGCGATTCCAGGTTGCCGGCGTAAAGGTCAGGTTCAGCGGGCCGGTCGCGCTGCCATTCAGGGTCACCTCCTGGTCAAAGGTGATGGTTACGTTCACCGGTTCAGTAGGCTGGCTACGCAGCCGCACGGTGTAGGTCGCGGCCTGCGTCGGGCCGGACGCCTCGGTCAGGCGCAGGAGTTGCGGAGCGACCAGCACACCGGCGGTATCATTGTCGCGGATGGTTGCGGTGACCGACGGAACCGTCAGGCGCGCGTAGAATCGATCGTCGCTGATGACCCGATGCGTCACCTGACCCCGGTGGGTTTCCCGCTCGTCGTCACCCTCATCAACGTCATCATCAACAGCCGTCAGGCGCACCTCCTGAGGGATGCGCCAGGTGGCGGGTGTAAACACGAGTCTGGCAGGCGCGACCGCCACCTGGGAATCGGGCGTCAGCTCGATAGTCACCGGGGCAGTGGGTTCGCTCTCCAGGACCACGGTATAGGAGGTCGAGGCGCCCTCGTCCAGGGTAAAGGCCGTCTGGCTGAGGGTTACGCCGGCGGTGTCATCATCAACGATGGTAAACAGGTACACCGACGGACTACTCAGGCCGGCGTTGCTGGGCGTGCCGAGAGTAACGAGGAGATACTCGTTGTCCTCATCTATCTGGTCATCAACGATGGTAAAGCGCAAGCGGGCGCCGGTTGCACCGGCGGGGACAATCAACGCGCCGGCGCGCAGGGAGTGATCTTCGGGGCCGGCAGTGCCGCTCACAGCGAAGGGCACGACAACATCAATGGCGCCGGGCCGGTCCAGTTCAACCGTAATGGCTGCCGAGCCGCCACTCTCGGGCACGCTGCGCCGTTCTCCAGCGAAGCGCACCGCAGGAGGCGCGTCACTGTCGGTAATCGTCAGTAAGGCCACACGCGACCCGACAATCTCGGCATTCGTGGGGTCGGAGAGACGGATCTCAACCGTCTCATTCGGTTCATTCAGTTCATCGCTCAGGATCTCGATGGTGAACGAGCGAGCGATCGTGCCAGGAGTAAAGGTAAGCGTGCCACTCGCGGGGCGGTAGTCAACGCCGGGGGTGGCGGTGCCGCCGCCAGTGGCATAGGCGACGGTAACGGCCGCCGAGGCGAGCCGGTTCAGGCGCACTTCCACCGTGGCCCGGCCCTGGGCCTCACTGACGACCAGCACAGTTGTGGCAAAGCTCAGCTCGAGGGGGGGTTCTGGTGTGCTGGTTGGCGCAGGCGTCCTGGTCGGCTGGGGCGGCACGGCCGTCTGCGTTGGTGGCTGCGCGGTCGGCGAGGGCGAAGGCGAGGGCATCAGCGCCGGGGCCGAAGGGCTGGGCAGCGGCGTGGCGGTGGGCAGCGACGTGGCGGTTGAGGGAGGCGGTGGCGCCGCCGCCGGTGGTTCATTCGGATTGGTAATCGGTGTTGCCGACACCTGCTCCTGCGGCGTGGGGGTGGGGATCACCTGGCGCACCGGCACAGGAGTGGAGGTTGGGGCGCGCCGTGATTCGACGAGCGTGGTAGGGCTGGGTACCAGCGTCGGCGACGCGGTTGGCGTAGGCGACGGTGAAGCGGTGGGCGTTGCCGTCACCGGCAGGATGGGCGTGGCCGTCGGCTGGCCGATGACCGCGATAGGCACACTGCTCGGCGGGGGCAGATCGCCCAGAGCGTCAGCAGTGGACTGATCAAGCTCGGCGGCGACAAGTGCCTGAGGATTGATCGGAGGGATCAGCGGGCCGAACGGCCAGAAGCCATAATCGGCCCGATTACGGGCGGAGAGATCGCCAGCGTAGTGCGCCACCCTGGGCGAGGTGAGATCAAGGGCGATACGAGCAATCGTCGTAACACCGATGAGCACGGCGAAGAGGGCCAGCAGGATGAGCCAGATGAGCGGCCACGATAGGATGCGCCGATCAGGCAGCCGCAGCCATCGAGCGCGACGGGTTTTCAGGGCTTGTGGTGTCATCGGCGTAGCGGAGTGTAAAGTAGAACGTACTTCCCTGCCCTGGAACGCTGGTTACCCCGATAGTGCCACCCTGGCGCTCAACCAACTGTTTGCAGATCGCCAGGCCGAGGCCAATGCCACGCTCGCTGGAGTTGATCCCCTCGCTGGTGCCATCGCCACGGATGAACCGTTCGAAAATCTGGCCCTGCATATCCGGGGGAATGCCCCGTCCGGTATCTTCCACCTCAACACGCACGTGGTCACCGTGATCACGCGCGCGGACGGTAATACCGCCCTCGAATGTGTAGCGGCGGGCATTGTCGAGCAACTGGTAAACGATCTGGCGCACCTGGTCGTAGTCACCCAGCACGGGCCGGAGATCGGCGGCGAGATCGATTGTCAGGGTCAGCCCCCTGGCCTTGATCTGGCTCTGCAAGGGGAAGGCGGCTTCACCGATCGGGCGGGCCAGATCCATCGGTTCGAGGTCCGTACTGAGAGTGCCGGCATCAAGATTGGCGATCACAATGACATTGTTCACCAGGCTGGTCATATTGTTGGCGTGCTGGCGGATGGATTCCACAAACACGCGCTGCTCCTCCTCGATTGGTCCGGCCAGGCCGCGCAGGAGCAGATCGGCATTGCCGCGGATGACAGTCAGCGGCGTGCGCAACTCGTGCGAAATCGTGCCGATGAAGTTGGTCTTGGCGCGATCGACCGTCACTTCGGCGGTCATATCCTGCAAGAGGCAGACATAGCCGGAGCGCGAACCATCGCTGGCAATCACCGGAGCAACGGAGGCGCGGACTATATACTCGCCGAGGGTGTAGAGGTCACTGGCGCGCTGAGAGCCAAACCCCGGCACCCCTTCAACCAGACGATTGAGCGGGATATCGCTCAATCTCTCAGGTAGGGGCGCGTCATCGGGCAGGTTCATCAACTGGCGGGTCGCGCGGTTAATGAGCTTGATGTTCCCCAGATCATCAACCACAATGATCCCATCGGTAATACTCTCAACAATCGCCGCGCGCTGGCTCGCTTCGGCCTGCACCTGTCCGTAGAGACGCACCAGGTACTCGGTCATCTGGTTAAAACTGGCGGCAAGCTGACCAATCTCATTCTCGGACACGATATAGGCACGGCGATTGGTGTCGCCATGACTGATGGCCCTGGCGGTTGCGGCCAGTTCCTCCAGCGGGCGCGTGATCAACCGGGCGATGCTCACACCGGCGATAATGATTACCAGTGACAGCACCACAATCAGGGTCACAATCGGACCGAGGGTGCTGTTCCAGGTATCCATCACGTAGTCGCGGGAGAGGGCCGGCGCCAGGATGCCCACGTTGCTGCCGCGAATGATCAAGGGCACGTAGGCGAACTGATACTCGCGGCCTCCGACGGTTTCTCGACTGAAGAGGGCGCCCGCAACCGGCGTCTCGTTTCCAACGAACTTACCCAGCAACTCCAGGCGCATCGGGGGGGCGTTGCCGGCCCCGCTAGCATCAAAGGTGCTGCTCACCACCCGGCCAGCCTCGTCGTAGAGGGTGACACCGGCAGCCTGCGAGCGAACCGCAAGCGCTGCGAGGAGATTGTTGACGCGTGTGGCGGCAATCAGCCCGCCCACCACGGCATCACCCGCGCGCACGGGAGCAATGGTTGCAAAATAGAGTTGATTGGTATCAGCAAAACGAATTAAGCCGGCATATTTATCACCATAGCTGTCGGAATCACCACGCAGAACACGATCGGTGAACCAGGCGCCATTCAGATCTAGCGAAGGATGCCTAATATAGTCATCAGAAGCATTATCGGTGGAGCGCTCAAAGTCAACCAGGGTCCTTCCGTTGCGATCAAAGGCGATCAGGCGATCGAGATCAACCTCGTTGCGCCTGGCGCCAACGCGGAAGAAGGGGTCAAGGGCCAGGGACAGGCCCGCCGCGTCACCGCGATCCAGAGCGTCAGCCACGGCCGGGGCGCCGTTTGTCTCATTGGGAAGCGCAAACGCCACCTCGCGCAAGAATTGCAGGTTGGCCTGCTCCTGGCTCACCAGCGTATCGTTGGCCGCCCGTGTGACGGCGGCGAGATGGTTGTCAAAGCGCTCCTGGAGCGACTGCCCCACCAGATAGAATACGACCATCCCTCCCGCTACTGCCACAATCAGCGTCAGCAACAGGAAGGGGAAAATAATCTGGTAGCGTAGTTGCGAGTTGAACTCCTTCCACAACCGATGCATTGTCGTTAGTCCTGGTAGTAGCTTGTCAATCTGGTTGTGATGGCTGATTTTTTCGGGGAGTGCTTCACCCTCCCACGCACCCTTCCAGCCACATCTGTCACAATGACGGTAACAGACCAGAGTGACACAACTATGATTAGTATAGGTTCTCGGCCCGGCGCGATCAATAGGAACCGGGTAATAACTCTCTAACACTTTTGTAAAGTTAGCCGATTGAGGGTCCGCTGGCCGCACAACACCCGTTCGGGATGCAACGGGGGCGGGGAGGATGTCGGAAGGGACTGCGCCTTCGCCACTGCTCGAGCCACGTCGGTGGTTGCAGGGTAGGGAATGACACCGATCCGGCGACAAGCGTGGCGGCGACCGGGTAGGGCGTTGCGGTAACGGGGCGCAGACGCGGCTATCACAGGGCTACAGGGCCGATGATTGCCCAATGGTACGGTTGCACCCTGGCCCATTCGAACACGGACCACGATGACCCGATATGGTATACTATCAGCTATTCGGAGCACCATTCTAGCACCGATGGCTTACCACGGTGATGATGCAGGATATGCGGGCGCCAACGATGGGCGCCTCTTGCGCCGCGCTCCGGCACAATCACGGCGGCGGGCCCCTACCCTGGCGCCCGTCCCGCGCGGTGGTGGGATGGAATGGAGGGGAAGCACATCCCCGGTGTTCTCCCTTTGCTGAGACTCCCCATGCAGCTACGCTTTCTGGGTACCGGCACCTCGATGGGCGTTCCTGTCATCGGTTGCGCGTGTGAGGTGTGCACCTCATCTGATCCCCGGAACCGGCGCACACGCACCTCGGCGCTGCTCCGGGCGGGCGGGACGACCATTCTGATCGACGCGGGGCCGGATTTTCGCGCCCAGGCCCTGGCTGCCGGCTTGCAGCACCTCGACGCCGTCCTGCTGACCCACTCGCACTTCGACCATGTCGCCGGGCTCGATGACCTGCGGCCACTCTGCCACCGGCGCGGCTGTGTGCCCGTCTATGGCGCGCCGCACACCCTGGCCGAGGTACGTGAGCGCTTTGCCTACGCGTTCGACGAAACCTCGGCCGGCTCGACGCGCCCGAGCCTCGATCTCCGCCCTGTCAATGCGCCGTTCGTCATCGGCGGCACGGAAATCCTGCCCTTCGATATTCTCCACGGCACCTGGACGATCACCGGCTATCGGGTTGGCGGCCTGGGCTACGTGACTGACGCCAGCGCCATTCCCCCGGCGTCGTGGGATCTGCTCCAGGATCTCGATGTGCTCGTGCTCAACGCGCTCCGCCACGAACCGCATCCTACCCATTTTACACTGGCCCAGGCACTGGAGGTGATTGCGGCCCTGGCCCCCCGACGGGCGTTCCTGGTGCATATGACCCACCACATCGATCACGCCGCCGGCAGGTGGCTGCCTCCCGGCGTGGAGTTCGCCTACGACGGTCTGGAGGTGACCATCGCGTCGTGAGGCGCTCGGCGGCGCCGCTGGCGCCCCGCTGCCTGGCGACCGCAGGCTGGCCATGCGCATCGGCATTGACGCTCGTCTCAACGCCTATCGCCAGGGAGGCATCGCGCAGTACACGCGCCAGCTTCTCGCGGCGCTCGCTGCCGAGTCCCCCGACGACACCTTCGTGGCCCTCCAGCACCATAGCCAGCACCGCCCCCTGGTCATTGCCGCCAACGTCGAGCGCGCCGCGTTGCTGACACCACCACACAACCGCTTCGAGCAGGTGAGCCTGCCCCTCGAACTGCTGCCCCGACGCCTCGACCTCCTCCACTGCCCCGATTTCATCGCTCCGCGTCGCCGGCCCTGCCCGGCGGTAATCACCGTACACGACCTGGCCTTCCTCCATTTTCCCGAGATCCTCGACGCCGACGCCCGCCGCTACTACGGTCAGGTGCGCGTAGCCGTCCACGATGCCGAGGCGGTGATCACGGTCTCTGAGGCTACCCGCGCCGATATTGCTCACCTGCTCGACCTGCCGCCCGAACGGGTGGATGTGGTCTACGAGGCGGCTGATCCGCGCTTCGCCCCGGTGGCGGTAGCCGCGGATGAGCAGCGGGTGATCAACGGCTGCCCGATAGGGGCGGGAAGCTTTCTGCTCTTTGTTAGCACCGTGGAGCCGCGCAAGAACCTGGACACCCTGCTGCGCGCGCTACGCCTGTGCCTTGACCGGCGCCCCCACGCGGAGTACCGCCTGATTGTCGCTGGCGGTCGGGGCTGGCTCGATAAACCGATCTACGACCTGGTCGGCGAATTGCGCCTGCGCGACGCGGTATGCTTTCTGGGGGCCGTCAGCCTCGACGATCTTCCCTGGCTCTACAGCGCCTGCCGGTTGTACGTGAACCCCTCGCTCTACGAGGGCTTTGGCCTGCCGGCGCTAGAGGCGCTGGCGTGCGGCGCGCCGGGCCTGGTCGCCAACACCAGCAGCCTGCCCGAAGTGGTGGGCGACGCGGCTCGCCTCGTTCCTCCCCGCGAGGTGGAAGCCTGGGCCGAGGCCATCGCCGAGCTGTGGGAGGACGACGCGGCCCGCGCCGAGCTGGCCCGGCGCGGCCCGGAACGCGCCGCTCGTTTCTCCTGGCGTCGCGCGGCATGGGAGACTCTGGCGATCTACCGCCGCGTCGCCGCGCAGGGCCGCTAATGTTGGGAGTTTCGGGAAGGGTTACTCCTGGCGGAGCGCCGGATGCAGCTTGGTAACGGCCAGCCATGCCTCGATCCCTTCGGCCGGCTGCACGCCCTGTTCGGTGACAATGCCCGCCAGAGCGGAAAGCGGGGTCAGGTCATAGTAGAGGTTGGTGATCCGCACCCCCGGAGGGGCCGCGTCCCAGACCTGTTCAGGCGGCCAGAGGGCCTGCGCGGGTGGCACGTAGCCTGGAGGAAGGAACTTCTCGCTACCGCACAGGGTATACATCGGCACCTTGCTGGCGCCTGCCGCCAGGGCAATGGCATAGGTGCCCACCTTGTTGACCAGACCGCTGGCATCGAGATAGTCGGCGCCGACCAGCACCAGGTGCATCTGAGGAACCAGGGCAACGGCGAGGGCGTCAATCACCAGGGTGACCTCAATGCCGGCGGCAGCGAGTTCACCGGCCAGCGCGCGCCCTTCACAGCCCGGGCGCCCTTCGGCGCAGACCACGCGAAAGCGCCGGCCAGCGCGCTGGGCGTGACGCAGAGCGGCTCGCACGGTTGTGCTCCGGCCATTGGTGAGGATCTGGCCATCCTCGGGGATCAGGCGCAGGGCCGTTTCGGCAATCGCCGCCTCGTGGACGCGCAGCCAGCGCTTGAAATCACCGGTGGCATCGGCCACGTTGCGGCGAGCCTCATCGGCCGAGGTGGCGCCCTCGAGGCGCCAGAGCACGCCGTTGACCAGATTCACCAGCGGGGCCATGGTTGGATGCGCCCGGATCAGCGCCCATCCCACATCGAGCACTTGCTGGACCAGACCCTCCTTCTGCGGCGAACGGTCCGTGCGAACCAGACGCTGAAACACCTCGGCGCTCTTTTCGGCCACCTCCACGGCCCCCGATAGACTGTCCTCTGCAATTGCGGCAATCGCCTGTTGGGTAAAGCTATCCACGCCGTCCATCCTGTACGCGTTGATCAACCCGGCGCTGTTACCACAGGCGCCGGTTCCGAGCGATTGAAGGTGTCCTGATCAGGATCTCATCCATATGCATATGATACCGCATACTGCTGTATGGCGGTGCATTTCAGCGCCGGATTGGCACACCTGGGAGGCGCTAACGTGAACCCGTGGGGAAACCGGGGCTCCCTATCCCCCTGTCCACGGGGCGGCAAGCCCTCCCAACCATACACCTGATGTGAACCTGTGGGGAAAAAACGGGGCTCCCCATCCCCCTGTCCACGGGGCGGCAAGCCCTCCCCTCCGGGAGGGTTTGCGAGGGCGCAGCCCTCTCAATCATACACCTGTTTTCATCACGGCTTTCTGCGGCGCAGCCGCATGGACAGCTGATGCGGTAACACGCCTCGGGGACGCGGGGGGAGAGAATGCGCCAACGAATGGGAAACGAATAAACGAATACATGCATGCGAACGGGGTGCCTGACTCTTCCAGAGATGCGCGCCACCCCGGCAGTCGCGCGAGCACGGACGCCATTGTTCCTCGCATGCCGTGAACGCGACGGTCTCGTGATACCCTTTGAAGGGCCTGGGGGCACAGCCCTCCAGAACCCTGCACCTGGGATGGCCCCGCTCCCGCGCGCGGGAGCGGGGAGGCCAGAGGCATGCGCGGGGGCGTCCCCACGCGGAGTCCCCCATTCCGCCTGACGGAGCGGGGGGCGGGGAGTGAAGTGCAGAGGTGGTAGCCCAGAAACTCTACCCGTGAGAGAGAAGGGATCCTCTCGGGCCGTCAGGCGTTGTGGGAGCCGATGGATCGTCGTTTGAGCAACATGGTGAAGATCTGCCGGACCTGCTCGATGGAGAAGGGCTTCGCCAGGAACAGGTTCCCGCTCTGCTCGAGCATCGTGCGGGTGGAGGGACTGAGAGTGTCGCCGCTCACGAAGATCAGGCGTTCAGCAAGATCGGGATACTGGGCCCGCACGGCGCGAAGCAGATCGAAGCCGTTCAGACCGGGCATTTTCACGTCACAGAGCACCGCATCGAACACCTCACGTTGCAGTGTCTCCAGGGCCGCTTTGCCGCTACAGACGACGGTCGGGCGATGTCCGAGGGTCTGGAGCATACGCTCAAGCAAATCGCCGACCGGCTCTTCATCGTCTACCACCAGCACCCGCAGGCTTGCGACCGGCTCCTCGGCCTCGCCGACGGGGGCCGGCACTGGCGTTTGGGTCGGCAGCGCGGTGCGAACCGGTAGCGTGACAGTCATACATGTTCCAACTCCAACCTGGCTCTCGGCCCAGATCTGGCCCTCGTGCTCCTTAACGATCCCGAAGCAGATTGAGAGACCCAGGCCGGTACCCTGGCCCACCGGCTTGGTAGTAAAAAACGGATTAAAAATCTTCTGGAGATCGCGCTCAGGAATACCCACGCCAGTATCAATCACTTCGATGCGGATCTGCGGATCGCCAGCAGGGCTCAGTTCGAGGCGGGTGCGGAGGGTAAGGGTGCCTCCGCCTCCCTTCTGCACCATAGCGTAGCGGGCATTGGTGATAAGATTCAAAAACACCTGTTGCAGTTGATGGAAATCAGCGGTTGTCAGGGGCAACGCGGGGTCGAGCTCCAGCCTGACCCCGATGTTGTCGACTCGCAACTGGTACTGCTGCAGGGCGAGGGCGCGGCGGAGGGCATCATTGACCGAGCCAATCGTCCGCTCGGGTTTATGCTCGCGGGCGAAGATCAGCAGGTTCTGGACAATTTTCGCGGCGCGTTCGGCCTGCACGTGGATCTGTTCGATGTCTTGCCGGGACTCGGCAGGCAGGCGTTCATCCCGCAGCAAGAGTTGGGCGTAACCACTAACGCTGGTGAGGGGATTGTTCAACTCGTGGGCCACGCCGGCCACCAGTTGCCCAATGGCCGAGAGCTTCTCTGATTGCAGCAGTTGCTGCTCGAGCCGGCGCCGTTCGGTCAGGTTACGGGCGATGCAATGCACCCCTTTGAGGCCGGACCCATTGGAGATCACCTGGGCCGAGACTTCAAGATAGACCGGCTCGCCATCACGGCGCACCAGTTCCAGTTCAAAGGGGGCCACGCTCTGCCCGGCGAGCAACTGGCGCAGGTAGGGTTCGGCGCTGGTCCACGACTCCGGGGTGCAGAGGGCGCGCAGGGGGCGCCCGAGCAACTCGTTCAGATCGTAGCCGGTGAGTTGCTGGCCGACTTTGTTAATTGTCGTGATCGCCAGCGTCTGGTTAAGCATGAAGATCAGATCGTAGGCATTGGCAAAGAGATCGCGGTAGCGTTGCTCCGAGAGCTTCACCTGTTCATAGAGGCGGGCATTCTCGATAGCAATGGCAGCGTAGTCGGCGAGGGTAGCAAGGAGGTACTCATCATTCTCGGAGAACGGGCGGTCGGCCACACGATTATCAACCGCCAGAACGCCCTTGACCTTCGTGCCGAGCATGAGGGGCACCTGAAGGATGGCCCGCACCAGAAAGCCGGTTTTTACCTTCAGCGCAGTACCGGCCCGCGCCTGATCGAGGCGAACCGGCTTGCCGCTGCGAAAGACCTGCCCGGCCAGCGAGTCGTCAATGGGGAGGCGCAGGCTCTGGGCGCGCTGTTCACCGAGGTTCTTTGCGGCGCGGAGGTACAGTTCCTGCTGAGTCTCGTCGTGGAGGAGGAGGAAACCCTCTTCAGCCTGGGTAATAAACACGCCGGCCTCGACGATACGCTGGAGCAACTGCTCCTGATCCATTAGACCGGTGACCGACTTGCCGATCCGGTAGAGCACGGTCAACTCCTGCACCCGTTGCTGGAGCGAGGCCGTGAGGCGCTCCTTATCCCGACGCAGGCGGCGTTCACGCAGGGCCTGGTCAATCACGGCGCGGGCCTCGATATCGGAAAAGGGCTTGATCAGGTAATTCCGCGCTCCCAGGCGAAAGGCTTCTACCGCAATGCTCTCGGAGCCGTGGGCGGTCATCAAGATGACAGGAACGTCGTAGCCCTCCTGGGCGATCGTCCGTAACAGGTCAAGACCACTGATATCGGGAAGTTGCAGATCGAGGAGGATCAGGTCGGGAAGGCGCGTGCGGAGGCGTTGCAACCCCTGACGTCCGGTATGAGCGACAATTGCCGCAAACCCCAACTCCGGGAGCACATGGTCTGCCAGCAGGCTGGCAATGTGCTCACTATCGTCAATAATGAGTATCTCTTCCATAGGATTTCCTGGCGCCTCTGTCCCGGGGTCGGTTAGCGATGCGTAACCAACGGCAACAGTGGGGAGACACAAGCCCGCAGGCGCCTCTGAGGTCCTGGACAGGGGTTGCAGGCCGTGAATATAAATTGTACACTACGTTCCCTGGACATGGCAAGGCGCCCTACCCGGCGGGTGCGGGCACGAATTGACTGAAACCAGCGCGAGCAATTGCCATGGTGCCTGAAGGACCGAATCCGGTCGTCTACCCGCATGGGCGGGAGACCGCACCGTGTCTCCGCGGCTGAGCGTCCCCCGGAAGGTGACGCTCAGCCGCAGGCTCGTGAGCGTGGACCGTCAGTCGCCGCTGACCATGCACGCCCGGACCCCCACCCTGTAGTCCTGTAAAGACTGGCACAAACAATCTGATATGCCCATCACATCTGTACTCACTGTCGCAATTATCGGCGATTTGAACGCCGATCTGACCTTCACGGTACCATTGTACCCCCAGGAAGGCGATGATGTATCCGCCGATGCGCTCCGCTGGTACGGCGGCGGCACCGGCCTCAACGTTGCCGTGGCGTTTACGCGCCTGGGGGCAACGGCGCGCCTGGTCGCCCGGGTGGGCAACGACCCCGCGGCAGAGATTGCCCTGGGCGCGGCACGCCGGGTCGGCCTTGACCTGAGTCACGTCCAGCGTGATCCGGACGCGCCAACTGGCCTGTGCGGCGTGGTGGTCAGCCCGGGGGGGCAACGCACATTTGTCAGTTACCGGGGCGCCAATGTGCGCTGCGATCCTGCGGCTGTTGAGACAATGCTACTCGAGCGTTGCGACCTGCTCTTCGTATGCGGTCACGCCTTGCTGGAGGGGCCGCAGCGGGCGACAGCGGTGCGGGCCATTGACCTGGCTCAGGCACAGGGCGTTCCGGTGGCGTTGGACCTGTGCTTGCCGACCATTCGAGCGGCTCGTCGGCTGGTACTTGCCCTGCTCCCGCGGCTCTGGTTGTTGACGTTGAACGAAGATGAACTGCGAGCGCTTGTTCCCGGAACGACCGTGCGACCGGCGATGGACGACCTCTTGATTGCCGGTGTCCGGCACGTTGCCGTCAAGCGTGGCGCACAGGGGTGCAGTGTAGGGGAAGGCGCCACTCGTCTGAATGTGTTGCCTCCAGCCGTCACGGTCATTGATACCAACGGCTGCGGTGATGCATTCGCGGCAGGTTTCGCGTGGGCCTTGCTACGGGGGGCCGATCTCCCCAGCAGCGCTGCGATTGGCAACGTGATGGGCGCCCTGACCGCCAGTCGCTACGGCGCCGCCGAGGCTATTCCGACCCTGGCCGAGATTGCCGCCCGTCTGGATCATTCGCTGCATCACCTCCTGATCCCTTCGTGATACCAGGGCTTACTGACGTGAACATATGGGGAAACCGGGTTTCCCCACCCCCCTCCCTGTGGGGGGGTGGGGAGGGCGACGCCCTCCCAAGAACAAACCTGTCTTCATCGTGTCAGCGAATGGGGAAACCGGGCTTCCCCACCCCCCTCACCGTGGGGAGAGTTTGGGAGA
>JBDNDG010000091.1:0-12875 GCA_046719255.1 Chloroflexaceae bacterium
CCGATGGCGCCGCCGCCTGGTTGATCTCCTCGACGCTGGTGGGGCGGTTGAGGAGTACCGCGAAGTCCACCACGGAGACGGTGGGCGTCGGGACGCGAATAGCGTAGCCGTGGAACTTGCCTTTCAATTCGGGGATAACCAGAGCCACGGCTTTCGCCGCGCCGGTGGTGGTAGGCACCATGTTCATAGCCGCGGCGCGGGCGCGGCGCAGATCCTTGTGGACGTTGTCCTGCAAGTTCTGGTCCATGGTGTACGAATGAATGGTCGTCATCAGGCCGCGCTGGATGCCGAAGCGGTCGTTGAGCACCTTCGCGACCGGCGCGAGGCAGTTGGTGGTGCAGGAGGCGTTGGAGATAATGTGGTGCCGGGCGTGGTCATAGCTTGACTCATTGACACCCAGGCAGATCGTCAGATCTTCGCCCCTGGCCGGCGCGGTGATCAGCACCTTCTTCGCCCCGGCCTGCAGGTGCGCGCGGGCCTTCTCGGCTTCGGTGAATCGCCCGGTCGACTCGATGACGATGTCTACCCCCATATCGGCCCAGGGAAGTTGGGCAGGATCGCGTTCGGCGAGGGCCGCGATCTCGTAGTGGTTATCGTCGTAATCAACAATGAGTTTGTCTTCGGTCACCATCACCTCGCCATCGAAGAGACCGTAGGTCGAGTCATAGCGCAGAAGATGGGCGAGGGTCTCATTGTCGGTGAGGTCGTTAATCGCAACGATCTCGAACTCGTCGGGGTGATACTCGAGCATCGCCTTAAAGCTCTGCCGACCGATCCGGCCAAAGCCATTGATAGCGACACGTACCATGACGGTCTCCTTCCCTATCACGTTGACCCCCGCGCTCTGCCACGGGACGACTGCGCCGGAAGGGGCCGGGCACAACCCGGGCGGGAGGCGGGCCGGACAACGCTGGCGGTAGGCGCGAACGCATTATAGCACGTTTACCGAGGGCGGCGCCCTCCCCAACCTTTCCCAGAGGGAGGGGTTTGGGGAAACCCGGTTTCCCCATATCCCAACCGCTGTTGGAGCCGTCTGGCGCCCGATGGGCAGGGATGTTCCCCGGCGGGTTGCGCCCGTCCAGCCTTCAAGGGGTTGCTAGCGCGAAGAAGTCCCGGGATGACCCGGGAGCGAGGGCGTCTCGCCCTCGCGGGCATCCAATGGCGAAGCGCCATGCTCCCACGACTTTTTCGCGCTGCCAAATGCGCTAACAAATGGGAAACGAATACACGCATGCGAACGGCGCACATTGCAGGGAGGCGCGTCAACCCGGCCGCTGCGCGAGCAGGGCCGCCATCATCAGCGCATACCGTGAACGTGCCGGTCTCGTGATACCCTTTGAACCGTTCAACCCCTCGGGCCCGGGGAGCAGTGTGCTACAATCTGCAGAGAGACCCCGGCTCGCGCCAACGGGGGCGCGGAGGGTGTCAGGGTGGCGACCGGGCGGCGGTAGGGGAGACAGAGATGGTCCTGACGATCGGTGTGGCAGTGGGAATTGGCCTGCTTGGCCTTATCGGGCTGGCGCGCGGCGTGCGCGCCGGGTTGGTGGCGATCGCCGGGACGTTGCTTGCCGCCGTGCTGGTTGACCTGTGGAGCCAGCCTCTGGGGCTATGGGTCCGCAGGGCCCTTCGGCCCGAGCTGCCAGCGCTGCCGACCTTCCTGCTGGTCGCGGTGGTTTTTTTGCTGACGGTGGCGATCATCGGCTACGGCGGGAGCGTCCTGCTGCCCGGGGCGCCAGTGCAGAGCCGCTCCAGGCAGGCGCTGGATCGAGCGCTGGGCGGTCTGCTGGGGGCGCTGAATGGAGCCCTGATCGTCAGTTACCTGCTGCGCTACGCCGATGCGGCCTGGGCCAACAATGTCGTGACTGATCTGGTGGCGACATCGCCCCTGGCCGGGGTGCTGCGGGAATGGTTGCCGTGGTTCGTACTTTCGCTGGTCGCAACTACCGGCCTGATTGTGCTGATCCGCGGCGTCGTGGCATTCGTGCGTACCCGGCGGGCTGCGCCCCGCGCTCCTGCTCCGGTTCCGCCGCCGGCTGCGCCGTCCTCAATTGCCGGGGCGCCCTCACGCAACGAACCAGAGCACCAGGCGGGCGACGCTTCGATTGATAAGGCCGTGGGAAAGCACTGATCCCATTTTAGATTGTAGATTTTGGATTGTAGATTGTTGCAGAAGGTGTCCGGGTGGGCTTTGATGCAACGGTGCGTGCGGAGTATTCAAGTGAAACTGGTATGAGAACCTGTCTCCAACCTGCTCACCTCAGCCGTATTGCCTTTGTTCACGCGAGGCGTGGTACACCGGCAACGCTATGCACATACCCCGTATCGCCTACTGTTCGCCCGTGAACCCGGCGCCCTCGGGCATCTCCGACTACAGCGAGGAGTTGCTGCCCTACCTCGGGCAGTACGCCGAGGTCGTACTGTTCGTTGAGGATGGCCTGCGCCCGGCCAACCGTCGCCTGACGCAGCACCTGGAGGTGCTGCCGCTGCGACGCCTGCCCCGCGAGGTACGGCGGCGACGCTACGATGCCCTGGTGTACCACATGGGCAACAGTCCGGCCCATGGAGCGATCTGGGACGCGGCCCGGCGGCTGCCGGGGGTTGTGGTGCTGCACGATTTTGTTCTGCACCACTTTATGCTCTGGTACTCCGCGAGTCGGCTGCGCGATGTGCAGGGTTATGTGCGCGCCATGGAGGCCCGCTACGGTGCGCCCGGGGCGCACATGGCCCAACTGATGATCCGCTCGCGGTTCACCGATGCGGCCTTCGACTTCCCCTGCTGCGAGCCGGTGCTCGACAGCGCCCACGGGCTGATCGCCCACAGCCGCTACGTGGTCGAGCGCGCCGCTGCGCTGCGCCCGGATCTACCAGCAGCCGTTGTGCCTATGGGCGTCCCGCTGCCGGATGCGCTGCCCCGGGTCGAGGCGCGCGCGCGTCTCGGCCTGCCCGCCGGGGTGATGGTTCTGGCGAGTTTCGGCCATATCAATGCCTGGAAGCGCGTCGAGCCGACGCTGCGGGCGCTGGCGGCGCTGCGCGCCGAGGGCCACGACGCGCGCTACCTGCTGGTGGGCAGCGTCTCGCCGAATTATGACCTCGCCGGGCTGATCGCCCGCTCGGGGGTGGGCAACGCTGTGACGGTGACCGGCTACGTGCCCCGGGCCGATTTTGAACTCTACGTTGCCGCCGCCGATATCTGCGTCAACCTGCGCTACCCTACCGGTGGAGAGACCAGTGCCAGCCTGCTGCGGCTGCTTGGCGCGGGGCGCCCGACCCTGGTGAGCGCCGTCGGCGCCTTTGCCGAATTGCCGCCCGGGGTGGCCGCCCAGGTTGACCCCGGCCCGGCCGAAGGCGATCAGATCCTGGCCTATTGCCGGCTGCTGCTCGCGCGCCCGGACCTGGCGGAGGCCATGGGGGCGCAGGCGCGGGCCTATGTGGCCGCCGAGCACACCCTGGAGCGGGCCGCCGCAGGCTATGCACGCTTTCTCGCCCGTCTGTACGGCTGGCCAGTGGTGCGCAAGCTCCGCGCTACGCCGCTGTGGCCCCTGCACAGCGAAGAGGACGAGCCGGCCATGCCTGCTGCGGCTGCCCCACCGGCAACGCTCGCTCCGGCGCCACCCCCTCCGCTCGTTGCCGGCGCGGCGCGCGCTCTGGCGGAGATCGGGTTGACCGAAGAGGATACCGGCACGCTGTTGAACGTAGCGCGACGCATCGCCGAATTGAGTTGATTGGGGGAACGCCGGAAGGTTCATATGACGCTGGAAATCTGGGTCGTCTTCGGGATCCTGGCCGCGACCATTGCGCTCTTCGTCAGTGATCGTCTTCGGCTGGACATCACGGCGCTCCTGGCGTTGATGGCCCTGGCGCTTACGGGCATCATTACCCCGGCTGAGGCGGCAGCCGGTTTTGGCGACACCACGGTGCTGCTGATCGCCGCCTTGTTCGTGGTCGGCGACGCGCTGCTCCAGACGGGAATCGCTGAGGCTCTGGGGCGCTGGCTCGGGCGCGTGGCCGGAACGAGTGAAGGGCGGATTCTGGTAACAATGATGCTGGTGGTTGCGCCGGTCTCGGCCTTCGTGAGTTCCACCGGCGCGGTGGCGATCATGCTGCCAGTGGTGGTGGCGGTGGCGAACCGCGCCGGCATCAGCCCTTCGCGGCTACTGCTCCCGCTTGCCTACACCGCGCTCATCGGCGGCATGCTGACGCTTATTGGAACTCCGCCGAACATCATTGCCAGCGAGGCCCGTGCCGGAGCCGGCAGAGGGGCCTTTGGCTTCTTCAGCTTCACCCCCATCGGAGTGCTGGTGCTCGGCGCCGCAATCGCCTTTCTAATGACCGTGGGCCGGTACCTATTGCCCAGCCGGGTCGAACCGGTCCGTGCGCCTCAGCGCGCCGATCAACTCTCGTTCGAGGAACTGACTGCGGCCTACCGTGTGCAGGGCGCCCTGGGGCGGCTGCGGGTGCGCCCGGACTCGCCCCTGATCGGCCGGACCATCGCCGAGAGTCGCCTCGCCGACGACTACGGCATAACCGTTCTGGCGGCGCACACCTGGCCGCCTGGAGCGGCGCTGCCCGGGCCGGCTCGCCAGGTAAACGCCGACACGCGGTTTGAAGCCGGCGATCTGCTCGATGTGCAGATGCCGGCTGATCAGGGGCCACAACCGGCAACGGCCCTCGGGCTCGAGCGCGCGCCTCTCGACGGGCGGTTGCCCGCGCACCACGATCTGGCGTACCTCGAAGTGGCGCTGACACCCCGTTCACGATTCATCGGCCAGACAATCGTTGAAGCCGACGTGCGGAACCGTTTCGGTGTCAGCGTGCTCGGTGTGCAGCGCCTGGGCCAGGTGCTCGACGGGGACTTCGCCAATGAACCGCTGCGTTTTGGCGATACACTGCTCGTGGCTGGCCCCGCGTCCACCCTGGTGCCTGTGGTGCGTGACCAGCGCTACTACGGTGATTTCGTTGTGGCGACGGTGCCGCCGGAACTCGAAGCGCAGGCCGGAACGCCCCTGTCGCCACGCTGGCTACTGGCGGTGGCGATTGTGGGTGCCATGCTGGTGGTGATGCTGACGAATCTCCTGCCAACGATGATCGCCGCGATGCTGGCGGCGCTGGCGCTGGTACTGAGTGGCTGTGTGCGTCTCGCAACAGTGTACACACGTATGAGCTGGGAGAGCCTGGTGCTGATCGCCGCGATGCTGCCAATGGCCACGGCGCTGCAAAATACGGGCGGTGCGGCGTTGATTGCCATGGTGCTGGTAGACTCGCTGGGGGTGTTTGGCCCGCTGGCGTTGCTGGCGGGAGTATTTTTGCTGACCAGCCTGCTCAGCCAGTTCATCTCCAACACGGCTACAGCGGTGCTGGTGATGCCGATCGCCCTCCAGGCCAGTGTGGGGCTGGGGATCGCCCCGGAACCGCTGCTGATGACGACCGCAATTGCCGCCTCGACCGCCTTCGCCACGCCGGTGGCATCGCCGGTCAATACCCTGGTGCTGGTGCCCGGGGGTTACCGCTTCACCGACTACGCCCGCGTAGGCGTGCCGTTGCAGGTACTGGCGATGATCGTTTGCGTTGCTGTGGTGCCGCTGCTCTTTCCCTTTTGAACGCACCGCCCGCGGTACCTGTTCACATCCGGGGTAAGGCGCCACGCCGGTTGCGCGGGCGTCCAGCCCGTGTGGCCCGGATGCGGTCAAGCTGCACGCGCCCGGGAGAAGGGTATACACGTACCGATGCCGCGCTTGGTGTGGTACATAACTCGTAAGCCGGATGTAGTAATGTTATCCCGATACCTCCACCGGGAGGGGTGCGGGGCAAGCGGGTTGCCCCACATCCCCCAACCGGCGTTGGGGGCGCCTGGCGCCTCAGCAGGCAGGGGCGTGGGGCAACCCGCTTGCCCCGACGTTCGTATCAGCCGTCCATGCGGCAGCACCGCACAACGCCAGGATGAAACGTGTAGAGACGCGGCGGCGCTACGTCTCTACGCCCAAACTCTCCCTTCAGGGAGGGGCGTGGGGAAACCTGGTCTCCCCATCTGTTCACGTCAGGCGCCATGCGCGGGGCGCACAAGAATGAACATATTCATTCTTCCTGGGAGAGCGAAGCCCTCCCAAACCCTCTCGCGCGGGCTATGTTCACATCAGAGGCAGACTCTATGAATACGAACCCGAATGCCGAGATAGAGCACCTGCTGGCGGAACGTGAGCGCCTGTACGAGCGAGTAGCGCAATGCGAGCGCGATCTGGCTCTCTATCGGAGATTTGTGGAAGAATCCTGCCTCCTGAGCATGCAGATAGACAGGCATGGCACAATAACCTATGCTAATCTCGCCGCTGATCGCGCCCTCGGGTATGTGCCGGCAGAATGCATGGGCAGGTCGTTATTCGACTTTTTGCACTCTGATGATCGAGTCCATGCGGAGGAGATCTATCGAAAGGCTATTGAACAGCAAGAGCGTTTAGTAACATTCGAGAGCCGCGTGGTTCGCCGGGATGGAAAGGTATTCAATTATTTGTGGATCATGACCCTGCACTACGATGCTGGCGATGTGATTACGGCCACCTCGATTGCCCAGGATGTTAGCGCCTTTCATCAGTTGCGCGACGAGTTGCAGGAAAATCGCGCAATGCTGCAACTTGTTATTGATAATCTTCCCCAGGGGGTTTTCTGGAAAGATCGCGAATCACGCTTTTTGGGTTGTAATCAGCGCCTTCTCGCGGAGGCTAATCTGCATTCGGTGAATGAAATCATTGGCAAGACCGACTTTGATATGCCGTGGAAGGATCAAGCGGCAATATATCAGGCCGATGATCGTGCGGTGATGCTCCACGGTCCCAGACTCAACACTGAAGAGCGGCTGGCTCGCGAGGATGGGTCTGTCATCTGGCTGCGCACCAGTAAGATCCCGCTCCAGCGCGACGGCGAAGTCATCGGCGTTCTGGGCATGTTCCAGGACATTACCGAAGAAAAGCGTCAGGCGGAGGAACTGCGGATCTTCAAGCTCGTTATCGAGAATGCGCCGGATGGCATCGGTATTGCCAATCCGCAGCTGGTTCTGACCTACGCAAACCCATCATTTGCCCGAATGCTGGGCTATCCGAGCCTGAAGGGGATGCTGGTGCCTGAAATCGTCCATCCCGATGATCTTGAGCATCTGGAAGGCATCGCCCGGCAGGTGTTAGAAGGGGACGTGCCGCATGAAATGTTACGCTACGTGCGTAGCGATGGGTCGTTGGTGCCGGTACAAGCATCGGCGCTGGCGTTGCGCGACACAAATGGCGCCCTGATCGGGTATGCTTCCATCAACCGTGACATTACCGAACAGTTGCAAACCGAGGAAAGCCTGCGCGCCAGCGAGCAGCGGAACCGCGCGCTGCTCAATGGTATTCCTGACCTGATGTTTGTGCTGAGCGCCGATGGCTTCTTCTTAGACTACAAGGCTGATTCTAGCGGCATTCTGTATGTTCCGCCAGAACTCTTCCTCAACAAAAAGGTTACCGACGTTCTGCCGCCGGAGCTGGCCGGGTTGACGATGACACATCTCGAAGCGCTTAAGCGCACGCGCGAGATGCAGACGTACGCGTACCAGCTTATGCTCAACGATGAGCTGCGCGATTTTGAAGCGCGTATGGTGCT
The DNA here is from genome assembly GCA_046719255.1 of Chloroflexaceae bacterium. GTDB lineage: Bacteria > Chloroflexota > Chloroflexia > Chloroflexales > Chloroflexaceae > JACAEO01. The sequence goes on from JBDNDG010000091.1 coordinate 7,627, forward strand.
GAGCGGCGATGATGTTCTTGTTCTTTCACGTGATGTCACCAGGCAGAAACGCGCCGAACGCGAGCGTCAGGCAATGCATGAGCAGATTATTCAGGCTCAGCAGGTAGCGTTACGTGAATTAAGCACGCCGCTGGTGCCCATTGCCGATGGTGTGGTGGCAATGCCGATCATTGGTACTATTGATACGCTGCGCGCCCAACAGATTATGGAAACGCTGCTCCAGGGCATTGCCGAGCACCAGGCCCGGATTGCCATCCTGGACATTACGGGGGTGAGGGTGGTGGATACACAGGTTGCCGGAGCGCTGATCCGCGCCGCCCGGGCATCGAGTCTGCTCGGCGCCCGGGTGGTGCTGACCGGTATTAGTCCGGCAATCGCGCAGACACTCGTGCATATCGGGGCCGAGCTGCGCGAGATGGTGACCAGGCCAACCCTGCAAGAAGGGATTGCGTACGCGCTCAAGCAGCACGTCTGAATAGGGGAAACCGGGCTTTCCTCTATCTCCCCTGCCCACTCAAAGAGCAAACCGAACATCCGAGCCAATTGGCCTGTACCGCCCTGGAACGTCCCCACGCGCGGGAGAGGGGAGGGGGGGTGAGGGCCAACCAGCGTATCCCCACGCCATAATGCCCGTCGATCAAGCATATGGTTCTGGAGAACGTCGCACAACGTGAGGGCCAACCAGCGTATCCCCACGCCATAATGCCCCCCGGCGTCCATACGTTCTGTCCGCCCCTAAACGCGCGCGGGAGAGGGGACGGGGGTGGACGTCTGCAAAGAGTTTCACCTGCTCCGGGATGGGCTTCCTGATGCGGCAAAACGCCTCTATGCCAACGAATGGGAAACGAATAAACGAATGAACGAATGAACGAATGATAAAGGTCTGCCTGACTGTTCCAGGGTGTGCGCCAACCCATCAGCCGCGCGAGCACGGACGCCCTGATCCTCGCATGCCTTGAGCATGCGGTCTCGTGATACCCTTTGAAGGGTAAGGGCCTCCAGGGCGCCTCCAGGCCCCATCTTCCGCATGCGCCCACATGGTCTGTCCGCCCCTACAGCCCATCCACCGGAGTGTTCCACCGGCACACTGGTCGGGGGAGATCCGGTTTCTCTATTTGGGGTAGCCTGTTGAACCGTGACCCTCCCTGAGGTGATGGTGTAGCCGCTGCGTCTTTACACGTTTCATCTTGTCATTGTGCGGCGCAGCCGCATGGATGGCTGATGTGAAGATGGGGAACCCGGGTTTCCCTGTGCCCCTGCCTGCGGCGAGGGTGCGAGTTCGGGTTGCTCGGCGCTGGTGCTGGAGCGCCGGGAGTGTTACTATAGCGCGGTGTGTGCGCCGGGGAGTCCCCCTCCCCAAGCCGCTGCCGATGGGAGGGTCCGGCGTAGGGGAACCCGGGTTTCCGCATGCCCCTCCCCGTGAGAAGGGTTCGGGTGGGCCAGGCCCTCTCGGTAAAAAACCTGCTGTCTGAAAAGAGTGTCATCGCCTGGAGATCTTGTGGCACGGCGGTTGCACCGTCGTTGGGGCAAGCCCCACAACCCCACCGCCAGGCGGGTGTTGCAACGGCCCCGGGTCTTGTGGAGGCTTTTCAGACACGCTCTCAGGAACCTGCTGTGTTGTACCCGTGGTGTTGAGGCAACTGTAATGGCCATTCCAACCCAGGCGGGCGAGGCTCGAGCCAGGCTCGGCCTGCCCGGTACCGACCTGTCCATGATCGCCGTAGTAATGATCTGGGGCCTGAATTTTAGCGCCATGAAGATGGGGCTGCGCGAGATCCCGCCGCTGGCCTTCGCCGGGCTGCGCTTCGCCGGGGCTTCGCTGCTGCTCTGGCTGGTACTGGCCTGGCGCGAGGGGTTGCCCCGCCTGCCGCGAGGGGCGCTGTGGAAGCTCACCTGGGTGGGGCTGGTTGGCAATACGCTCTATCAGCTCGGGTTCACCTATGGGCTGCGGATTACCACTGCCGCCAATGCCTCGCTCTTGATTGCGACCACTCCGGCCCTGGTGGCCTTCTTCGGCGCCCTCCTTGGCATCGAGCGCCTGCGTCGCCACTCCGTCGCCGGGATCGTTCTGGCCTTTCTTGGCGTGGCCCTGATCGTCGCTTCAGGCCAGTTGCACTTCACCACCGAAAGTCTTGTCGGCGATCTGCTGCTCTCTGGCTGCGCCCTGTGCTGGACGATCTATACCCTCGGTGTGCGTACCCTGGCCCGGGGTCTCTCGCCTCTGGCGATTACGACCTGGACGACCATTACCGGCGCCCCTGCCCTGTTGTTGATCGGTATCCCGGACCTGCTGTGGCTGGACTGGGCCGCGGTCAGCGCGGTGGCGTGGACCAGTCTGGCCTACGCGACGGCGATCGCGCTGGTGGTCGCCTATCTGCTCTGGAACAATAGTGTGCGCGTTGCGGGGTCGGTGCGCACCGCGATCTATGGTTGCGCGATTCCCTTCTGCGCGGCGCTGCTGGCCTGGCCGCTGCTGGGTGAACAGCCTACCTGGAACCAGGCTGCCGGCGCGGTGCTGATTGTGGCCGGGGTTCTGCTGACCCGCTGGCGGTGAGGGAGATGGACCTGAGTCGCGCCTGGTCAATCGAGCTTGCCGGTGACCACCCCACCGCGCGCCTGGCCGCCGAGGAGTTGCGCGATACGCTGGCGCAGATGGGCGCGCCGGTGCTGCCAATCACCGCGGCGGCGCAGGGGCCGCGGATCGTGTTGTCTTACGGCTCCGCCGGCGACGGATTCATTCGCGCGCCTGATGAGCGCGGCCTGAGCCTGCACGGCGAGGGGCCACGGGGCCTGCTCTACGCTGTCTATGACCTGCTGGAGGCCCTGGGGTGCCGCTGGCCCGCGCCCGGCGCTGAACGTGTTCCCCGCCTGGCCCGCGTGACCCTGCCGAGCGTTGCCGTCGCCGACCGGCCCGGTCTTGCCCAACGGGGGCTGATCATCGGCCACGATCTCTTCCTGGCCGAGGCGGAGCGGTGGATCGTCTGGGCGGCGCGCAACCGCCTCAACACGATCTTCATCCACACTACCATTCGCGCCCCCGCCCTGGGCGCCTGCCGCCTCGCCGCCTGGCGCGAGCGCCGCGCCACGCTGCTACCGCTGATCCACCGCCGGGGGCTGCGGATCGAACTGGGCGGGCATCACCTGCGAGACTTGCTACCGCGACGCCTGTTTGGCGCCCGGCCCGATATGTTCCGCCACACCGGGCGCCGTCGCAGCGCCGATCACAACTTCTGCGTCAGCAATCCCGCCACGCTCGCCCATGCCCAGAAGCTGGCCGCAGCGTTCTTCGCCGCGTACCCCGAAGCCGAGGTCTACCACCTCTGGCCGGATGATCTGCGGGCAGGCGGGTGGTGCCACTGCCCACGCTGTGCTGCCCTGAGCCCCGCCGACCAGGCGTTGATTGCCGCGAATGCGCTGGCCGAGTCCCTGCCCGGCGACCGCCCGGCTACCCGGGTGGCCTTTCTGGCCTATCACGACACCGAAATGCCGCCTGTGGCAACCCGCCCGCATCCGCGCGTCACGACCCTCGTCGCGCCCCGGTTGCGCAGCTACGCCGCCGGGATGGACGCGCCGGTCAACGCCGGGGTCGCCACCAGGCTGGCTCGCTATGCCGAAACGGGCACAGGGGAAGAGCTGGCGATCTTCGAGTACTACCTGGACGGGATTCTGTTCAAATCCTCGCCGCCGCCGCTGCCCGGGGTGATCGCTGCCGATATGCGGCACTACCGCGCTACCGGGGTGACGGCGGTGCATGTGCTGTTGACGGGTGACCGGCCCTTCGTGGCAACGCCCCCCAACGCCTACCTGTTCGCGCGGCTGGCCTGGGCGCCCACCGCCGATGCGGAGGCGGTGCTGGCGGAGTATGCCGCCGCCCGCGCGCCCGGGGTGGGAATGGCCCTCGTCCAGGCCCACCTGGCCCTCAGCCGCGCCTGGCGTCCGGTGCTTGAGCGTGATCCCGAACGCGATGGGGGCCTGCCGCTCCGTGGGCGCGACCCGGTGGCCCGTCCGCCCGCCGACGTGCTCGACCAGATCATCGCCGGGCCGCGACGCGCGGTGGAGTTGCGCCTGGAGGCTCTGTGCGCCACGGAACACGAACTGCGACGCGCCGCGGCGCTGTGGGCCACCGAACTCACCGCAGACGACCTGGCAACGGAGCGAGCGGAATGGGAGCTGAGCGCTGCCCTGCTGCGCTTCCTGCGGCTGCGCCAGCAACTGTACGTCCTGGCGGCCCGCTCCGCCGACGCGGCACTGCTCGTCGAGGCGCTGGCCGAGGCCCAGGCGGCCCTCGACGCGCTGCTGGCCTGGGCCGACCGGCACGTGCCCGGGGTGGCCGGGGGCAGCCACCGGCTGCTGCGCGCGGTTTTTCAACTCCACCTCGACCACATTGCTGACGCGCGGCTGTTCGGGCCACTGGCCCGCCTGGGCCTGCGCCTGCGCCGCGCCGGGGCCGCTGCACGCTACGCTGCCCGGCTTGACTGGCGCTGATGTGAACGTAGGGGAAACCGGGTTGTTCCCCCATGCCCCTGCCCGGCGGGGCGTCAGGCGTCCCCACCAGCGGTTGGGGGATGGGAAAACCGGGTTCCCCCGGGCCCTGCCCATCAGAAACGCGTAGAAACACAGCGGCACTGTGTCTCTATGCCCAAACCTTCCCCACAGGGAGGGGCGTGGGGAAGCTTCCTGGAGGCGCTCAGGCCGGGCGCTCCTCCCAGGCGGCCTGGAAGAAGTCGCGCTCGCAGAGCATCGCGTAGCGGTAAGCTGCGCGCGTTTCGGGCGCAGCCGAAGCATAACGATCCACCAGTCCCTCGATGCGCCCGGCCAGGTCCTGGAAGGCCGGGTCACTGTAGGTCGCGATCCAGTGCGTATAGTGATGCTCCATCTTGCCACGCTTCGCCAGTTCCGCTCCGAGAAACGCGTAGAGGCGCATACACGGCGCCATCGCCGCCGCAGTCATGCCGGCGTCGTAGCGCCAGGCCGTTGCGAGAAGAAAATCGGTGTAGCGGCGCGTGGTGATGCCAGGTGTGACCTGGCGAATATCAAGCTCCCACTGTGCAGCGTAGTGCTCGTGCAAACCAAGCTCGTTGATCACCCCGCCCGCCAGTTCGTGAAAGGCGCGCAACCCGCTCGGATCGGGTACCCTCGCAGCCGCGATGCAGTAGGCGCGGGCGAACGCGTCGAGAAAAAACGCATCCTGGCCGATAAAGTAGGCGAAAGCCGGGCGGGGTAGCGAGCCGTCGGCCTGGCCATTCAAC
>JBDNDG010000092.1:0-12824 GCA_046719255.1 Chloroflexaceae bacterium
TCCACGGCCATCACCGTGCCGCCCGCGCCTCCACCGCGCACCTCCGTATGCTCCAGCACCATGATGCTGCCCGGGCGCCCGAACAGGCCGCTCCAGCGGGCGCCGGTGTTACCCACGAAGCGCACCGGCTGTTCAGCCGTCCCCGCGGCGAGCAACCGTCCACCATCAACAAAAATGGACACCCCCGGATCGAGGCGGACCTCTACCCCCGGCTCGATCAGCAGTTCTGCCCCGGGCGCGATCTGCACGTCACGACGGAGGATGATCGGCCCCTGCGCAGCCGACCAGCGCACACTGCCCCGCAGCACATCAGCCGGCGGCGGGGGCGGCGTGGTGGGTGTCGGCGGCAGAACGGTAGGCACCGCCGTCGGGGTGACATCGAGAGCCAGATCCGCCGTTGGGGTTGGAAGCGGGGGGGCAGTGGGAGGTGGCTGGACGGGTGGCGGAACGGTAGGCTGAATGACCTCGGGTGGGCGTGTGGGGGGCGGCGGCGCCGTGGGCTGAATGACTGTAGGGTTGAACGTCGGCAAGGGTGGGGGCGTGCTCTCGCCAACCGGACCGGGGTAGGGCTCTTCGGGCGCACCCGGGCCGGCGGTAGCCGTAGCCGTTCCTGGCTGACCGGTGGGGAGCAGGGGTGTGGCCGTCGGCGCCGCACCGACCACCTCAGGGCTGGGATAGGGCACCTGGGGGATGGGAGTCGCCGTTGCCTGGGGAGCGACCGGCGACTGCGCCGCTTCGGTGGGAAGAACACTGGTTGCCGTAGCCGCGATTTGACCGATGTTCGTACCAGTATTGGGCGTAAACAGGAATGTGAGAGCGACAGCGAGAATGAGAAAGGAAAGAGCGCCGAGTAAGAGAAGTGTGTCGCGGCTGATCCGACGTTCGGAACCGCGCTCGGGCATCTGCTGATCGTCCTGCGTCACCAGGCAAACCTCCACGTCGCTGGCAAAGATCACGGGCAGTGTACCACAGTCCGGGCACTGCCTGCAATCAGATACTGGAGGGTGTTACTTCGGGCGTATAATAAGCACAGCAGCGCGTGCTCCTGCGCGGGCTTTGTCTTTTCAGCGCCTGCGCCGGGGCAGGAGCGTGGAGAAACGCGGTTTCAGTCTGCTGAAGCCATGGCTCAAAACACCGAGGACACCTATGGCACCACTCCCCCGCGGCACGCCTCCTCCGGCGCCACCAGCGCCCGGACAGGGGGCCAATCAGCGGCCCATGTGGCAACCCGCCCGGAGCGGGAGTTTCTGGATCACCTTTCTGGTGCTCCTGGTACTGAACTACCTGCTGATCAACTGGCTCTTTCCTGCCGAGCCAACCTACATTACCATTCCGTACACCGTTTTTAAGGAGCAGGTTGCCGCCGGAAATGTCGTGGCCATCACCAGTCGCGGCGAGGATATTCAGGGTGAGTTTCGCCAACCGGTGACAGCCAGCGAAGGCCCGCACGGCCTGGTGGTACTGACGCCAGTTGGCGACGCGCCCCCTGCCGGGGAGCGCGTTTACCGTCGCTTTGCGACGATCAAGCCGGCGCTCATTCCTGATCCGGAGTTGATCACCCTGCTGGAAACGAACGGCGTGGTGATCACCGCCGAGCCACTTGAACAGGCGCGTTCGCCGCTGTGGACGCTGTTGCTGGCCTTCGGGCCAACCTTGCTGCTGATCGGCGGGTTTCTGTGGCTCAGTTCGCGCGCGTTACGCACGGCGGGCGGGGCGGGCGGAGTGTTTGGCCTGGGCCGCGCGCGCGCCCGCCGCTACGATCCCTCCACCATGCAGCGCGTCACCTTCGACGATGTGGCCGGAATCGACGAAGTTGAACAGGAACTGATCGAGATTGTCGATTTTCTGAAGAACCCGGAGAAGTACGAAAAGCTCGGCGCGCGCATCCCCCGCGGCGTGCTGCTGGAAGGTCCACCGGGCACCGGCAAAACGCTCCTGGCGCGCGCCGTGGCCGGTGAGGCCAATGTGCCGTTCTTTACGATGAGCGGCTCGGAGTTTATCGAGATGGTGGTTGGCGTGGGCGCCAGTCGGGTGCGCGATCTGTTTCAGCAGGCGCGCGCCGCGGAGCCGTCGATCATTTTCATTGACGAGATTGACGCCATTGGGCGGCGGCGCGGCGGCGGCGAACTGGGTGGCAATGAGGAGCGCGAGCAGACCCTCAACCAGATCCTCACCGAGATGGATGGCTTCGATGCCCGGACGCATGTCGTCGTGCTGGCGGCCACCAATCGCTCCGATGTGCTCGACCCGGCCTTGCTGCGTCCCGGTCGTTTCGACCGGCGCATCGTGGTGCAGCCGCCGGATAAAAACGGTCGCGCCGAGATCCTCAAGATCCACACCCGCGATGTGCCCCTGGCGCCTGACGTGGATCTGCACCGGGTTGCCGAGAATGCGCCGGGAGCAACGGGCGCGGAGCTGCGGAACCTGGTGAACGAGGCTTCGCTGCTGGCGGCGCGTCGTGGCAGCACTCAGGTGACCATGCGCGATTTCGCCGACGCGCTGGAGAAGATCTACCTGGGTCTGGAACGGCGCATTCTGCTGCATCCCGAGGAGCGTGAGCGTGTGGCCTACCACGAGGCCGGTCACGCCCTGCTGGCTCTGCTTCAGCCCGAAAGCGACCCCGTGCGCCGGGTAACGATTGTGCCCCGGGCCCAATCGCTCGGCGTTACCCTCTCGGTGCCGATCAATGACCGCTACAACTACACCGAGGATTACCTGCGCGCGCGCATCGTCACGATCCTGGGCGGGCGGGCGGCCGAACTGGTGGTCTACGGGAATGTCACCACTGGCGCCGAGAACGACCTGCAGCAAGTGACGAACCTGGCCCAGGCGATGGTCATGCGTTTTGGGATGAGCGACGAGGTGGGCCAGGTGCAATTGCTGGATACCAGCCGCGGCAACTACCTGGGTGCGGGGCTGTCGCAGCGCCCGTACAGCGAGGCTACCGCCCAGGTCGCCGACAGGGCCGTGCGCAAGATTGTTGATGAGAGCTACCAGAAGGCTATTCGCCTGCTCAACGAGCATCGCGATCGGCTGGATGCGCTGGCGCGGGCCTTGCTGGCCGAAGAGACCCTTGATGAGGCGCGCATCCGTGAAGTGACCGGCATGACGGGCCGCGAGGCGCTCACTCCGGTTGCTCCGTGAGGAAGTCGAGCGAAGGGCTAACCGGCGCCCCTCCGCGCCCTCGTCGCCGGGAGGGGCGCGCGGCTTGATAGCGGCGACGAGTTCCGGCTGCCGCTTTAGACACAGTGTCAGAAGGGCTACGCTTCAGGTTAGAGTCTCGCGCCGAACCGCCTCCTCCCTGACTCTCCCCCGCCGGGGGAGGGAACCAGGTGCCTCACCCCCGTGGGGAGGAGGCTGGAAGGAGGGCGGAGCTGCGAACCGCACATTTGCTACGAACCTTATCTTGCCGCCGTGGGGTCGGGGCCATTCGCCCCACCACAACACCAGCGCACATTTCGAAAGCGAGCACCCGTCATGAACAGCGATCCCAGAGAAGAACTCAAGCGGCGAGCCGCCGAACGGGCAGTGGAACTGATCGAACCGGGAATGGTGGTCGGTCTTGGGGTCGGCAGCACGGCCATTTACGCCGTGCGCCGCATCGCCGCGCTGTTGAAGACAGGCGCACTGCGCGATATCGTGGGCGTAGCCTGCGCCGATAGCGTTGAACGCGAGGCAGAAGCTCTGGGGATCCCGCTCACGACTCTCGATGACTGTGGAACGGTTGACCTGACGATTGACGGGGCCGATGAGGTCGATCCGTGCCTCAACCTGATCAAGGGCGGCGGCGGAGCACTGCTCCGCGAGAAAATGGTGGCCCAGGCTTCGCGGCGCGAGGTCATTGTGGTAGACTCAAGCAAGTTGACATCGGCCCTCGGCAGCCGTTTTCCCCTGCCGTTGGAGGTGATCGCTTTCGGCGCCCAGGCGACCGCGCGCTTTGTGGCCAGCCTCGGGGCGCGGGTGGCGTTCCGGCGAACGAGTAGCGGCGCGCTTTTCCACACCGATCAGGGCAACTACATCCTCGATTGCGCCTTCGGCCCGATTGAGGACCTGGAGGGCCTGGCTGCCGCGCTGGAACGACGGGCGGGGATCGTTGAGCACGGTCTCTTTCTCGACCTGGTTACCGATGTGATCGTCGCTGGCGAAGATGGCGTGCGCCATTTGCGGGCCGGTTCATCTGTCAGGGCAGCGCCGTGCAGTAGCCGCCGGAAGCTTCCTGGGTAGAAACGGAAGGCTTATGATCATCGCTCCTTCGATCCTTACCGCTGACTTTTTGCGCCTCGGCGACCAGGTGGAAGCGGCCCTGGCCGCAGGTGTGCGCTGGCTGCACCTTGACGTAATGGACGGGCGCTTTGTTCCCAACATGAGCTTCGGGCCACTGGTGGCGCGCGCCCTCCGCCCCCTCGCCACGCGCTACGATGCGATCCTCGATGCCCACCTGATGATTGTGGAGCCTGAACGCTACCTGGAGGAGTTTGCCGCCGCCGGCTGCGAGCGGATCACCGTTCACGTCGAGGCCAGCACCCATCTGCACCGCACGGTGCAGACCATCCGCGCCCTCGGCGCGCGGCCCGGCGTCGCCCTCAACCCTGCCACCCCTCTCGGCGCGCTGGAGGAGATCCTGCCCGAGGTCGATCTGGTCCTGGTGATGACCGTCAATCCCGGTTTTGGCGGCCAGCGCTTCATTCCCGGCGGTCTTGACAAGGTGGCCCGGCTGCGCCAGATGCTGCGCGCCCGCCGGCTCGATGCCGTTGACATCCAGGTTGACGGCGGGGTCAACTCCGAGACTATCGGCCCGCTGCGCGCTGCGGGCGCTACGGTGGCCGTGGCCGGCTCGGCGGTCTTCGCTCCCGATCGCAGCGTCGCCAGCGCCATCGGCGCGCTGCGGGCGGCGCTTGGGGAGCGGCGCTAATACCGGATGGACATCGAGACCCGTATGGTCCAGGCCACCTCCACACCTCCACACAGGGCTTTGTGGCACCGGAGAGCTGTGGAGGTGCGGAGTTGTCCAGTGCGATGCGATTAACCAGCATTGGTGTACCTCCTACCACTGGCTCGGGAAGAGGGTCTCTGAAAGGGTGTTATCCTCGCCTCGCGGACCTTCCTGTTGAGGGGCTTGCCGGTGCACCAGCTAGAGGAGAGAGGTATGTTTCTTGCAGGCGACATCGGCGGCACCAAGACAGCCCTGGTGCTCGTTTCGCGCGATGAGGGGCCGGAACACTTTCTGGCCACGGCAACCTTCCCGAGCAATCAGTACCGTAACCTCGAGACGATCGTCAGCGAGTTCCTCACCGCCCATCCCGTCTCCCTCGAAGGCGCCTGTTTTGGTGTGGCCGGTCCGGTGATCGATCAGCGCGCCGAGATCACCAATATGCCCTGGGTCATCGATGGGCGTGCCTTGAGCGTCCATCTTGGCGGTGTGCCGGTGACGCTGATCAACGACCTGGTGGCCTTTGCCCAGTCGGTACCTTACCTCCAACCCGAACATCTGGCCACCCTCAACCCGGGCAAGCCGGACCCCCGCGGCAACATCGCCGTGATTGCCCCCGGCACGGGCCTGGGTGAGGCCTACCTCACCTGGGAGTACGGGCACTACCGCGCGCATCCTTCCGAGGGCGGCCATGCCAGTTTTGCCCCCACCACGCCGCTCGAGGTCGAATTGCTCAGTTATATGCTCGAACATCACCATCATGTGAGCTACGAACGCCTGTGCTCCGGTCTGGGTATCCCCAATCTCTACGCCTTTTTCCGCGACCGCGTCTTCCGGCGCGAGACGGCGGAGATTGCCGCTGCGCTGGCAGTAGCCGACGATCCCACGCCGGTGATTGTTGACGGCGCGCTCGATCCCGCCACTCCCTGTCCCCTGTGCACGGCCACGCTCGATTGCTTTCTGGGCATCCTCGGTTCGGAAATGGGGAACCTGGCGCTCAAAGTCTTCGCCACCGGCGGGGTGTACCTGGGCGGTGGCATCCCGCCGCGCATCCTCACCCAGCTACGCGGCGCGCGCCTGCTCGATGCCATGCGGAACAAGGGCCGCTTCCGCGGGCTGATGGAGCGCACGCCGGTGCATGTCATCCTCGATCCCCGGGCGGCGCTGGTTGGCGCCGCCGCCTACGGGTTGATTGACTGAAACCCGGGGAAACCGGGTTTCCCCGGGCCCCTCCCTGAGGGAGGATTTGGGGGGCTCCGCCTTCCCAGGAGTCTAGTTTCATTCTTGTAGTGCGCGGCGTAGCCGCATGGACGGCTGGTAGGAACATCGGGGAAATCGGGTTGCCCCCCTCCAGGCCTCCCCCCGCCGGGGCGAGGCACCGGATTCGCTCTTTTAGCAGGGGAGGATCAGGGAGGAGGCGGAAGCCCCGGCAACCGTCAGGCCATTGACACACACGCCCGGATGTTCTATGATAGTGTTGTTTATACACTATCAGGAGAGCGTGCCATGGAATCCGAAACGAGCCAGCACGCGTACGATCCGACGCGCTACGAACGGCCCGCAGTTACGGTTGACGTGGTTATTTTCACCCTGATCAACCAGGAGCTGCACGTGCTGCTTGTGCAGCGGCGCAACTGGCCCTTCGAGGGGTTCTGGGCCATTCCGGGCGGGTTCATCAACATGGACGAGTCGCTGGAGGCAGCGGCCCGCCGCGAACTCGAAGAGGAGACCGGCGTGCGCGATGTGTACCTGGAGCAGTTGTACACCTTCGGCGACCCGGGGCGCGACCCGCGCATGCGTGTAATCAGCGTGGCCTACATTGCGCTGGTGCGCGCCGATGCCCAGAAGATCTCGGTGAGCGATGAGAGCACCGATGTGCGCTGGTGGCCGGTGCGCGCCCTGCCTGAACAGCTCGCCTTTGACCACGAGCAGATCCTGGCCTATGCGATCTCGCGCCTGCGCTCCAAGCTGGAGTATACGACCCTGGCCTTCCAGTTGTTGCCGGAGCTGTTCTCGATCCTCGAGTTGAAGCACATCTACGAGCAGATCCTCGGCGAGAAGCTCGACAAGGGCAATTTCTACCGTAAAATCAAGGAGTCGAACCTGCTGGAGGAGACCAACGTCGTCCGCGAGGGTCGCGGCCGCCCCACCCGGCTCTGGCGCTTCCGCCGCGACCGGACGACCGAGAAGCAGTTTGTTTTCCGCTGGCGCGAGGATCGGATCGATCGCTGATGTGAACATAGCCCGCACGCGAGAGGGTTTGGGAGGGCTGCGCCCTCCCAGGAATAAAACCCGGCTTCATCTTGTCGTTGTGCGGCTGCGCCGCACAGCCGGCTGGCTTATGAGTCGAACGATACTCATTCTGCTTGCTGTTCTGCTTACCCTGAGCCTGAGCGCCTGCGAGGTGGTGACCGCTCCAGCTCCCGACGCGCCGGTTGCCCCGGCGTCTCCCGGGAACGCGGCCGAAGCGCTGCCTCCCGCACCGGTGCTGCTGCAGCGCGCCCTGGCGGCGCGAGCCGTTGGCGATGACGCGGCAGCCGGCGCCGACCTGAGCACCTTGCTCCAGCGCTACCCCGACGCCGCCGAGGCCCTGGCAGCGCGCTACTACCTGGCCGAGAGTTTTGCCCGGCGTGGCCGCTGGACTTCGGCGGTCGAGATGTTGCGCGCGTTTCTGGCCGCGGCGCCGGCGGAACATCCTCTGCGCCCGCCAGCCCTGTTCTGGATGGCCCGCGGCCACGAGTCGGCCGGCGATCACGCCGCGGCGGTAGCCGCATACCAGGAGTACCGCACCCTGGGCACCGCCATCGCACCCTACGCTGCCCTGCGCCAGGCGGCGCAGGAGGAGGTCCTGGGGCGACGCGCCGATGCCGCCGCCAGCTACCTGGTTGCGGCCCGCAGCGCGATTACCCGGGGTGAGCGCGCGGGGGCCTTCGAGAAGGCCATCGCCCAACTCGTGGCCGATGGTCGCCCCGCCGAGGCGCTGGCCCTCTACCCCGAACTGCTGGGCCTGGCCCGGCAACCGGCCTACCGCGCCCGTGTTTTGAGCGCGGCCATCGCCCTGGCCGACACCCGGGGCCGGACGGACCAGGCGCAGGTCTGGCGTTTGGAACTGGTGGCCGATGCGCCGGAAGCCCCCGAGGCTGCCGCTGCGGTGGATCAACTGCTCGCCGCGGGCGCCGGGGGCGTTACGGCCTCCCAGGCCGGGCGGATCTACATGGCCGCGGGGCGCTGGAGCGACGCGGTAACGCAGTTCGACCGCGCGATCGCCGCCGAAGGCGATCTCGTCACGGCGGTGGAGCTGCGCCGGTTGCGCGGATTGGCGTTACGAGCCGCGGGCGATATGCCCGGCGCGCTGGCCGCGCTGGCCGAGGCCGGCGCCCTCGCCCCCAACAGCGAGCCGGGGCGTCAGGCCCAGCTCGACTGGGTGCAAACCACCGGCCAGGCCGGTGACGTCACGCGCGCCATCCAGGGGTATCTGGAGTACGCCGCGGCCTATCCCGACGATCCGCGCGCGCCCGTGGCGCTGGATCGGGTGGCGCAACTGCGCGAGCGCGAGGGTGATGCGGAGGGAGCGTTGCAGGCGCGTCTCGATCTGGGCCAGCGCTACCCCGCGAGCGCCGAGGGGCGCGTGGCCCTGCACCGGGCCGGCCTGGCCCTGTACGCAGCCGGACGTGCCGGCGAAGCGCGCGCCGCCTGGCAGAGCCTGGCCGACCACAGCGATGGAGCGTGGCGAGCGCGTGGCGCCTTCTGGGCCGCCCGCGCCGCCCGCGACCAGGGCGACGCTGCGGCTGCTGAGGCGCTCTTCGCCGCGGCGAGTATCGCCGCGCCTCACAGCTATGAGGGTGTGCGCGCCGCGGAGGAACTGGGCAGGCTGCCCGAGGGCGCTCTGCCCATCGGCGCGCCGGTCAGCAACGATGAGTGGGGCGAACTGGAAGCCTGGCTAACGACCTGGGCCGGCGCGCCAGCACCGCCCCCCGGCGACGAACGGGCGGCGCGCGCCGCGCAGCTCGATCAGGTCGGGTTGCAGAGCGAGGCGATCAATGAGTGGCGCGAGGGCCTCGATGAGGCCCACGGCCAGCCCTGGGCGCTGCTGCGCCTGGCGCAGGCCGCCCACCAGGCCGGAGCAGCCTACCCCGCGCTGCTCGCCGCTGAAGCTCTGGCCGCGCTGGCCCCTGCCTCGGAGCAAGCGCCGCTGGCCCTGCGCCGCCTGATCTACCCCACCCCCTATGCCGACCTGGTCAGCCGCGAGGCGGCTGCCTATGGCCTCGACCCGCGACTGCTCTACGCCCTCCTTCGGCAGGAGAGCCTCTTCAACCCCGGCGCCACCTCGTGGGTCGGGGCGCGCGGGCTGGCCCAGGTGATGCCCGAGACCGGCCAGGGTATCGCCCGGAACCTGGGGGTCAGCGATTTTACCCTCGACGACCTGTACCGCCCGGTGGTGAGCGTGCGCTTTGGTAGCTACTACCTGAGCCGGCGCCTGGCCGACATGGAGGGGAGTGTGCAGGGAGCTCTGGCGGCCTACAACGGCGGCCTGGGGAATGCGCAACGCTGGGCCGGCGGGAGCCGTGTGGCCGACCCGGATCGCTTCACCGAGCAGATCGATTTTGGCGAGACGCGAGGCTATGTGCGGGCCGTCTACGGCTTCTGGGGTGCCTATCAGGAGCTGTACGGGCCACTCGATCCCACCGCAACACCGGCGAACAACCTGGTTCGGTGAGCCAGGGAACGCCCCGCGCCCCGGCGCGGACACTGGAGAAGACAATGACCTACGCGCTTGAACGCTTTACCCGGGAAGTGCGCGCGGCGATTGCAGCCACAGGCCGCGTGCCCGCCGAGGCAATCGAACTCGCCACGCCCAAACCCAACATTCCTGCCGACCTGGCCCTGCCGACCTTTCGCGCGGCAAAGGCCCTGGGTGTGCCCGCCCCTCAGCTCGCCGCCGAACTGGCCGCCGCCATCCGCCCCGGCCCCGACTCGCTGATCGGCGCGGTCGCGGCTGCGGGTCCCTTCCTCAACTTTAGCCTGCATCCGCAGCGCCTGGCTGCGGCCGTGGTGAGCGAGATCCAGACTCGCGGCCCAGCCTACGGCCACCATCAAATCGGGGCCGGACGCCGGGTGGTGGTAGACTACTCGGCGCCCAACATCGCCCGGCGCATGCACGTCGGCCATATTCGCTCGACCATCATCGGCCAGAGCCTGGTGCACATCCTGCGCGCCCTGGGCTACAGCGTGATCGGCGACAATCACCTGGGTGACTGGGGCACGCAGTTCGGCACCGTGATCGCCTCGATTAAACGCTACGGACGCCCCCAGGCCGAGGGTGAGGCTGCGATGGAGCAACTCGAACTGCTCTACGCCCGCTACAACAACGAGATGAAGGCTCAGGAGCAGGAACGCGAACGGGCCGTGGTCGAGGGTCGCCCGCTGCCGATCTTCGACCCCGACCTGGAGGCCGAGGCGCGCCGCTGGTCGCTGGCCCTGGAACGGGGCGACCCCGAGGCGCGGGCGATCTGGCAGTGGTGCGTGGACCTGACCCTCGCCGCCGCGCAGCGGAACTACGACCGGCTCGGTGTAGTCTTCGACCACGCCTACGGCGAGAGCTTCTACGAGCCGATGCTGGCCGACGCGATTGACGAGGCCCTGCGCTCCGGGGCGGCCTTCCGCGACGCCGATGGCTCGGTGGTGGCCGAGCTTGACAACCTGCCCCGCTTCATTCTCCAGCGCAATGACGGCGGCACCGTCTATATGACCCGTGACATCGCGACGGTGAAGTTCCGGCTGCAAACCTTCAACCCGGTGAAGATCATCTACGTGGTAGATGGGCGCCAGGAGCTGCACTTCCGGCAACTCTTCGCCATCGTGCGCGCCATGGGCTATGCCCGCGATGTCGAACTGGTGCACATCCCCTTCGGCATCGTCACCACTCCCGACGGGCAGCCGCTCTCCACGCGCAAGGGCAACATGGTCTTCCTGGAGAGCCTGCTCGACGAGGCCGTGGCGCGGGCGCGGGCGGTCGTGGAGCAAAAGAACCCCGACCTGTCGGAGGCCGAGAAGGCCGCAGTGGCCGAAGCGGTGGGTGTGGGCGCGGTGATCTATAACGACCTCTACCAGGACCCCCGCCGGAACATCAGCCTGGATTGGGAGCGCATGCTCTCGACCGAGGGCAATAGCGCCACCTATCTACAATACTCGCATGCGCGCTGCTGCTCGATCCTCCGGCGGGCGAATGAAGACGGTGGAGCGGGACCGGAGGGCGCCGATCTCACCCTGCTGACCCATCCGGCAGAAACGCGGCTGATCAAGCATCTGGCGCGGTTGCCCGAGGCGACGCCCGAGGCCGGCACGCGCTACGCCCCCTTCGTGATCGCCGAGTGGTGTTACGCCACGGCGCGCGAGTTCGGGGTTTTCTTTGAGCAGTGCCCGGTGCTCAAGGCCGAAACCCCCGGCCTGCGGGCCGCGCGGCTGGCCCTGGTTGCGGCAACGGCCCGGGCCCTCAGGAACGGCCTGGCGCTGCTGGGTATCGCCGCTCCCGAGCGGATGTGATACCATCTTAGCCGCATTGGAGGTCCAGGAGCTGTGGAGGGCGACGTCCTCCGCGAGCCTCCTGGCGCCGCCCGCGGCGGTAGCGCATGTGGTGCTTCGCCGAAAGGTTTGCCGCCCCGGGCGGAAACGCGGTGGGGCACGGTCGTCCCGCCCGTCAGTGTGTCACTGTGCGGCGCAGACGCAGGGCGCCGGACGCCCGTTTTCGCCCCCTACGAGGAAAAAGGCCCCATGATCCCCTTCGACAGCATCAAGGCTGTACTGTTCGACATGGACGGCGTGCTTTACCGGGGCAACCAGCCCCTGGCGGGCGCAGCGGAGTTACTGGCCTTCCTCGATGGGCGCGGCGCTGGCTACGCCTGCGTTACCAACAACGCCTCGATGACCCCGACGCAGTACGAGGCCAAACTGGCGCGGATGGGCCTCACGGTTCCCGCCGGGCGAGTGATCACCTCGGCCATTGCCACGGGTCGCGCGCTGCGCGCGATGTACCCTCGCGGCACGCGGGTCTACATCGTTGGCATGGAGGGCCTGCGCGAGGCGCTGTTGCAGGATGGGTACTTCGTTGAGGATGACCGGGCGGCAGAGCTGGTGGTGCAGGGGGCCGATTTTGCCCTCACCTACAACACACTGCGCACGGCAACACTCCTGATCCGCGCCGGGGCCCGCTTTGTCGCCACCAACCCCGACCGTACCTTTCCGTCCGAAGAGGGCCTGATCCCCGGCGCCGGGGCGATCACGGCCGCTCTGGTAGCCGCCACCGACACGCAGCCACTGGTGATCGGCAAGCCCGCGCCGACAATGTTCCTGGTTGCCTCCGAGGTCCTCGGCGTGCCTCCCGCGGCGGTGCTGGTGATCGGCGACCGGCTCGACACCGATATTGCCGGGGCCAACGCGGCGGGCATGCCCGCCGCTCTGGTGCTGACCGGCGTCAGTTCTCGCGCCGAGGCCGAAGGCGGGCCGGTGCGCCCGGCAGCGATCTACGCCGATCTGGGCGCGCTGCTCGAAGACTGGCAGGCCAGCGCAGCCCGGAGCAAACGCTGATGTCAAAATAGCCCTCCCATACTTTCATTCTGGCGTTGTGCGGTGCAGCCGCGCTGATGTGAACATAAGGGAAAACCAGGTTCCCCTGCCTGTAGGGGCGGCAGGCCCTCCCAAAAGCCGTAAGTGTCGCCGTGCGGCGAGGCTGCATGGACGACCGGCATACCACCGGGTGATCGTCGAGAAACAATTACACTCGGTAACTCGCTCCGTACTTGCGCCAGAGCCCCGGCTGGTGTATTGTAAGTAGCAACAGGAGGGGGAGGAAGGTTCGTGTGCCGTGTTCTCAAGGTCCGTCGCAGCCCGGCAGATC
>JBDNDG010000093.1:0-12791 GCA_046719255.1 Chloroflexaceae bacterium
CGATCTGATCTGGTCGCCCTGGAGCGGCTGAGTGCATACGGCCCCAACCATTTGCCCCAGGCCGTTAGCCGCTCACCGATCCAGATCATGCTCGAACAGCTCGCTAGCCTGCCTGTGGCCCTGCTCGGCGTCTCGGCGGTCGTGTCGCTTGTGACAGGTGGATTGCTCGATGGGGTGGTGATCCTGGGCGTCGTGGTCCTGAACGCTGGCATCGGCTTCAGCACCGAGTACTGGGCCGAGCAGACCATCGCCGGGCTGAACCGCGGCCTGGAGCCGCACGCAGTGGTGGTGCGGGATAACCGGGAACGTGAGGTGGCAGGCCAGACGGTCGTGCCGGGTGACCTGATCATCCTCCGCCGGGGGATGGCCGTGCCGGCCGATGCGCGCCTGCTGGTAGCCGATCACCTCACCGTGGACGAATCGGCGCTGACCGGCGAGAGTGTGCCTGTGACCAAAACGGTCGCGCCGCTCCACGAGCGCAACGTGCCCCTGGGAAGCCGCACCAACATGGTCTACCGCGGCACGGTGGTCACCGGTGGCAGTGGCAGGGCGCTGGTGGTGGCGACGGGGGTCGCCACCGAGATCGGCGAGATCCAGCGCCTGCTGGGCGAGACCGAGCAGCCCGAAACACCCTTGCAACGACAGCTCCGCACCCTGAGCGGGCAACTGGTTGCGGGGTCGCTGGCGGTGTGCAGCGTGGTCTTCGGCATCGGCCTGGTGCGCGGCCAGGGCCTCCTGGCGATGTTCAAGACCGCCGTCGCCCTGGCTGTGGCCGCCGTGCCGGAAGGCCTGCCCACCGTTGCCACGACCACACTGGCCATAGGGCTGCGCCGGCTCGAGCAGCAGGGCGTGCTCGTGCGGCGCCTGGTGGCTGTGGAGACCCTGGGTTCGGTCGAGTTCCTCTGCCTGGATAAGACCGGCACGATCACGCGCAACGAGATGACCCTGGTGATGGTCGTGACGGGTGAGGGGCGTTACGATCACGGCGCAGGCGGGTTCAGCGCTGCAGGCCGCGCCCTGGCTCCCGGCAACAGGCCCGACCTCGAAGAACTCCTGCGCCTGACGGCCCTCTGTAGCGAGGTACGCCTGGAGCCTGCCGCGGACGGCCCGCAGCTCCTGGGCACGCCGACGGAGACCGCGCTGGTGCGGGCGGCGCTGGAACTGGGGATCGACGTCGCGGCCCTGCGGGCGCGTTACCCGCTGCTGCACACGCGCCTGCGCAGTGAGGGGCGCGGGTTCATGGATACGCTACACCAGGATGGCGACGGCTATCTGCTGGCGGTGAAGGGCAGCCCCGACCAGGTGCTGGGCCTCTGCAACCGGCTGAGCGAAGCTGGAACGGTGCGCCCGCTGACCGAGGAGGACCGTGAGCGCATCCTGGTGGACAACGAGCGCATGGCCGGGCAGGCCCTGCGCGTGCTCGGCGTCGCCTACCTGCCAGACGACGGGGCGCCCGAGGTTCGCCGCGACCTGATCTGGGTTGGCCTGGCCGGTATCGCCGACCCGCCGCGACCGGAGATCCCCGGCCTGGTCGAGCAACTGCGCGCCGCTGGCGTGCGCACGATTATGATCACCGGCGACCAGAGCGCCACCGCCACGGCAATTGCGCGGCAGATCGGCCTGGGCCACGAAGGGCACCTGGAAAGTCTCGACGCTGCGCAACTCGAAACTCTGCCCCCCGATGTGCTACGCAGCCTGGCTGAGCGCGTGGATATCTTCTCGCGGGTCAGCCCGGCACACAAGCTCTACATCGTGCAGGCCCTGCAACGCGCCGGTCACGTAGTGGCCATGACCGGCGACGGGATCAACGACGGCCCGGCCTTGCGCGCCGCCGATATTGGCATTGCCATGGGCATGAGCGGCAGCGAAGTGGCCCAGGAGGTCGCCGATATGGTCGTGCGCGATGACAATCTGGCAACGATTGTCGGGGCCATCGAGCAGGGACGCACGATCTACAGCGACATCAAGAAGGCAGTACACTTCATCCTCGCCAGCAACACCAGCGAAATCCTGATCACCCTGCTGGCAACCGCCGCGGGCACCGGCGAGCCGCTGTCACCCTTGCAGTTACTCTGGATCAACCTGGTGACCGACGTCTTCCCTGAACTGGCCCTGGGCCTGGAACCACCGGAGTGCGACGTGTTGCGCCAGCCGCCGCGCGATCCCCGCGCAACCATGTTTAACCGCCGCGACGTGCGACGGATCGGGGTAGAGAGCGCTGTGCTCACGACCGTTGCCCTCAGCGCCTACGGCTGGGGTCTGGCCCGTTATGGGATGGGGCCGCGAACCAGCAGCCTGACCTTCACCACCCTGACCACCTCACAGTTGCTCTACGCCATCAGTTGTCGCTCCGAAAAACGCTGGCTGTTCGACCGCAAGCCTTCGGCGGCGAACCCGTATATGACCTTCGCCGTGACTGGCGGGCTGGCGCTCCAGGGCGCCACAACTTTGCTGCCCGGACTGCGCCAGGTGCTCGGTACCACGCCCCTCAGCCCGTCCGACTGGTTGCTGGTGATGGCGCTGGCCGCGACGCCCTACCTCGCCAGCGAATTGATGAAGGCAATTGAACGCCCGTGCAGAGTAGATACAGGAGAGCGCTAGACAGCCATGGCCAGTGAATATGTCTTTACGTCTGAGTCGGTTACGGCGGGGCATCCCGACAAACTCTGTGACCAGATCAGCGATGCCCTGGTCGGTCATATTCTCTGGCAAGACCCCGCCGCCCGCGTGGTAGCCGAGTGTGCCGTTTCCACGGGTATCCTGTTTGTATCGCTGAAGGCCGCGACAACCGCCAGTATTGATATTCCCCGCCTCGCCCGTGAGGTCATCCTGGAAGTGGGGTATGACCGTGGCAGTTTCAATGGACGTACCTGCACGGTGATGACGAACCAGCTTGAAGAGTCGGCAGCCACACGCGCAGGGCTGCGTGACCGCGAGAGCGCCCTGTCGGAACTGGTTGCCCAGGAGAACGTCACCCTTTTTGGCTTCGCCTGCACTCAGACGCCCGTGCTATTGCCGTTGCCGATCTGGCTGGCCAATCGCCTGGCGCAACGCCTCGATATCGTCTGCCACGAGCACCGCGACGACCTCGCGCCCGACGGGAAGGTGCAGGTGGGCGTGGTGTACCGCGACCATATACCCTGGCGCATCCACAGCCTGACCCTGGTGGCCAGCCAGCGCCACGCTGATTTGCCGCTGGCCCGGTTACGCCAGATCATCATCGAGGAGGTAATCAAACCGGTGTTCGAGCACGAGACACTCGTCCCCGACGCGGAGACGCACATCCAGATCAACCCCGAAGGCCCGGTAGTGGAAGGCGGCCCGGCGTTGCACGCGGGGTTGACCGGGCGCAAAACCGGCGCCGACACCTACGGGGGCTATGCACGCCAGAGCAGTGCCGCGTTGAGCGGCAAGGACCCGACGCGGATTGACCGCACCGGGGCGTACGCGGCCCGCCACGCGGCGAAGAACGTGGTGGCTGCGGGACTGGCCTCACGCTGCGAGGTGCAACTCAGCTATTCGATCGGATTGCGCGACCCGGTGAGCGTGCGGGTGGAAACCTTCGGCACCAGCGCGCTGAGCGACGATGAGTTGTCGGAGCGAGTGGCGCGGGCCTTCGATTTCAGCGTGGGCGGGATCATCCGCCGCTTCGATCTGATCGGGTTGGCCGCGCGTTCACGGGGCCGGCTCTACCAGCGCGTGGCAGCGCACGGCCACTTCGGGCGGCCCGAGCTGGTTCTGCCATGGGAGGCCACCGATGGGGTCGAGATGCTGCTGGAGAGGACTTGAGCGGCGCATCGGGCAGACGCTTGCACGGGCAGGGCCTGGCAGGGCATGGCCTGCCCACACCTGCCCCCGGGTCGGGGGCGCGGAGTATCACCGTTGCCCCACCAGCCCGTCGCCGCGGTTCCAGGAGGGCGTGGCCCTGCCCCACCCGCGCGCCGAGGGTTGGGGGAACCCCGGGCGCTCCACCACGCCCCTGCCGTCCCGTAGCCGAGGAGGACAGGCATGGTACCCACCCCGAACTACCTGACCATCGATCCCGAAACCTACGCCGATGAGCGGCGTTTCGTGCTGGAGTGTCTGCACGAAGTCTTGCGCGAGTCCGGAGAGCCGCAACTGGCCGCGGCGCTCCCCTGGCTGGAAGCCCCCACGACGCCCCTGCCGGAAACGCCTCCCGAAGGGCTGTTCCAGGCCCTCTCGATCGCCTTCCAGTTACTCAAAATGGTCGAAGAGCGGGCAGCGGTGCAGTACCGGCGCCTGACGGAAACGCGCCAGGGCCTGACGGCGGTACCGGCACTGTGGGGTGAGGCGCTCTGCCAGTTGCAGAGCCAGGGCATTTCCGGGGCAGACATCGCCGCCGCGCTGCCGGACGTGCAGGTCGAGCTGGTGCTCACCGCGCACCCCACCGAGGCCAAACGCGCCACCGTGCTCGAACACCACCGCGCCCTCTACCTGCTGCTGGTCAAACGTGGCGAAACCCGCTGGACACCCTACGAGCAGGAGTCGATCCGCGCCGAAGTGCTCGCGCGCCTGACCACACTCTGGCGCACCGGCGAGATTTTCCTGGAAAAACCCGACGTCGCCTCGGAACGGCGCAACATCCTGCACTACCTGCGTAACGTCTTCCCCGATGTGGTCGCGCTGCTCGATGAACGCCTGCGTCAGGCCTGGAGCGCGGTCGGCCTCGATCCGGCCCTGATCGCCGGAGTGGAGCACCTGCCCCGGCTGCGCTTCGGCACCTGGGTCGGCGGGGATCGCGACGGGCATCCTCTGGTCACCGCCGAGGTCACCCGCGAGACCCTGGCCGAGTTGCGGCAACAGGCCCTGGGCATCGTGCAGGACCAGTTGCGCGAGCTGGCACGCGCCTTGAGCCTCTCCGACCTGCGCCAGGCGCCCCCGGCGGCGTTGCTCGAACGCATCGCTGAGGTTGCCGCCTCCATGGGGCCAGTGGGCGCGCAGGCGCTGAAGCGCAATCCCAACGAGGCCTGGCGTCAGTGGATCAACCTCATGCTGGCCCGCCTGCCGCTCGCTGCGCCGCTCGAAGTGTACCACTATCGCACCGCGGCGGACCTCGAGCGCGACCTGCACCTCCTCGCCACGGCCCTCGACGCCGTGGGCGCGCAACGCCTGACCCGCCACTTCGTGCATCCGGTCATCCGCAGCCTGCAAATCTTCGGCTTTCACCTCGCCGTGCTCGACGTGCGGCAGAATAGCCACTTCCACGACCTGGCCCTGGGACAGTTGCTGGCCGTCGCCGGCTTTGCCGATCACAGCGTAACCGCGTGGGACGTGCCTCGACGCATGGCACTGCTGGAGCAGGAACTGGATTCGCCACGGCCCTTTGCCGGCCCGGCGGCTCGTATCGGCCCCGAAGCCGATGCGGTGCTCAGTTGCTACCGGGTGCTGCTCGACGAACTCGCCACCCACGGGCCGGCGGGCCTGGGAGTGCTGATCGTCAGCATGACCCGCAGCGCCGCCGATCTGCTCGCAGTGTACCTTTTTGCCCGCGAAGTCGGCCTGCTGCGCGAAACGCCCGACGGGCTGGCATGCCCCCTGGCGGTAGTTCCCCTGTTCGAGACGATCGAGGATCTGGAGCGCAGCCCTGCCATCCTGGCCACCTTTCTCGATCACCCCCTGACCCGGCGCAGCCTGGACGTGCAACGGCGCCTGCGGGGCGAACGCGACCTGGTGCAGCAGGTGATGATCGGTTACAGCGATAGCAACAAAGACGGCGGGCTGGTTGCGAGCCTGTGGGCGCTCTACCGGGCGCAGAAAGCGATGGCTGCGGTGGGGCGGGAGCGAGGCGTGCGCATCCGCTTCTTCCACGGACGGGGCGGCACGATCAGCCGGGGAGCGGGGCCAACCCACCGCTTTATCAAGGCCCTGCCCACAGGTACGCTGGGTGGCGATCTGCGGGTGACCGAACAGGGCGAGGCGATTGCCCAGAAGTACGCCAACCGCCTGACCGCCAGTTACAACCTGGAACTGTACCTGGCGGGCGTGAGCCGCGCTACCGTGCTCGAGCGGCACCTGCCGGGCGAGGCCCATACCCTGGAACCGACCATGGACAGCCTGGCGGCCCTGAGCCGGGCGGCCTACAGCGAGTTGATCGGCAGTCCAGGCTTTCTGACCTTTTTCCGCCAGGCCACACCGATTGACGCCCTTGAGCAGAGCCGGATCGGCTCGCGGCCCACCCGACGCACCGGTCAGGCCACCCTGGCCGACCTGCGGGCTATCCCCTGGGTATTCAGTTGGAGCCAGGCGCGGTTCTTCCTCTCGGGCTGGTACGGCGTCGGCAGCGCCCTCGAACAGCTCCATCAGAGCGATCCGGCAACCTTCGCGGCGCTGCAACAGCACTTCCTCGGTTGGGCGCCGCTGCACTACATCTTCAGCAACGCCGCCACGAGCGTGGCGACTGCCGACCCGGACGTGATGGCCTGGTACGCCGAACTGGTAGCGGACCCGGCACTGCGCGAGGCCATGCTCGGGCGCATTCTCGAAGAATACTGGCGCACCGTGGCGATGCTGGAGCGCCTCTACGGCGGCCCCCTCGCCGAGCGGCGGCCCAACATCTTCAGTATGATCGAAGCGCGCAACCCCGGCCTGCGTGTCCTGCACCGCCAGCAGATTGAGCTGCTGCGACAGTGGCGGGCGCTGCGCTCACGCGGCGAGGACGACACGGCCCTGCTGCCACGGTTGCTGCTCACGATCAACGCGATTGCCAATGGGCTCGGCTCGACCGGCTGATGTGAACATAGCCCGCGCGCGGGAGGGTTTGGGAGGGCTTCGCCCTCCCCATTGGCCCTGCCGCATCCCGAGGCCGGTTGCCTGCCTGTCCAGGGTAAGGTATACTACCCTTGAACAGCTTTTGCACAATTTCTAAGGAATATTCGTATGACAATCTACGACTTTTCGGCCAACCTGCTTGATGGCACACCCCAGAAGCTCGACGCCTACCGGGGCAAGGTGCTGTTGATCGTCAACGTCGCCAGTCGCTGTGGGTTCGCTCCGCAGTACGCGGGCCTGGAGGCGCTGTATCGGCGCTACAAAGATGAAGGCCTGGTCGTGCTGGGCTTCCCCTGCAACCAGTTCGGCTTTCAGGAGCCGGGGAGCGAGGCTGAGATCCGGCAGTTCTGCAGCCTGAACTACGACGTTACCTTCCCGATGTTCGCGAAGATCGACGTCAACGGGCCATCGGCCCACCCGCTCTACGCCTATCTCAAGGCCGAGCAGCCCGGTTTTCTGGGCATTCAGACGATCAAGTGGAACTTCACCAAGTTCCTGGTGGATCGCAACGGCAACGTGCGCCGGCGCTATGCGCCCACCGATACGCCAGAGTACATCGAGCGCGACATTGTAGCCCTGCTGCATGAACAGTCAGCCACGGAGCCGCGCACCGTGGCCTCGCGGTAAGCCTGGCGTGAACCTGCTCCGCGCGCGAGAGGGTGTGGGAGGGCTGTGCCCTCCCACACCATTTTTCAGGTCGTAGATTGTCGCACATAGCGTTCGGGCGCGCTTTGACGCAACGCTGCGCGCAGAGCGTTCAAGCGAAATTGGTGTCACACCCCCTTCGCTTGCGCGCTGCTGCGCGGGTTACGCTCCCCCGCCGAGGGCGGCAACAGTCAGCCGGGCCGCGGTCAGGGGCGAGGGATGCGCCTGAGCCTCGGCCAGGCGCCGGGCAATCAGCGGCATGGCATGCGAGCCGAGCATCAACGGGGCGCTGAGCGGATGGAAGCGGGCGGTGAGCACCGACTTCTCGGGCGAGCGGAACATCAGGGCGTTGCAGACCACGCCCTCGCCCGTGCTACGATCGTGGGCCAGCGCGCTGGGGAAGGCGCCCCAACTGGTCAAGCCGGTGTAGTAGCTGTATCCAGGGTGCGTGTTCACCGCGATCGTGCCGTAGCGCAGGTCGAACAGGGCCCGCTCGTAGGCGGCGCGCACCCGCGGATCGCGCAGCGTCTCCGGGTGCACTACGATGGTAGCGGCGAGCCGACCCCACAGCCGCTCGTTGGCAAAGACAACGGCCCGGTCAATGAAGCCGGCCACATCAGGCGCATCGAGCGCCGTTTCGCCCAGGAAGGGGCCGAAGTGCTCGTGGGCGAAGAGCGGCTCATCGTAGGCCTCAGGGTCCAGGTCGGGTACCAGGATCCAGGGCAAATCGTCGGGGCCGGGCGTGCCGAGGCGTCGCACATCGCGATGCTGGGCCAGCAGCGCTGCGCAGGTTGCCTGGACGCCGGGGTAGTAGGCGCGGCGAGTGGGTGTGGCGGCCAGGATCTGCTCGAAGCGGCCCAGGAACTCGTGGCGCAGCGCCCACTGCCGGTGCTGGATGATCACCCGCGGAGCATAGCACAGGAAGCCACCGTTGAAGACCGCCCAGGTGGCCATGGCAATGGCCTGAGCCTCCAGCTCGGCGGGCTTCCAGGGGCCAGGGACGATGATCGCCGGTGTGACGCTGCCCACCTCGGCGGTGAACGGCCGGGCGATAGGTGGCGGGCCAGCCAGAAGCTGCTCATAGGTCTCGCGCGAGCCGGTCATGTGGACGCAATCAACCATCGGGTGATGGGCCAGGTAGAAGCCTACCGCGGCGCCCCCGGTGAGCAGGCGCAGGTAGCCATTGGCGATCAGTGGCGCGAAGGCCTCGGCAAAGAGCGGCTCGAGGTAGCTGTTGACCGGGCTGAACTTAAAGGCTACTACCCGGCCTTCGACGAAGAGTTGGTAGAGAATGTCTGTAGAGATGACCGGCGAAGCATTCCCGGCGCCCAGCACGGCCACCACCTGGCCAGCGTGTGGCGCACGATAGGCCCAGGCCTGGGTCGCGATCGTCTCCTCCAGCGAGATGCCCGGTTGCATCCAGACCTCGGCGTGCATGCCGGGCTGGGTCAACTCTTCATAGATGTCATCGGGATAGACACGAACGATTGTCTGCTCGCCGGGGCCGAGACGGGGCGGGTGCGGGAGGTGGGGGTGGCCGTAGCGTTCGATCTCGGCCACGGAGCGGCGGAGCAGGCGCGCGTAGCGTACACTGGTCGCCACCCCGAGCCATTCCTCGCCCTCGGCGTGGCCTCCGGGCGGCAGGCCCTTCGCCTCCAGCGAGGCTGCCACAATACGCGGCCCGACGCGGAGCAGCCCCGCGACGACATCCTCAAGGAGAGCACCGCGCTGCGCGGGGGCGAGGCGCGCCCAGGTACTGGCACAGGCTTGCAACTCCTCCAGCGCCGCGTCGAGGGCCGCGCGTCGCTCGGGGGTAAGCTCCGCGTCTGGAGTTGGCGAAGCGGCGCTCCCCTTATCCGGTCCAACGCGATCAATGGTCGTGCTTGTCATCGCCTTCCTCCTTGAAGTCGAATCGACAGCGAACGACACACGAAAACACGCATCTCCGTGCGTGTCCCTATCATAGCCCCGATACCTGCCGCTGTGCGAGAACAACCCGGCACTGTGCGTAGCAGGCCCGCTACCGGCCCCGCGCACCCCGGTCGGCCCACGCCCCCCGGGCCACCGCGCGCCGGCCCCGAGGGGTGTCGGGGCGCCCGGGGGCGCGCGGGGCCGCGGCACGCAGGGCCGGGGGACAACACGGGGGTGAGGCCCACTGTAGGGCCGAAGCATGCGCCCCCACCGCCCCCCCACCGGCGCGCGCACCCCGGCGCGAATGCTTCGGCCCACGCCCCCCGGGCCACCGCGCGCCGGCCCCGAGGGGTGTCGGGGCGACACAAGGCCGGGCCCCGCCACGCGGCACCACAACCGGCCCCGCGCACTCCGGTCGGCCCGCGGCCCCCGGGCCACCGCGCGCCGGCGCCAGGGGGCGTCAGGGAATGCGGATGGCTACCACGCACCCTTCGCTGCGGCCCGTGGCCCGCTCAGGGTGCGCTACGGCGGGCCGGGAGCAAACGCTACCAGTGCTCTAGCCAGAGGTTTCCCGCACCTCAGAGGCCCGGCGCATGGTCTCCTGATCCAGTATCTCGCGGATGGCCGCAATCAGCGGGTGACATGTCGTGTACTGCCGGCCATACTGCAGGTTGAACCAGTAGTTGAAGCCGGGCGGGTTCTTGCCCTGATTATGTTGCAGGATTGTCTCGAGCTTATCCAGCGCTCTGGCAATCCGCGCCTCGGTCGAGGCAGCCGCATCATACTCATCCCAGAGCGCCAGCAACTCGGCGCGCAGGCGATCCGGGAGCGGGCCGAGGATGTGGAGCAGGTCGCGCCGTTCCCGGGCCGACTTTGAAGCAGCCGCGTTCTGGGCGACGGCAGGAATATCGCCGCCAATCGCCTCACCAAGGTCGTGAACCACGCACATACGGATCAACTTGCCGAAATCCACCTCCGGGAAGGCATCGCAGAGCAATATGGCCATCAGGCAGAGTCGCCAGCTATGTTCCGCCACGCTCTCTGGCCGGCCCAGCGAAGTGTGAGAACTGCGCAGCGTCTGCTTGAGTTGCTCCGCCGCGCGTAAAAACGTCAGGACTCCATCGATCTCTGCGGGTGTCCAACGATCCGGGATTGGTGGGTCAGGTTGCATACTGGACCATCGTTTGTTCGAGCCTGGTAAGCCTGCGGACTCGTGGCAGATTCTCAACCTACACCCGATGTGAAACTGGCCCGCGCGCGGGAGGGTGTGGGAGGGCGCAGCTCGCCCGGGAATAATGAATATGTTCATTCTGGCATTGTGTGGCGCAGCCGCGTGGATGGCTGATGTGAACATACGGGGAAACCAGGTTTCCCATACTCCCTCCCGGCGGGCAGGGAACCGTACACCTCCCCCCAGCGGGGGGAAGCAGGAAGGGGGGACAGAAGAACCCGAACGGCGCATCTCCTCCCCCCTCAACGCATCTCAAAGACCTCCTTCTCCACCAGCTCGATCTGCACCGGGTACTTACCGGTAAAACAGCCCTTGCAGAACTCGCTGGGCGCCTGGCGGGTGGAGCGGATCAGCCCCTCCAGGCTGAGGTAGGCCAGGCTATCGGCCCCCAGGTGGGCACAGATTTCGGGGATACTCATCCGGTGGGCGATCAGTTCGGGGTAGGTTGCCATATCCACGCCGAGGAAGCAGGGGTGACGGATGGGCGGGGAGGAGACCCGGATGTGGACCTCGCGGGCGCCGGCCTCGCGGATCAGGCGGACAATCGGGCCGCTGGTGTTGCCACGCACGATACTGTCGTCAACCAGCACCACGCGCTTGCCGGCCAGATTGTCGGGCAGGGCGTTGAACTTCAAGTTAATGCCCACTTTTCGCAGATGATCATCGGGCTGAATAAAAGTACGCCCAATATAGCGATTTTTGATCAATCCCTCGGAGTACGGAATACCCGACTCCTGGGCGTAGCCGATGGCCGCGGGGGTGGCGCTGTCGGGCACGGCAATCACCACATCGGCCTCGGCGGGCGCCTCGCGGGCCAGTTCGCGCCCCTGCTCCACGCGCACGGCGTGCAGCGCGGCCCCGTGGAGCAGGCTATCCGGCCGGGCAAAGTAGATATACTCAAACAGGCACTCCGCGCGGTGCGGGGCAGGCATGCGCGCCACGGTGCGCGGGCCATCTTCGGTGATCGCCACAATCTCGCCGGGTTCGATCTCGCGCACAAACTCGGCCCCGATGGGGCCGAAGGCGCAACTCTCCGAAGCCACCACCCACCCCTGCTGGCCGAGACGGCCCAGGCAGAGCGGATGCAACCCCAGCGGGTCGCGCACGGCGTAGAGCGTCTTGCGCGTAAGCACGGTCAGGCAGTAGGCCCCCTGCGCGCGGACCATGAACACGCGCAGTTTCTCCTCCCAGGTATGGCCCTCGCCACCCGCGAGCATCTGCGTAATCACTTCGGAGTCGCTGCTGCTGGTCAAACCGACGCCGCGGTTGAGCAACTCGCGGCGCAGGGCGGCGGCGTTGGTCAGGTTCCCATTATGGCCCACGGCCAGCGGGCCAAGGGCACTCTCCACCACAAACGGTTGCGCGTTCTCGATGCGCGAGGAACCCGTGGTGGAGTAGCGAGTGTGGCCTATCGCCATGGAGCCGGCAAGCGGGCGCAGCTTATCCTCATTGAAGACCTGGGCCACCAGCCCCATCTCCTTGTGGTAGCGGATCGTGCGTCCGTTGGAGACGGCGATCCCCGCGCTCTCCTGCCCGCGATGCTGCAAGGCGTAGAGGCCAAAAAATGTTAAACGCGCGACATCGGCATCGGGGTGCACGATGCCGAAAATGCCGCATTCATGACCGGGTTTGTCAGCGGACCAATCGGTCTCGGACGGTTGACGGCCCGGATGGGCAGCAGCGGTCATAGTTCCATGTTCCTCCACGGGCAACCAGGCCCGTTGGCGCCGGTACGATCCAGGAAGCTCTCTCGACGAGGGCGTGCGGCGCGATCCTGGCATTGGCAAGCGACATTGCTTTGAAGATCTAAATAAAGTATAGCACAGACGAAATGAAGGCTGATGTGACAATGCGGGAAACCCGGTTTCCCCATCCCCCGCCCACGAGGTGGCAGGCCCTCCCCACCGGGAGGGTTCGGGGCGTTGTGCGCCCCGCGCACGGGGCCTAACGTGAACCTATGGGGCAACCCGGTTTGCCCATCCCCCCACCCACGGGGTGGCAAGCTCTCCGCTTTTCTGGTTCGTTCTGGCGGCTGCGCCGCTGGAGACGGGCCTGGCCTCGGCCCTGGCACAGCCATCGGGCAAGATGAGCGGGGGCGGAGTATGGTACAATACACCGCTACCAGCGGGGGAACGAAGCCGCCGCAGGCTCAGACCTGCCGTCACCCTCACTCGATGGGTATGCCGTCAACTACGATCCTCAAGCCCCTTCCAGG
>JBDNDG010000094.1:0-12728 GCA_046719255.1 Chloroflexaceae bacterium
ATCCTGCGCTACCTTGCTTTGCTGGGCCTGGCTCACCGCCTGCTCGCCGCGCTGCACCAGTTCCTTCACCTGCGGATTTTCCTGGATCGCCTTCATCGCGTTCTGGAGCTGGGCGCCGATCTCGCGCAAGCCCGCGGAGATGTCGGACTGGAGTTGACGGGCGCGATCGCTTTCCAGGGCGCTGCGAATGGTCTGTTCGATCTGGTGGCCCAGTTCGCGCAGTTCGTTGGCCAGGTCACTTTGCGGCTGCTGCGGCGGTTGGTGCTGATCGTCGGGCTGGCTCATGTGCTTGTTCCTTTCCACCTACGTCACCGGTGCGGCTGTACCGCCCGATATCGGAAACGAAACAGGGCGTTCCAGGAAGGCGCAACCCTCCCCGCCAGCGGAGCGTGGGCAGGGCTATCGTCTCGGGCAGGCAGGAGTGGGGAGCAACCAGGCTGCCTGACCGTCAGGAGCGGACGTAGCGCCGCCGCAGCATCCACAGGCCGCCGGCGAGGAGCAGAAGTGCGCCAGCCTCGAGCGCCCCGCGCGGGCGCGTGGGGGAAACTCCCGCAACCGGAACCTCAGCGATCGCCAGGCCGCGCTGGAGGGCGGCTGCGTACAGATCCGCCGGTACGGGCGCATCGGGCCCCTCAGGCGCCAGCAGGTCGCGCAGCTCGGCGCGGATCAGGAAGGTGCGCAGGAGAGGATCGCGCGGCAATGGCCTGCCACGGGCGCCCAGGACGGCGCCGCGCAGCCAGGTGAGCGGGTCGCGCGGCGGCGCGGCGCGATAGCCGAATACGGCGTCGTAATCCGCGGCGATGGCCAGCAGGCGCGCCACTTCTGCCCCACTGGCCAGACGCTCCTGGTCGAAGGTCAGAATATAATCGCCGCGGGCTACGCTCCATCCCTGCCGCAGGGCGGCGCGGAACCCCGGCGGTCGTGTAAAGGGCAGCGTCGAAACCCGCCAGTGGGTCGCAGCCAGCCGTGAGACGGTCGCGCCGACGTCGGTGTTGCGCGCTGCGGTGAGTATCAGTTCGTAGTCGTCAACGTAGCGCGCGGCCACGGCGAGGCACTCCGCCACCAGGTTGTCGAGCCCTTCGCTGCGATGTACCGGCAACACGATTGATAGACTGTACTGACCCACGCTTGTGCCCCCTGTCCCTCAGGTATTTGCCATCAGTATAGCACACTCGCTGTGGAACTTGCTGGCCCCGGGCGCCGTTAATATATGGGGCAACCGGGTTGCCCCACGCCCCTGCCTATGGGGGCAGCAAGCCCTCCCCGCGGGGAGGGTTTGGGAGGGCGTAGCCCTCCCAAGTGCTGTACGCCTATGGGGCAACCGGATATCCCCATACCCATGGGGCGGCAAGCCCTTCGCCCTGTGTCGTAATCAGCCAGGAGGACCCTATGCTGCTTGTATCTACAGCCATGCGCTGGAAGCGCTGGATCGTCCTGTTGCCGGGTGTCGGTATCTTCCTGTTGATCGGCGCCTGTGGCGCCGCGCCCGCGGCGCCCGTCACCCCGTCCCTCGGGGTGACCCCGAGCGTTACGCCGGCGCCGCCCGGGGCGCCGGCGGCTTACCCCGCACCGGGTGGGGCGCCTACGGCCTATCCCGGGCCTGTGGCCACCCCTTCGCCTGCCGCTCAGGCTCCTCCGCTCGCCCCGACGGCTACGCCGGCGCAGGCCCGCCCCCCGATGGCGCGAGTTACCCCGACTGGCGCCCCGCCGCCGCTTACGGGCCTGGGCGAGGTGCCTGCCTCGAAGGTCGCCGCCGCCATCGCCGATCTTGCCCAACGCACCGGTGCCGATCCCGGCGCGATAACCATTGTCTCCGCCGAGGCGGTCACCTGGAACGATGGCGCCCTGGGGTGCCCTCAGCCGGGTATGGCCTACACGCAGGCCCTGGTTGATGGTTACCGCCTGATCCTGAGCCTGAATGGGGTTACCTACGCCTATCACGCCGCGGTCAGGGGTGATTTTTTCTACTGTGAGCGGCCGGCGGCATAGGGCGGGCTTCAGGCGGGCCTGGCCTTCAACGGGTATCACGGGACCATCGCGTTCACGGCATGCGCGGATCGTGGCGCCCGTGCTCGCGCCGCTGCCGGGTTGGCGCGCCTCCCTGGAAGAGTCAGGCCCGCCTTTCGTATGCGTTTCCCATTCGTTGGCGCAGTACCCCCGCATCAGGAAGTCCATCCCGGACCAGGTGAAACCCTTGAGGCGGTGAGCCGCGATCGGAAACCTCAGCTCACGAACTACCCGGCGCCTGACGGATGTGTCGGGCCCTGCCCGACGCGCCCCTCAGGGCCAGCGGTAGCGCATCCCCGGCGGCAGGCGCAGCGTTTCGTCGCCAAGCCGGCCCAGGGCCGGATCACCCCCTCCTGGCGGGCGCTCCAGACGCGCCTCTTCGGTCCACTGCACGATCCAGCCGTTGCGGAGGAGCTCGCCACTCAGGGCCAGGCCAGGTTCCCCAAAGCGCTCGGTGGCCGGGGCGAACCCGGGGCACACGCCGCCAGAGGCTGCGCTTCCGTCCAGGCAGCGATCGCCGCGAATGGTCTCGGCCAGGTACAGACGCGCGCCAAGGGGACGCATCTGCACCGTTCCCTCCCGCAACTCCAGGCAGATGCGCTCGAAGCATTGCAGGTGCCCCCAGGCGAAGGGCACCACCGGGGTCAAGGGGTATCCGGCGCGCTCCACTGCCCCCAGCTCGGCCCAGGTGCGCCGCAGCGTCGCCGGCACGAACTGCCCGGTCTCCCTCATGTAAGCCCCGCCGGCGTCGGCCAGCGCCAGGCGCATGAGGGTCCGCGGGGCGAACGTAGCGGAGTTGCTGCTCCGCAGCCCCACCGCCAGGAGGTAGTCGCCCGCCGGCAGTTCGGGCGGCAGGGACAGGGGATGCACGTGCTGTACTCCCGCGTCCGGCGGCCAGTCCGCCGGCGGAAACACACCGTAGAGCAGCGGTCGTTCGGTCTCCAGGATCGGCGTGCCGCCGGCGGTGAGGAGGCGTGCGACCACGGTCAATGGGGCGTCGGGGGCGCCGTCGGCAACCGCCCACACCAGGCCGAGGACCAGCACGGCGCCCGGCTCGTAGGTTGCGCCGGGGGGGGGCGCCAGGCTGTAGCCGGTCAGGCGCAATGTTCCGCCGGGTACGAAAAAAAGCAGATCGGTTTCCCGCGGCGAACCCAGATCCACTGGCCGGTAGAGATCGAACGTGCCGAGCGAGCCGTCCTGGGCATAGCGACGGGCCAGGATCTCGGTGACGCCCGGGGTGAGCCAGTTGCCCAGGTAGTCGAGCACGGCCAGGGGGATGTCGCCATTGGCCAGTTCGCGCAGCAGGGGCCGCTCATCGCTCAGGCCCTGATCGAAGAGCTGGCGCGCCTCGAACACCTGCAACCGTGAGCCAACCCCTGCCGCGGCGGCTACCCCCGGCATATCGGTGAAGATCAGCGGCCCTGCGGCGCGCACCTCCGGCATCAGCGCATCGCCGACGCGGGTCAGCGCGGCGAGAACCTGTCGTTCGCGCACGGCGTCGGCCCACAGCCCGTAGCGGCCAACGGCCAGGCGCGGCGGAGAGGGTTCGATCAGCCCTGCGGGGCGCAGCCGGTCCGCGTCCCACAGGGGCGGGTAGTAGAGCAGCGCCGCGGCCAGCAGAGCGTAGACGACGCTGCTGACGATCGCGGGCGCGCGGCCCTGGAGGGGCCATTCCGGGCCCCGGGCCAGCGCCAGGCGCGCCGCGGCCCGGGTGGCCAGCCACACCAGCCCGGCGTACAGTTCGAGGAAGTAGTTGCTATAGGCGCCCACTTTGCCCACGCCGAGGGCCGTGACTACTCCCCCGGCGGTGTACAGCAGCGCCAGCAGGGCGGAGTCGGCTTCGGGCCGGCACTGGCGCCGGTTTTCCACCGTTATCCACAAAGTTCCCACAAGAACGGCGCCGACCAGGGGCCAGCGCAGTGCCGTCTGCTGCTGCCAGAAGCCGCGCGCCAGGTGCGCCTCCCAGCGGTTGGCGTTGGCGGCAACCACGTGGAACCAGAACCAGCCCTCACTGGCAATCTGGAGCAGGGCGAAGATCAGGCCACCTCCCAGGCCAACGACGGCGGCGAGCAACAGGGCAGCGCGCCGCCAGGCGCCGCGCCCGGCAGAAGGCCCTCGCCAGGCGTTCCACAGGAGCCAGCCGCCGGCAGCAACAGGCGCAGCGATCAACGAGGGCTTGGTGTACAGACATGCCAGCAGCAGCAATCCGGCTCCGACGACGCGCCGTGGCGATGGGGCGCCCGCGCTGCCGTTGAGCGCCACCAGCCCCCACAGCCCCAGGGCCACGCCGGGCACATCCACACGCAAAAGCGCCGCCCACTCGCGAGCGACCGGCACGCTGAGAAAGAGCAGTGGAAGCGCGAGCGCAGCGAGCGGCGTTGACCGAGCGTGCCGCGGTCGCGCCAGCAGCGCAATGGCGCCCACCACGGCGAGTGCCGAGAGCAGCGAGAGCAGCCGTCCCGCGCTCAACACCGAGCCCGTGAGCGGTGCCACCAGCGCGGCGAGCAAGAGGTAGCCCGGCGGGTAGTTGACGATCAGAAAGGGCGCTTCGGCGGGATTGGCGTACAACCGCCAGATCGGCGTTCCTGCGCGCAGGCGCTCGATCTGAGCCAGCAGCGGCCCCTCGCCGTAGTCGAGCGGATACACAAACCTGAGCAACTGGAGCCCGTGATCGAAAAAATAGACCAGGTAGGCCGCGGCCAGCGCGGCGAGGGCCAGTTGCGTGGCCCGGAGCAGCAAGCGGTACGCCATGGCCGCCATTATACTCCGATGGCGCGCCTCCGGGCTCTTCAACGAAGTACCGGGAGGGTGAAACCCTCCCGATACCTTGCTGGCGGGTTGGTTCCTGGGAGGGTGTCGCCCTTCCAAACTCTCCCGCGCGCGGGCTATGTGCACATCAGGCCCCATGCGCGGGGCGCACAACGCCAGAATGAACCTGACTATGCTTGAGAGGGCGCAGCCCTCTCAACCCTCTCCGCTGGCAGGCTGGTTCCTGGGAGGGCGTCGCCTTTCCAAACCCGCCCGCGCAGGAGCTATGTTCGCCTCAGTCATCGTCGTCGTCATCGTCGTCGTCATCGTCGTCATCGTCGTCATCGTCGTCATCGTCGTCATCGTCGTCATCGTCGTCGAGCTCTTCTTCGATCTCCTCCTCGATCTCCTCCTCCTCGGGCGCTTCCCCGGTCTCTTCGGCGGCTGGCGCTTCCTCTTCCTCGGCGGGTGGGATGGACTCTTCGGTGGCCATGGAACGCTCCTCGTGTGCAGGGCGGCGAAACCGTGAAGTGAGTGTAGCGTATCCCGTTTAAGGCAGAATTAAGAGTTGGTGAAGCGAGTCGCGGCGCCTGGCCCGGCGCGGGGGAGGGGTGGGGAGTGAAGCCCTCCGAGGAGGACTCTTGTTCGTTGGCGTACCGCTTGCGTGCCGCGCAAGCGGCAACGTACCTGTTCACCCCGGGGTAGCCTGCCACCCCGGGAGCGCAGGCGCGATGCCCACGCTCCCGGGAGCAGGGTGAACAGACACGCGGCAACTCAGGAGTGCGGGGCGTGCTTGGGCGTGGGGTACACCCCCTCGTGGCGATGGATGCGGTAGCCCACCTGCTTGAGCAACTCAGAGGCGATGACCGACTTCTGGATCTCGTTGGTACCCTCGAAGATGCGCGTGACGCGGGCGTCACGGTACATACGCTCGAGCGGCAGCTCCCGCGAGAAACCCATACCGCCGTGGATCTGGATGGCCTCGTCGATCACCTCGCTGGCCATTTCGGAGCAGTAGAGCTTGACGATACTGCTCTCCAGGGTGGCATTCTTCCCGGCGTCCACCTTTCTCGCGGTATCGTAGACGATCTGCTCCATCGTATAGATTTTAACCGCCATTTCGGCCAGCTTGAACTGAATGGCCTGGAACTCGGCGATGGGCCGCCCGAACTGGTGCCGGGTGATGGCGTACTGACGGCTCAGCTCGAAGGCCTCTTTGGCCCCGCCAACGGCGCCGCCGCCGAGGCCGCAACGCCCGATGTCGAGGGTCTTCATCGCCAGGGGGAAGCCGTGGCCCACGCCACCGAGGACATTCGCGGCAGGCACGCGCATATCCTCGAAGTAAAGGCTGGCGGTGTGCGAGGCGCGCAGGCCCATCTTGTCTTCGATTTTGCCGACGTTGAAGCCCGGGAAGTCTTTCTCGACAATGAACGCGGTAATACCGCCGCGGGCGCCCCTGGACTTATCCGTTACGGCGTGGACGACGATCACATCGGCGAAGCTACCGTTCGTGATCCACATCTTCTGCCCGTTGATCACCCACTCATCGCCGTGCAGCTCGGCGGTAGTGCTGATGTGAGCGGCATCGCTCCCCGCATTCGGCTCGGTGAGCGCCCAGGCGCCGATCAGCGTGCCCCGGTTCAACCCCCGGAGGTACTTATCCTTCTGCGCCTCGTTGCCGCCGAGATGGATACTCATCGCGCACAACTGGGTATGGGCGCCGATAATCGTGGCGATGCTGGCGTCACCACGCTGCAACTCCTCCATCAGCACGCAGTAGCCGGTGATGCCCAGCTCGAGACCGCCATACTTCTCCGGGAAAGGCACGGCGAGAAGGCCAAGTTCCCCGGCCTTCTTGATCACGTCCAGGGGCACCCGCTCCTCTTCATCAATCTCGCGCGCGATGGGGCGGATCTCCTTGTTCACGAACTCGCGGACGGTCTGGCGCAGCATCTTGATTTCGTCGCTGTGCTCGTACTCGATCATTGGGTCCTCCCATGTGCGGCGGCGCCTGGCCGCCCTATGCCTCTCCGTTTCCTTCCATCGCCCGGCGGGTCGTGGCCGAGACGACAGGAAGCACAAGTGCCGAGGGGTGATCTACATCGTGGTAGACCATCTGTTCGACTACCGGGCCCGGCACGGCGCCGGCGTCGCGGAAGCGGCGCCCATCGCCAGGGTTGGCGCCCCAGCGCGGATGCGCCGCGCTACACACATGCACCCGAATCCGGTGACCACACTGAAAGCGCTGGGCCGTCGCGCCCAGATCGAGTTCCAGGCGCAGACTGCCATCGGATTGCAACGCGCCCACCCCGGGTGTGACGCGGCACAGCCCTTCACACACGTTGATCGAGCGCCCGTCGGGATACACGTCGCACACCCGGGCAACTACGTCGGTCCAGGGCCGACTCGGGCGCGCATACAGTTCCAGACGCACGTAGCCGATCACGTCCACCTCGGCGTGGAGGGGCGGGGTGGTGTAGCAGAGCAGGTCGGAGCGTCCCTCAATCGGGCGCTGATCGCGGGGGCCACCGTGGGGGCCCAGCACCGGACCGCCGATAGACGGTGTGGGATCGCGGGGATCGTAGCAGTAGCGATCCGGTGCGCTACTGGCGGCGGGCGGATGGGTCGAGAGCACTCCCTCAGCGTGGAGGTAATACCGCGTCATGGCGGCGGGCGGTGGCCAGTAGTCCATCTCGTGCCACTCGCGGCTGCCCATAAGGGCCAGCCGCACGGGCCGCCGCCGGAGGCGTTCCCGGCGACCTTTGAGCTGAACGTCGAACCACCACAGTCCCTCGCGCACCGCGTCCATGGCGAGCGCGGGGTGATTATGATGGCGGGGCAACACGGTGAGATACGGGGTGCGCCCCGCGGCGAGAAGCGCGGTATAATCGGCGAGTTGCTCGCGCAAGAAGAGGTCGTGCCAGCCGGCCACGAGATGGACCGGCACGCTGGTCTGGCCCAGGTTGCGATGCTGATCGACCTGTCGCCAGTAGTCCCCTTCGGGGTCGGGGTCATCGAGCCAGCGCTGGTAGAAGTCTACCGGCGCGCCGGTCAGCGCCCGGTCGGCTTCCCCCATCGGGGAAGCGGCCATGGCGGCGGCGAGAGCCGCCTCGCGGCGCGGTGAGAACAGGGAGAGGGCCGTGGCCAGGTCGAGATCGCCGCCGGGCCGGTGAGTTGCGTGGAGCAGAGCGGCCCAGCGCAGGCTTGACTCGAATGCGAAGGCGCCGGAGGGATACACGGCCCGCGAGAAGCGCGCCGTGATGGCCACAGGTGTCAGGGCCTTGAGGTACGGCGGCGTGTTACGAGCAACGGCCCACTGCGTATAGCCGGGGTAGCTCACGCCCCACATGCCCAGATTACCGTCGAACCACGGCTGCGCCGCGACCCAGTCCAGCGTCGTCCGCCCATCGGCAGCCTCGCGCACAAACGGCTCGAAGACCCCTTCGGAGCGATACCGCCCGCGCACACCCTGCACCACCACGTTGTAGCCTTGCCCGGCAAAGAGCGTGGCGATGAAGCCGGCGAAGGGACCGAGCGCCCGCAGTTCCGACGGGCGTCCGTAGGGCGTGCGCACCAGAATGGTCGGGAAACGCCCGGTGGCGCGCGGCAGGTAGCGGTCGGCGTAGAGCACCACCCCGTCGGCCATAGGCACGGGGATGTCGCGCTCAACGGCAACGGCATAGGCCGCTGGCGGCAGGCCCAGGACCCGCGCCGCCAGCCTGTGCCGGGCCAGGTAGGCCCCCACGCCAGCGAGGCCAATCCCGGCGAGGCTCAGAGCGGTTGAGCGCCTCATCAGCGCCCCTCCTGCTGAAAGGTCCCGGGAAGGCGATCCACATTGATCAGCAGGCCCGCCATCGGAACAGTCTCACTTTCATGGGTTCAACAGAGAATCGTCAACCGGGCCCGGAGATGACCGCCGTCCTTCTCATGCGAGATCGACGCGCTCTACATACGTCCGAGCCTTATTTCCTCACATCTCTGCCGGATGAGAGGATTTGGGAGGGCACGGCCCGTCCCGGAAAATGCTTTTCGTCACCGTGGAATGTAGCGCAGGCGCGTTAAGGTCCCATCGGGTACGTACGGAACTTGCCGAATGCGCGATGTTGTGTATTACACGCTGCGTTATAAAAATCATAACATGTAAGCTGATAGCCTGTCAAGATGACGCTACGCGTCAGCCGGGGCCGAAGCATGCGCGCCCACCCCCGCCGCGGGGCCGATGGCCGCGCACGCGCATGCTTCGGCCTGCTCCCCGCCGGGGCGCCCGGCCGCCCCGGGGCGATGCCGTGCGCATCAGCGGCACAATTCACGTATAATCGAACTGTTGTGAATAAGGTGACGGGGAAACCTGGTTGCATCCCTGACGGGTGGAATCGCATACCGGTTTGATATAAACATTCCGCGCGCAGCGTTGTGTCAGAGCCGCACCCGGACGCCGTACGCGATCATCTGCAATCCGAAATCTACAATCTAAAATGGTATTACGGGTAGCGTTACCGGGCCACGACCTCTGATGATTGCCTCATTACGCGGAACACTGCAACACATCGGCGCCGACCACCTGGTGGTGGAGACGGGAGGTATCGGCTTTCTGGTCTTCGCGCCGCGACCGGTGCTGAGCGCCGCAGGCGCGCCGGGCGACGCGATCTTTCTCTACACCGTACTCATCGTGCGCGAAGACGCCCTGAGCCTCTACGGTTTCGCCACTCCCCAACAGCGTGCCCTGTTCGAAAGTCTGCTCACCGTCACCGGCGTGGGGCCGCGGGTGGCCCTGAGCCTGCTCTCCTCGGGTGACCTGGACGACATCCGCGCCGCGATTGCCCACGGCGACACGGCGCGCCTGGCCCGCGTCCCCGGTATCGGCAAGAAAACCGCTGAGCGGATCGTCCTGGAGCTGAAAGGCAAGCTCGATCTGGCCGGGTTGCCCCTGCCCGCGAGCGGCGGCGCCTCGACCGCCAGCGCGACCAACCGCGACCTGGCCGACCTGCTGCTCAATCTCGGCTACTCTCAGGCCGAAGCCGCCGCGGCCATCGCCGCGCTGCCCGCCGACGCCCCCGATGACCTTGAAGAACGCCTGCGCCTGGCGTTGCGCTATTTTGGGGGCGTTTGATCGCTCAGGCGGAAACCGGGTTTTCCCATACCCCTCCCGGTGGGGAGGGTCTGGGTGGGCGCAGCCCGCCCGGGAACCCCTGGATGCAACACGTAAAGCAGAGTTGCTGCGTCGCTGTGCCACCCCTCCGAAGCCCTCCCCGCTGAGAGGGCAACCGGTTTGCCCCATCCTCCTGACGCTCACTCCGATACCGAATGCCACACCGGCCCTGCCTCCTCCCCAGCCCTCAGGGCTGCCAGCGCCGCGCCGATAGCCTCCGCTGCCCCTGCCCGCGCCAGTCGCGCGGGCGCGCCGCGCCGGGGCTTTAGTTCGACCTCGCCCGTGGCGAGGAGCTTCTCGCCTACCACCAGGCGCAGTGGCAGACCGATCAGGTCGGCATCGTTGAACTTGACGCCAGCACTCTCATCACGATCGTCGAGCAAGGGGCGCAGCCCGGCGGCGACCAGTTCATCGTACAGTCGCGCCGCCTCGACCCGCGGGGCTTCCCCTTTGCCCAGGGCAATAATGTGCACATCGGCAGGGGCCACCGCCGCCGGCCAGATGATGCCGCGCTCGTCGTGGTGCTGCTCGATCACGATCTGGAGTAGCCGTTCGACACCGATCCTGTATGATCCCACCACCACCGGGCGCGCCGTGCCCTGTTCATCGAGGTAGGTCGCCCCCAGCGCCTCGCTGTAACGTGTGCCGAACCTGAAGAGGTGGCCGATCTCCACTCCGGGTTCCAGGGCCAGCGGCGCCCCACAGCGCACGCAGGGGTCACCCGCCCGCACGGCGGCAATATCGGCCACCACGGCGGCCTGCCAGTCACGCCCGTAGACAACGTTGCGCAAGTGGTAGCCCGCACGGTTGGCGCCGGCCACCAGCGGCCCCGCCTCGACCACTGAGTGGTCGGCAACGACGAAAACCCCCTGTAACCCCACTGGCGAGGCATAGCCCACCACCGCGCCCGCGGCGGCGATCTGCTCGGGGGCGGCGGGTCGCAGGTCGCTCACGCTGGCTGCTGCGCGCAGCTTATCTTCGCTCACCTCCAGGTCACCGCGGATCACCGCGAAGAGCAAGCCGCGCTCCGGGGTATCAAAGAAGACCGCCTTGGCGGTCGCCGCCTCACCGATGCCGAGAAAGGCCGCCAGGTCGGCGATGGTGGCCGTGCCAGGGGTGGCGACCGCCTCCGGCGGTGGCGTGTCCGTAGCCGCTGGAGGTGTCGGTCGTGCGGCAGTGGCAATCTCAATGCTGGCAGCGTAGCCGCAGGCGCGACACAGCGCAAACGTGGCATCGCCGGACGGCGAGAGGGCCATATACCTCCGGGCCGCGCCCATCTCGCCGCCGGGGGCCTCCACGGCCACAAAGCGCACCCCGCAGCGCCTGAAGATGCGCTCGAAGGCTGTGCCGGCACGCGCATAGATCGCATCGAGACCGGCGCGGTCGGCATCGAACGAGCAGGCGGTAAAGAGGGTGAACTCGCGCAGGCGGAGCAGGCCACCCCGGGGTCGCGCGTCGTCACGATAGACCGGCTGGATGGCGTAGACCAGCGCCGGCAGGTGGCGATACGAAGTGATCGCGCTGCGGGCGAGGTCAATCAATGCGGCCTCGTGACCTGGTGCAACCACCAGCGGGCGTTTGCTGCCATCCAGGGCCGTGAGTCTCTGCCGACCATCGCTGGCAGAGCGGTCAGATAGCTCCCAGAGGGCGTCCGGTTGCACAATCGGCGTGCGCGTCTCCTGGCCGCCGATGCGCGCCATCTCTGCGCGCATCATCGCCTCGATGCGACGCGCCGCTGCCAGACCCAGAGGCAGCAACGCGAAGCTGCCGGGGGCCACCGCCCGCGCCAGTCCGGCGCGCAGCACAAGCTGGTAGCCGATATGCTGCTGGGCTTCGGCGGGTGCCTCACGCAGGGTGCGGCCGAGAAGGGTGGTAAGGCGCATAAACGTGTCTCCTGAACATAGGCCGTGTGCGGGAGGGTTTGGGAGGGCGCAGCTCTCCCAGGAAAAAAACTTGTCTTCATCGTGTCAGAGGATGGGGAAACAGGGTTGCCCCTCCGCGCTTCACCCCTCGCTGATGGCAAAGAGCAGCCCGGCCTCGCATGCCAGCTCCCCATTGACCGTGGCCTGGCCCCGGGCCTTGCCGACGCCGCGGCGGAACTTCTCCACAACGACATCCAGCCGCAGCACCTCGCCGGGGCGCACGACTCGCCGGAAGCGGCAGGCGTCAATCCCCGCAAAGACCACCAGCTTGCCCTGGTGCTCGG
Source organism: Chloroflexaceae bacterium (assembly GCA_046719255.1). Taxonomy (GTDB): domain Bacteria; phylum Chloroflexota; class Chloroflexia; order Chloroflexales; family Chloroflexaceae; genus JACAEO01. Next base: position 12,111 of record JBDNDG010000094.1, read on the forward strand.
ACAGGCTCAGAGCCGCGACGGCGCCCGTCTGGGCCAGGGCTTCGACAATCAGCACGCCGGGCATAATCGGATTCTCGGGGAAGTGACCCCTGAAATGGGGCTCGTTGGCGCTGACCAGCTTCTCGGCAACCGCTCGCACTCCCGGCTCAAGTTCCAGGACCCGGTCGATGAGCAGGAATGGGTAGCGGTGCGGGATGATCGCCATGATCTCCTGAATCGACAGCATAGAGTGTTCCTCGCGAATAGATTAAGCCAGCGGGCCAGCGACGCCGGTTCGGCCCGGCACACTCTATCGTACCACGCCCTCGCGGCGCCCCGCGGCGCCGATGCGCCACCGGCATGCCGGGCGGCAGGATACGGCGGGGGCGCGCCGGACCACCGGATGCGGCGGGATGGGGCGGGGGCGGGACGGCCCGCCGGGTGGAATGGCGCGTCGTGGGGATGACGTAGAGACGGCCCGCCGGGCCGTCTCTACCACGCCGCGGGCCACCGGGCCGCCGGTCGGCCGGGCGGCGGGATGGGGCGGGGGCGGGGCCGCCGGACCACCGGATGGGGCGGGGGCCGCCGGGCCACCGGATGGGGCGGGGGCCGCCGGGCCACCGGGCCGCCGGTCGGCCG
>JBDNDG010000095.1:0-12708 GCA_046719255.1 Chloroflexaceae bacterium
TGCAGATCGTCGCGCCCCCACGCAATGAATTGGGTCTCCTGCGATTGGGCCATGCGTATGAACAGGCCACTGGATTCTGGCGCCAGCGACCAGCGATCTGACGAAGCTCAAGGACCGCGCATCGGCTCTCCCTTGCAAAAAGACAGGTGTTATCATGGGAAATCACTAACGTGACAGGATGGGGAACCGGGTTTCCCCATCCCCCTGCCGGTGGGAGCGGCAAGCTCTCCCCACCGGCAGGGTTTGCGAGGGCGCAGCCCTCCCAGAAAGAATGAATATTTCATTCTGGCGTTGTGCGCCCCGCGAATGGTGTCTGGCGTGACAATATGGGGAAACCGGATTTCCCCGTACCCCTGCCGGTGGGGGCGGCAAGCCCTCCCCACCGGTATGGACGGCTGGTGAGTCCAGGGAGTGCCACGATGAGCTTCAAAACCACGGACCTGAGTGACGCCCATCCTGAGGCCCAGGTGGGTGAGCCGCTGCTGCGGCACTTCGGCGGTCTGAGCAGCTTCAGCGGGCCGATCGAGACGCTGCGCGTGTTTGAAGACAACGCGCTGGTGCGGGCCACGCTCGAAGAACCGGGCAACGGGCGAGTGCTGGTCGTGGATGGCGGCGGTTCGCTGCGCTGCGCCCTGCTGGGGGACAACCTGGCGGCCCTGGCCGCGCGCAACGGCTGGGCGGGCGTGGTGCTGCACGGCTGTGTGCGCGATACGGCGCAACTGCGGCAGATCGCCCTGGGGATTATGGCGCTGGCGCCATCGCCACGTCGCAGTGTCAAGCGCGGCGAAGGAGAGCGTGGCGTGGCCCTGCACATCGCCGGGTTGACCTTGCGCCCCGGCCTGTACCTCTACGCCGACGACGATGGCATCGTTGTTGCTGAGCAGCCGCTGGTGTAAATGAAAATAGATCGTGGGAGGGCTGCGCCCTCCCAAACCCTCCCCGCAGGCGAGTTGTTTCTGGGAGAGCTGCGCCCTCCCAGACCCTCGCCGCTGGGGGTTGTTTCCCGGGAGGGTGCCGCCGTTCGGGCCGCCACTCGACGAGGGATATGCTATAATCGGCGCCGATCGCCCACCAGGACTCAACGCAGGAAACGATGCTCTCGGTCGTAACAGATGACGGAAAGGGGGTTCGCCGGAACATCCGGTCGTTCGCTGGTTAAGCCTGGTTTTCGACAAAGGAGCATGCACCCTATGCGCAGATCGCTCTTAACCCTGCTGACGATGTTCTTGCTGCTGGTACCGGCCCTGGCCGCCTGTGGCGGCGGCACGGCCACCCAGCCCACCACTGCGCCCACCGCCGCGCCCACCGCCGCGCCCACCGCCGCGCCCACCGCCGCGCCCACCGCCGCGGCTACCACTGCCCCGACTACCGGTACCACAGATGGCTCCAAGCTCCGCGTTGGTCTGGTGACCGACCTGGGCAAAGTGAATGACGGCACCTTCAACGAGTTTGCCCACAAAGGCGTGCTGATGGCCCAGGAGAAGTACGGCTTCGAGTACAAGTATATCGAAACCACTGCCCAGGCCGACTACGCCGCGAATATCCAGGCGCTGGTGGACGAGCAGTTTGATGTTATCGTAACCGTCGGCTTCCTGATCCAGGAGGCGACGGTTGCGGCTGCCGCGGCTAACCCTGATATCGTCTTCATTGGCGTCGATCAGTTCTACGAGCAGGGAAGCGTCACCGATAACCTGGTTGGCCTGCAGTTCCGCGAGGACCAGGCCGGCTTCCTGGCCGGGGCCCTGGCGGCGATGATGTCGGAGAGCGGAACGATCGGGATCGTTGCCGGTCAGGAGATCCCTCCGGTGAAGCGTTTCAAGAATGGCTACGACAACGGCGCGAAGTATGTCCGCCCGGATATCAACCTGCTCGGTGTATACCTGCCGACATTCATTGACCCTGCTCTGGGCGCTTCGAGTGCCGAGCAGATGATCGGTGAGGGGGCCGATGTGATCTTCGGCGCCGGTGGCCCGACCGGCTCCGGCGCGATCAAGGCTGCCGCTGAGAAGGGCATCTTTGTCATCGGTGTGGATCAGGACGAGTACCTGACCACCTTTGCGCGTGGCGCCGCTCCGGGCGCCAATCGCATCCTCTCCAGCGCTATTAAGCGTGTGGACATCGCCGTGGCGACCGAGATCGGCAAGGTGGCCGAGGGAACGTTCAAAGGGAACGGCATTGAACTCTTTGATGCCGCCGGTGAAGGCGTTGGTCTGGCGGATTTCCACGAAACGGCCGATCTGGTTCCCGACACGGTGAAGGCGAAGCTCGACGAGATCTTCAAGGCTCTCGCCGAAGGTACCCTGAGCACCGGTGTGGATGCGGTAAGCGGCGATGTGGATGAGGCTACCGTTCCCGAGCCGAGTCCATACACGCCTTAGGGGAACGCAGCGCGCGGGAGGAGCCCGGTTCTCTCCCCACAGGGAAGGGTATGGGGATGCCCGGTTTCCCCATACCCTTGCCGGCGCCGCGGATCGAACCAGCAAAGGAGCGGCCTATGTATACCCGTCTGGACCGTTTACGGGCGATCCTGGTTGGGCGTGAATTGCCGGCTCTACTGGTCACTACCCCGGCCAATGTCCGCTACCTCAGCGGATTTACCGGCAGCAGCGGCGCACTGCTGATTACCCCCGGCGCAAACCTGCTGTTCACCGACAGCCGCTACCTGATCCAGGCAGCTCGTGAGGCGCCCACGTTTGCCGTGCGTGAGATTATCAACCCCGAGCGGCCCTTGCCGGTGGCGCTCAAAGCCGCTGCCACTGAACTGGGGTTGACCCGGATCGCCTTCGAGGCAGCTCATGTCACCGTGGCCGGGCACCGCAGTCTCTGCGAGGCGCTGGCCGGCGTGGCCGAGCTGACGCCGGTGGAGGGCCTGGTGGAGCGGCTGCGCGAGGTGAAGGACCCTGACGAACTGCAGACTCTGCGCCGGGCGATTGCGATTACCGACGCGGCCCTTGCCGCCGCCCTGCCCCGCCTGCGTCCCGAGATGACCGAGCGGGAGGCGGCGTGGATGCTCGAGGTGGCCCTGCATATTGGTGGAGCCGAGGCGATCTCCTTTCCGATCATCGTGGCCGCGGGGCCGAACAGTGCCCTGCCCCACGCGCGCCCCGGCGATGAGCCGCTCGGCCTCAATCGCCCGATTGTCATTGACATGGGCGCCCGCGTGGATGGCTACCACGCCGACCTGACGCGTACAGTGGTGCTTGGCGAGCCTGACGAGCGCTTCCGGCAGATCTACGCGATTGTGCTGGAGGCCCAGCGTCGGGCGATTGCCGGTATGCGCCCGGGCGCGCTCACCCACGAGGTGGATGCCCTGGCGCGTTCCTACATCGCCGCGATGGGGTACGGCGACCACTTTGGTCACGGGTTAGGTCACGGGGTAGGGTTGGATGTGCACGAGGGGCCGGGTCTGCGCCGGGCGCAACCAGAAGCGCCGGGCGCGCCGTTGCAGACGGGGATGGTGATCAGCGTTGAGCCGGGGATCTACATCGAGGGCTGGGGCGGCGTGCGCATCGAGGATCTTGTGCTGGTCACCGCCGATGGCTGTACCGTGCTCTCGCAGGCGCCGAAGCTGAACGTGTGACCCGGTTGCGCCGCGCCATACTTCCTCCCGCCTGCGTCCACATGTTCTGTCTGATGTGAAGATATGGGGAACCCGGGTTTCCCCATCCTCTGCCTGTGGGGGCAGCAAGCCCTTCCGACGGCGAGGGTTTAAAACCGTGTCTTCATTGTATCAGAGGATAGGGAACCCGGGTTTCCCCATCCTCTGCCTGTGGGGGCGGCAAGCCCTCCCCACGGGGAGGGTTTGGGAGGGCCGCCTTACCGCTCTTCCCTGGAGCGAATCACCAGCACCGGCACCGGGGCAGCCTGGATGACCTTCTGGGTCACGCTGCCGAAGACCCAGCGGCTGATTCCGCTGCGGCCATGGGTGGCAATGGCGATCAGGTCGGCGTGCTGGCTCTCAGCATAGTCGAGGATGGCTTCGGCGGCGGGCATCGTGCTGACCTCGACATTTACGGTGTATCCCTCACTGCGGAACGACGATGCGATGCGCTCCAGATAGGCGCGCGCTTCGCTCTCCAGGCTCTCCTGCTCGTCGGCGGTACTGGCCGCGAGCATCCCGCTGTAATCTACACTCGAGGTGAAGATCGGCGGCACGGCACGAAGCAGGGTGATCTTCGTCGTGCCCTCCCGAGCTGCCAGATCGTGTACGTGCGGCAGCACCTGCTCGGCAAGGGCCGACCCGTCCAGCGGAACCAGAATGTGGCGGTACATACGAGCCTCCTTGCAGCAACCTCTTCGTAACTGCGGAGGGTTGCCGGACGCGACGAAAACGAAGACGAGGCCCTCCGGGCCTGCGACCTTCGTTCTCGGGAACACGATGTTGTTGTTGGCCCGCAATGACGATCAATCGCGGGCCGCCGAGGGCGGACTTACACTGACGATCCCATCCTCGGTCTCCGACTCGACCATCCAGCGCAGAAGATCCGAAACGGTAATCACGCCGACGACCTGTTTCTCCAGCACTACCGGCACGCCATGAATGTGGTGGGTGATCATCAACTGTGCCGCCTCGCGCAGGCAGGTCGAAGGCGTAACGGTCAACACCGGACGGCGCATAAACTCACGCAGGGGCAGATCCCTGATCCGCACACCAGGGCGATACTCGGCCTGATCGCCCTCGGGTGTGTCGGAGATGCGGTTGATGTCGCCCTCGGTAACAATCCCTACCAGTTCGTTGCGCTCATTGACCACCGGCAAGCGACGGATATTCTGCTCAGCCAGGAGTTGCCGCGCCAGCGGCAGGGTCATCGTCTCACGCGCCACAACCGGCGGGGCGCTCATCCAGACACGCACGCTATCCATAGCCGTCCCCCTTCTGTTGTAGCCAGCGCGGCTCAGGCCGTCCAGCGGACGCCACTGTGCAGCACTTCGACCAGGTTGCCCTCCCGATCCATCAGGAAACGCAGCGAGTTGCGGAGTTCGCAGTCGAGGATCGGGCAGGGAACGATGTGCTCAACCCCGTAGGGGCACTCGCCTTCGCGGCGACAGGCGCCGACGTAGACGGCATAGCGCGGGGAACCAGGGGGACCGTCGAGCATTCGCAGGTGAATTGGCTCGTTCCGCAGATCGGGATCGAGCTGGTTCAGATGCTCGCGGGCCACCCTGAGCATAGGATGCGGCGGTCGTTTCGGGCGTGCCATAACCTCGCCTTTCGGAATGGTCCGCGTGTGTCACGCTTGTGAAGCCATGATCAGAATAGCAAAGTCAACGCAAAGATTGTGAAAACTAATCGCAACAGTCTGTTAAGATATCTGGGCCCGGGGCGCGCGGTGACGAATGACTGGCGCCGGGCGTCAGGAGTATGGAGCGAGATGTTCACACCAGCGTCGTTTGAGGGGGAAAAGCCCTCCCAAACCCGCCCTTCAGGGAGGGGCGTGGGGAAACCAGGTTTCCCCATATAGGTTAGAAAGGGTCTCGGCATGCTCAAGGGATTCCGTGACTTCATCCTCCGGGGGAACGTGGTCGATCTGGCGGTGGCGGTGGTGATCGGAGCGGCCTTCGGCGAGGTGGTCAACGGTTTCATTGCTGCGTTCATTGACCCGCTGATTGCGCTCATGCTCGGCGGCGCAGGCGAGGATCTGGCCGCGATTGTCTTTGGCGGTTTTCCGGTCGGGCTGTTCCTGTCGGCGCTGGTGACGTTCCTGCTCAAAGCCCTGGTCATCTATTTCTTCATCGTGCGCCCCTTCTCCAATATGGCGGCCAGGTACGCGCCAAAGGCGGAACCGACCGATGATGTCAAGCTGCTCACCGAGATCCGCGACCTGCAGCGGCAGCAACTTACCGCGTTGCAACGCGCCAGGGGCGACTAATACTATTTCAGATTGCAGATTTCGGATTGCAGATTGCCGCAGTGGCGTTGCGATACGCGCTGGTGATGGCATCCCATCGACATCGGCTCCACACCCCACAGCTTCAAAGGGTTTCACCTGCGCTGGAATGGGTTTCCTGATGCGGCAACACGCCTCTGCGCCAACGCATGGGAAACGAATACATCCATGTTCAAGGCGCCTGACTCTTTCAGGGAGGCGCGCCACCCCGGCAGCCGCGCGCGCACGGGCGCCATGATCCTCGCATGCCGTGCACGCGACGGCCTCGTAATACCCTTTGAACCTCCGCGGCTCTACAGCTCCACGAAGCCCTCTGTGGAGGTGAACTGGACAATGCGGTGACTCCCGGTTCCGTCTGGTATTACAGCCTCCCCTGGGCCTTCAGGCGCAGATAGGTGTTCACCACCCCGGCGCTGAGGTGGTCGGCGGGCACGTCAAGGGTAAGCACGCCGGCGCGGTTGAGCCGGTCGAGCAGCGCGCGCCGCTCGTCGAGCAGTTCTTCGGCAACCGCGCGTCGGTACAGGCCGGACGCGTCGCGCGCCGGTTGCCCGGCTGCGTCGCGCACAAACGGGTCGCTGACGGTGACACACAGGGGCAGGTGGTGACGCGCGAGCCGGGCCAGGTGGCCTACCAGGTGCTCCGCTGCTTCGGGCAGCGCCAGGTCGGTGAAGAGGACGATCAGGGCGCGGCGACGCTGGCGCTGCGCCAGGTAGCGCAGGGCCGCGCCGTGGTCGGCCTCTACCGGCTCGGGTTGCAGGTCGTACAGGCTCTCCAGCAGGCGCTGAAACTGTGGCTTGCCGCGCCGCGAGGGAACGTAGGTCCGCACGCGGTCGGCGAAGGCCAGCAGGCCGGCGTGATCGCCTCGAAGCAGCGCGACGTAGCTCACCAGCAGGGCGGTGTTGACCGCGTAATCCAGTCGCATCAGGTCGCCCACGGGCGGCGCCATCAGGCGCCCGCAGTCAATCGCGCAGATCAGGTGCTGGCTGCGCTCCGCCTGGTAGTCGGCGGCGATCGGGCGCACCCGCCGGGCGGTGGCTTTCCAGTTGATGCGCCGGAACTCGTCGTCGGGGGTGTAGTCGCGCAGGCGCTCGAATTCGCCCCCCACCCCCCGCGCGCGCGTCGGGCGCACCCCCAGTTCGCGCAACAGGCCCTTGCGCGCCAGCAGGTCGTATTTCCGTACCTCCAGCATGTTGGGATAGACACGCACGCTCGCTGCCGCGGGGTAGCGCGCCTGCCGCACGAGCATCCCCAGCGGCCCGCGGTAGCGCAGCACCACATCGCCGAAGTGGTAGTTGCCCCGCCGCAAGGGGCGCACGTGGTAGCGGGCCGCGTACACGTCGTAGGCCGGGATGGCGCCGCTGAGCAACCTCGCGTCGGCGAGGAACTCGTGGGGATGTTCGTCGCGCAGCGTAAAATCTACCGGTCGGGGGCTGGCGTTGGCGAGGATGATGGTGATCAGATTCTCGGCGCCCAGCGAGAGCCGCGCATCGTGGACGCGCTCCACTTCGATCCGGGTCGGTCGGGGTGCCAGCAGCGCATCGCTCAGGGTCAGCCCTGCCACGACGATCAGGTACACGACCACGAGCCAGATCAGCGCCGGCGCGAAGGCCGCCAGGGCGATCGGCGGGGCGGCGATCAAGAGCAGGATGAGGAGACGCAGAGTCGGTAGCATAGCCTCTATTGTACTTGAAACCGCGCTAGCGCCGTGCGATAATGCAGGATGTCAATTATCCGTAGTATCTGCGTGGCTTGCCACTGTGGTTGCGCCGGATCAGGGCCGTCCTCGGGAATGGCCGCGACTCGTGCGTCATCACTGTGGCAAGCCACCAGCCATCTCCGCTGCCTGCCGTGACGGTCGCCAGTGCTGGTGGCGCCCCAGGCGCTGGCACTCGCCAGCCCATGATGAAGGAGGTCCGCCATGGCCCGATCTGAGCCTGCCTCTGACGCTTCCGTCTCCGGAGGGATGTTGCTGCCGCGCGAGGCGAGCCTGCCGCCCGTGCCGCTCGAGCATACGACCATCGCCGTCGAGGTGGTCGGCCCGCTGGCCGAGACGGTGATGACCCAGCGCTTCTGCAACCGCCATCACGCGGCGCTCGATGCGCTCTATGTGTTCCCGCTGCCCTCGGAGGCAGCGGTCAGTGGGCTGGAGCTGCAGATCGGCGCGCGGCTGATTCGCGGCGAGGCGCGGCCCCGCGATGAGGCCGAACGCGCCTTTCACGAGGCCGCCGAACGGGGACACGACGCCGCCTTGCTGGCGCAACAGCGCCCGAATATGCTCAGTGTCGAGGTAGCCAATCTTCAGCCGGGCGAGGTGGTGGAGGCGCGCCTGCGCTACTTCGAGCGTGTGCCCTACGACGACGGCTGGTTCACCCTGGTGGTGCCGACGGTGGTGCTGCCGCGCTATCTGCCAGCGGGGTTGCTGGCCAATCCCAGGGACGGCGCGGTGCCCTTGCTGCCGCCCGATGTTGCCGGCCACACTCTGGCCGTGGAGATCAGTCTCGATGTGGGCCGCCTGGCCGAAGTAGAGGTTGCCAACGACCTGTTCGAGGTACACGAGGCCCGTGGGCGCCATATCGCAACCCTGCGCGACCCCGGCGCGGTGCCTGATCGCGATCTGGTGCTGCGCTACCGGCCTGCCGGCGCCGGCTACCGCGCAGCGGCGTTTGTCTTCCGCGAGGCGGGCCGCCCTGGCGCGTTGCTTCTTTCGCTGACGCCACAGGCGGTGCCCCTGCCCGAGGAGGTGCTGCCTCGCGAGATGCTCTTTGTCTTTGACCGCAGCGGCTCGATGGGCGGCGAGAGCATCGTGCAGGCGCGCAACGCGCTGCGCGCCTGTCTGCGCGCGCTTAATCCCGGCGATAGTTTCAATATCTTCCCCTTCGACAATTTTGTTGAACGCCTGGCGCCTACGCCGCTGCCGTTCACCCAGGCGAACGTTGACGCGGCGGATCGCTTTATCGCCGGGATCGAGGCGCGCGGTGGCACGGAGATCGTCGCTGCGCTGGCCGAGGCGCTGGCCCAACCGCGCGATCCCAAGCGCCTGCGCGTGGTCGTCTTCCTCACCGATGGCGCGGTGGGCAATGAGAACCTGGTGCTGCGCGAATTGACTGCGCGCCTGGGAGAAGCGCGCGTCTTTGCCTTCGGGGTGGGGTCGGCTGTGAACCGGTTTTTGCTCGATAAGCTGGCCGAGGTCGGGCGGGGCGTGACCGAGTACATTCTTCCCGGCGAGCCGATCGAGCCGGGGGTGGAGCGTTTCCAGCGCCGCGCCGCGCTGCCGTTGCTGCGCGATCTGCACGTGGAGTGGGGCGGCGCCCATGTGAGTGATGTGTTGCCCACCCCGCTGCCCGATCTCTATGCCGGACAGCCGCTGACGCTGCTGGCCCGCTTCAACGCGCCCCACGACGAGCGCGCCCTGCTTACGCTCAAGGCCCGCGCGGCGCGCGGCAGCTTTGCCGAGACGCTCGTGCTCGATCTGCCCGCGGCCACGCCCGATCGCGGCGGGGTCTGGGCCGCACTGCCAAAGCTGTGGGCGCGAGCGCGTATCGCCGCCCTGGAGGACATGGTCCGGCTGGAGCCGCGCCACGCGTCGGCTCTGGAGCAGGAGATCCTGGCCCTGGCCCTGGAGCACGGTCTGCTCTCGGCGTGGACGGCCTTCGTGGCAGTCGAGGAGCCGCCGCCGGACGCCGGGCGCCGGCGGGCCGAGGGGCGGGTCGTGGTTCCGGTGCATCTCCCTGCTGGCACGCGGCGCGAGGCGTTCGAAGCCTCGCCCCCGCCCGGGATCCTGGGTGGCGTCATGTACGCGGCCGGCGCCATGCCGTCGCTTGAAGCGCTGTCCGGGCGGGTTCTGGCCCGCGCTCGGAGCGTCAGCGAGTCGGCTCCTCCAGCGGTCGTCCGGGCCCCGCGTGACGTGGCGGCGCCCCCCGCGGCGCCGCGGGCGGCTCCCACGCCGCTCGATCGCCGCGATGCGGCCCTGCGTTACCTGGCGCGCACCCAGGGGGTCAATGGCAGTTGGGCCGAGGATGAGCAGGCTACCGCGCTGGCCGCGCTGGCCTTTGCCCTGGGCGGGCATACCGCCTACACGGGTGCCTTCCGGCCCCAGCTCATCCGCGCCGCCCGCTGGCTGGCGGGCCGCGCGCCCGCGGCGGGCGCGCTGGCTGCCCTGGCCCGCGCCGGGCTGGAGGGCGCGCCGGTGGAACTGGCTTCCGCCACGGCAGCCGCCGAGGCGGCCCTGCGCGCCGCGAGCTTGAGCCGCGCCGAGGCCATCGCGCTCCAGCGCCTGGGCGGCGATGCCGATGGCGCCATTGTGCTCCCCCATGCCGACCCGCTGCGCCCAACCGCAACCGTGCTGGCTCTGACTGCTGCGCTGGCGATCCTCATGGTTGATGGCGATGGCGGGCCACACTCTCGTCACGACTGAACAGGGACGTGGGGAAAGCCGCTTTCCCCACCTGCCTGTTCGCGTTTGGAGTAAGGCAAGGCTTAACGTTACAGTCGCGCCACATCTCCACAGCTCTACCTCTCCACACAGGCGGCTTGTAGAGCTGTGGAGCGGGCGCCCCGCTCGCGGCCCGGACGTGGGCAAGATGCCTGCGTAGCCGGGAGACGTATGAACACGTACTTCTCTACTCTGCCCGAGATGACCAGCGGAGCGAACCTCGATGCGTACCCAGACCCTCGCGGAGCAGATCCGCAGCGAAGCGCGCAAGGTGCTGGTTGGCCAGGATGAGCCGTTTACGCTCATGCTGGTTGCCCTGCTGGCCGGTGGCCACGTGTTGCTCGAAGGCGCCCCCGGAACTGCCAAGACGCTGATGGCCAAAACCCTGGCCTTGCTCGTGCAGGCCGAGTTCAAGCGCGTACAGTTTACCCCCGATCTGATGCCCTCCGACGTCCTGGGCACGCAGGTGTTCGACATGGGAACCGGTCAGTTTCGGCTGCGACGCGGGCCGATCTTCACCCAGTTGCTCCTGGGCGATGAGATCAACCGCGCCCCGGCCAAGACCCAGAGCGCCCTGCTCGAGGCTATGGAGGAGCGCCAGGTGACTATCGAGGGCGAACGGCTGCCGTTGCCCGACCCGTTCTTCGTGGTCGCCACCCAGAACCCCATCGAATACGAGGGTACCTACCCCCTCCCCGAGGCCCAGCTCGACCGCTTTCTCTTCAAGGTGCTCCTGGACCACCCGCCCTCCGAGGTGGAGCTGGAGGTTCTGCGGCGCTACCACCGCGGCTTCGACGCCCACCGCCTCGACGAAGCCGGCTTGCGCCCGGTGCTTGCGCCCGGGGATCTGCAGTCCTGCCGCGCCGAGATCCGCGAGGTGAGCGTGGAGGAGGGCGTGCTCGGCTATATCGGGCGCATTGCCCAGGAAAGCCGGCGCAGCCCCGACCTGCTGATGGGTGGCTCGACCCGCGCCAGTATCGCCCTGCTGCTGACGGCCAAGGTCTACGCAGCCATGCAGGGGCGCGCCTTCGTGACGCCTGATGATGTAAAGGCCCTGGTGCGCCCGGTCTTTCGCCACCGGATTATTCTGCGGCCCGAGGCCGAGATCGAGGGACTGACGCCCGATACGGCCCTCGGGCGCATGCTTGCCCGCGTCGAGGTGCCACGCTGAACTTCGTTATGCGCCAGCCGCTGCTGCCACTCCCGCCGCCCCTGCGCGGCGCTGATCCAGACTCGTTCGCCCGTGATACGGTGGTTCGCCGTTTGCCGGCCATCGCCGGGCGCGTGCTCGCCGAGAACGACCTCGATCCCGAAGCGGCGGACGCCGTCGCAGCCCTGGCCGCCGAGATACCCTCTGCCCCGCTGCGTCCCCTCGCCGACCCTGGAGCGCCCGATCTGGCCCTCTGGGATGACTACCTGACCCCCTACATCGGCCAGGACTGGCTCGCCGTGCCCTGGTTCCTCGCCGAGACCTACTTCTACCGGCGCATCCTGGAGGCGACTGGCTACTTCCGTCCCCGCTCCGGCGCTTTTGGCCGCGACCCCTATGCCCAGCAGAAGCGCCTGGGCCTCGAACGCACCCCGCTGACAGGGCTGGGCGCTGAGCCGCTGTCGCTCGATGCGGCGCTCCGCGGCGCGCTGTGGGGCAACCAGGCCGACCTGAGCCTCTGGCCGGCGGACGCCGAAGGTGGCCCCGGTGGCGCTACCCTGCTGGCCGACGATAGCCCCGCCGCTCTGGCCTGTCTCGACGTGCTTGTCGCCCGCTCGGCTACGGTTGATGTGATACTCGACAATGCCGGGGCCGAACTGGTGCATGACCTGCTCCTGACCGACGCCCTGCTCGCCCGCGGCCTGCGGGTGCGGCTGCACGCCAGGGCCCACCCGACCTTCGTCTCCGATGCGACTGCCGGCGATGTGCGTGACACCATCGCCTGGCTGGCTGGCCGGCCCGACCCGGTGGCCACTGCTGCCGCGCGCCTCGTCGCCGCGCTGGCCGAGAGCCGTCTGATCCTGCACGACGACTGGTTCTGGACCTCGCCCCTGGCGGGCTGGGAGTTGCCCGAGGCGCTCTTCGACACCCTGGCCACCTCGGGGTTGCTCATCAGCAAGGGCGACGCCAACTACCGCCGCTGGCTCGGCGATCGACACTGGCCCGCCGTCACCCCCCTGGCCGACGTCTTGAGCTATGCCCCGGCGCCTCTCCTGCTCCTGCGTACGTGCAAGTCCGAGGTAGCAGTCGGCCTGGACCAGGCGCGCATTGCGGCAGCAAGCGCGCGCGATCCGCAGTGGATGACCAGTGGGCGCTGGGGGCTGGTGCAGTTTGCTGGCCGGGAAATCTGAGGGGGGTAACGGGCCGCTGAACCGGGGTGGGTCTGGGAGGGCTGCGCC
>JBDNDG010000096.1:0-12700 GCA_046719255.1 Chloroflexaceae bacterium
GAAACCTTTTCCACCGTGTCGTTGTGCGGCGTGGCCGCTGGGGGGCCTGACGTGAACCTGTGGGGACACCGGGTGTCCCCACGCCCCTCTCTGGGGGGCGGGTTTGGGAGGGCAAAGCCCTCCCCGGAGAACCGCTTTTCATTCCTGGAGTGGAGGGCGCAGTCGCATGGGCGTCTAACGTCTTCCACGCCAGCCTCCAACCTGCGGGCAGGCACAGGCGGGAGCGCCTCTTCCGACCCGCAGAGGCAGGAATACCGGCAAGTGTAGTGCAATGATAGGAGCATGTCAATAGCCGCACTCGCCGGCTCACGGTCTGACCGCGGCGCGCTGGAGCATCTTGAGCAGCACCGTCAGGCCGATCAGCACCAGCAAGCCCGGCCAGAAGAGGCGCGGCACGGTAAATAACACGCCCAGTCCGAAGAGCCAGATTACACTGGACAGGGCTTCTACGATCCGCCCACGCCGGGCTGTCACCACAAACGAGGTGATGCCAGTGACGAACAGGATGCTTGGCCAGATGGGTACCCGGGCAAGTATGAGCACGCCGAAGCCGATCAGGAACACGGCCAGGCCGAGCAGCTCGCGCGGAGGGCCAGTGCGCCGCGTGGGCGGCAAGGGCGCGAGCGGCTCGGTAGAACGGGCCAGGCGTTCCGGCATCGTAACCCCGGGAATGGGGACCGGACCTTTGATCAGCGCGCCGCAGCGCACGCAGTATGCGGCGTGGGCCGGATTGGCCGCACCGCATACTCCGCAGGCGATCGCATCCGGGGCCGGTTTGGGGAGCGCAGTGGTTTCACCCGTGACAACGGGCCGCAGGTTGACCCCGCACTCGATGCAATACAGCGCATCGTCGGGCACGTTTGCGCCGCAAGAGGGGCATTGCATAGTTTCTCCCTTGATTAGATGGAGGGTTTGACGCCCTTACAGGCAGGGGGATGGGGAAACCCGGTTTCCCCGTAGTCTCACATCAGCCGTCCCCAACCTTCTGCCGGGCAGGGGCAAGGGAAGACCGGGTTCATTGTCGCAGGCATACTTCGGCCTCGGCCTGCATCGAGGCCGCGGCCTCGGCCTGGTTGAGCGCCCCGTCGAGCACGTGGGGCAGCCAGCTATCAATCGCGTAGAGCAGACAACGGGCGGCCGGCGTTGGGGGAAGGCCGGGGGCCACAGCAGCGCTGACGGCGACGGCGGATAGGAGCGGGTCGGTGGCGACATCGGCGGACTCCAGTACGCTGGCGCGGGCCGGCAGGCGCCCCAGCGTACCGGGTATCCGCGCCTGCGTTGCAGGCTCCAGCAGCCATGCCGCAAATGCGCGCGCCCGTTCGAGCGCATCCCCGGCGAGGTCGCGCTGGAAGAGCAGGTAGGCGCCCCCCAGCAGACCGGGCGCGGGCCGGCCCGTCGCTGGCACCACCGGCAGCGGGGCGATCCCCAGATCCAGGGTAGCGCTGATCTGCCGGTAACGCGGCACCACCCAGTCACCATCAATCGCGAGCGCCGCGTAGCCCTGCGCGAACAGCCGCTGGCCGCGCTGATAGCCCGCGCCATTGGCCGGTGCAGCCGCGTAGAACTCCCGCAGCAACCCCAGCGCGGCGACCATCTCCGGCGTCTCCAGACTGACACTCCGACCATCCGGCGCCAGAGGCGCGCCACCGAAGGCATAGAGCCAGGGCAAAAGCCAGCGCGACTCGTCCCAGGCCATGACCAGGCCGGCCACCTCGCGGGTGGCGACGGCGCGCGAGCGGGCGATCAGCGCGTCGCTGGTGGCCGGCGCTTCGGGCACCAGGGCGCGGTTGTAGAGCAGCAACAGGCTGTTGCGCGCGGCCAACGGCACGCCCCAGAGATGATCGTCGGCAGTAGCAGCGGTCAGCAGGGCCGGCAACACATCGTCCGGCGCCGTTACCTCTATTGGCTGAAGTTGCCCATCGGCCAGCAGCCCCGCCAGCAGTTCCTGATCGCCCCAGAACAGATCAGGCAACGGATCACCCACCAGCGCGGCCGTCGCCAGACTCAGGCGCAACCCGTCAGCAGGGCGGGCAACAACCTCCAGCGGCGTGCCAGTCATAGCGCCGAAGTCGCGCGCCAGAAGGCGCACCCCTTCAAGCACCGGCCCTTCTTCAGCGACCCAGAGCACCAGCGGGCGCGGGGCCGGGGTAGGGGTAGGCGGCAGCGGGGAAGAGGTCGGCGCCGGTGCGGCAGCGCGATCGGGCGCGGGCGACGCCGTGGGCGCGGCGGGCGGCACATCACTACAGGCAACCAGAGCCAGCGCAGCAATCAGGAGCGCCAGGAGCCGCGCCGGGCCGGCAGGCATTCCACTCATACCAGGCACCTGTGCGGCGCAGCCGCACCACGCCACAATGAACATACGTGTTCCTGGGAGGGCTACGCCCTCCCAAACCCTCCCCACAGGGAGGGACGTGGGGAAATCTGGTTTCCCCATACGCCGACAAGATGAAGACACGTTTTTTTCCTGGGAGGGCTGCGCCCTTCGAAACCCTCCCGCGCACGGGCTATGTTCACATCAGGATTATACAAGATCAGCACCCACGCTCACGGGCGCGCGCTCATTCTCTGGATGCACGCCGACACATACGCCGCATAAGGACGGGCTACATGGCCCTCAGATGCCGCACGCGCGACGGTTTGGTGACACCCTTTGACGGGGTGAGGAGCCGCGCGCGCTCAAGGATGTTGCATTAGCCCCCGGATTGGATACATCCAACCCCAAGTCCGCAGCGTATAGAGGACTATACGGAGTCGCACAGTACAAAGGAGTTGCCCATGATGCGCAAGTTGATCCTCGCCCTGATCGCGCTGATCGTCATCGCTGCGGCCGCCCCGGCCACCAGCGCCCAGACCATGAACATGGTCCGTGTGATGCACGCCTCGCCAGATGCCCCCGCCGTTGATGTGTACGTCAACGGACAGCCTGTGCTTACCAACGTGCCCTTCTTCGCCGTAAGCAACTACCTGAGCCTGCCCGACGGCAGCTACAACGTGGCGGTTACACCAGCCGGGAGGCCCGAGGCAAACGCGGTGCTGCGCGCCACCCTGAACCTGCGCGGCGGCTATACCGGCACGGTGGCTGCGGTCGGTTTCGTCAAGAACATTGAGGCCGCGCTGTTTGAGGATAACCTCAGCCCGGTTCCGACGGGCAAGGCGCGTGTGCGCATTATCCACGCCAGCCCCAACGCCCCGGCGGTGGACATCAAGCTGGCCGGTACGCGCACCGTTGTGGTCGCAAACGCGCCATTCAAGGCCGCGGCCACGGTTGAGGTTGATGCGGGCACCTACCAGTTCGACATCAGCCCGGCCGGGCAGACCGCGGTAGTCTTCACCACGCCACCCCTGCGCTTCGAGAACGGCTGGGTGTACACCCTCGTAGCCACGGGCGACCTGAATAAGAATTTCTGGGTGCAGTCCCGGGTTGACAAAGTCGGGCCGTAGCACGCCGTCGCCGGACCTTCCTCTTTCGTGGGAGGGCTGTGCCCTCCCACAACCTCCCCGCTGGGGCGCTACCCTGCGGGGCGCATGGTTTCAGGCATCCGTACGGCCACCACTTCACCCCGCACGGTCACCTCGCCCTCAGCCACGATCCACGCCTCGATGATCACTTTGCGACCCTTCACCTCTTTGACCCGACCGCGCACCTCGAGAACACCGCCGAGTGGGGTCGGGCGCAGATAGGAAACCTGTAACGACCCTGTAACGAAGCGGAGCGGAGGTTCGCTGCCCATGGGACGCCCGGCTGCCCGGTAGGCCGCCGCTGAGGCCGTTCCCGTGCCGTGGCAATCGATCAGGGAAGCCAGTAAACCGCCATAGACGTAACCCGGAATGGCGGTGTGGTACGGTCGCGGGGTAAAGTAGGCCACTGTCTCATCACCATCCCAGGCGCTCTTGATCTGCAAGCCATGCTCGTTCAAACGCCCACAGCCGTAGCAGTGGCTCAACTCATCGGGGTAGTAATCCTGGAAGTAGCCGGTTTCACTCATCGGGCGCTCCTTATAGACACTGTGAGAGAAGGGTCACGCCGGGGTGGCCGCTGGTCCCCGCGTGGCCGTACCGCACGCCACGGAAACAATGGTGAATGTTTCCCGGCAGGGCTGCGCCCGCCCACACCCGCCCCACAGGCAGGTGGCGGAGAAATACCGGATTCCCCACCATCCATGGCGGAAGACATCGGTCGCGCATACCCTGCTCGAAACCGGGGCGCCCGCATGGGCCACCCTACTTCACGCCAGGCTCAACCTCAAGAGCCACGGCGCCCAGAGCCACGCCATTCACCTGCACGGTGATCGAATGCGCCCCCGGATAGACTGGACGCGCCCCCACCGGAGCGAAGGAATGGCGTTTCTGCACATGCAGTATGGCGCCAGGCTCCAGCCACTGCGAGCGGAGCTTGAAGACCTTCGCCCGCGCAGCCCCTCTAGCGCCTGGCATCCGCAGTACATAGTCAACAACCAGCAACTGCGGTGATGGCGCCGTGCTCCGCAGGGTAACGCTCAGGGTCACGGCGCCACCCACCGCCACGCGGAGTGGGGTAAGCTCCAGAGACTCCAGCGTCACCCGGGGCGCTCCGGCCCCGAGCAACTCGAGCGCTACGGGATGGCCCTGTTTGACCAGGGTGCGCAGGGCGTGGCGCACGATCCAGGCCCGCTCCGCGCTGGCGCCTTCGCGCCAGCGGGCGAGCGTCGCCAGCGCCAGGTCAGGATGATCTTTCGCGATGTCATTCAGGTTATTCGCCACCGACTTACGCACATAGGCCGAAGGGTCGTCTTTCAGATGCTCCAGCAGAGCGAGAACCGGCGTGGGATCGGCGATGAACTGCGGCAACCGCGCGGCCCAGGGCAGGCGCGGGCGGGTGCCCTCGCTCACCAGCCGCCGGACGTGGAAGCTCGGGTCGTTCACCCAGATCTGAAGCGTTTGCAGGATACGCTGCGGATAGCGCACCAGAAAGGGACGAATAGCATACTCCGCCGTATGGCGTTGCGTAATCGCGTGCATGGCCACCAGCGACTCTTCGACGTGATCGAGGCCGTAGTACTCGACAAAGGCCGCCAGCGGCATCACGTGCCACCCGTCGCTGAACATACCCTCATTCTCAGCGAGGGGCGGGCCGAGGATCGCCAGCAACACCTCCAGCGCGGCGGGATAGTCGGGCGGCAGGTAGGCGCGCAATTCCGCGGCAATCACCGCGACGCGCGCCTTCAACGCCAGCGGCTCGAGCTGCAGCGCGACGGCGGCCACAAATGCCGCCTGCGGAAACGACGGCTCCACCGCGCCGATCCGCCGGGCCAGATCTGCCACCAGGTCCGGCCCGAAGTGCTGTTTGAAGGGCTGCGGCTCACGCGGCACGGGGCGCTCCCGGGTCTGACTAAACTACGCTGGGACCCGGGTTTCCCCACGCCCCTCCCGGCCTCGCTCCGCTGGAGGGAGGAGCTCGGTTCCCTCATCCAGCGGGGAGGGTGAGGGAGGGCTGCGCCCTCCCACGAAACAACCCGTCTTCATCAAGCGCCTCTGCGCTGGCGCCACGCGCCCAGACTCAAAAAAGGGCCGAGCGGCGTACCGCTGCGGCCCTGAGGCGCTCCTGACCGGTTACTGTTGAATTGCGGGGTGGGCCACGAGATAATCCAGCGCATCCTGGACCGTCTCGATCTTCTCAGCGTCATCATCGCTGATTTCGATGTCGAACTCTTCCTCGATGGACATAATCAGTTCCACCAGGTCGAGCGAATCGGCCTTAAGATCCTTAGCGAACGAAGCGCCAGGTACAACCTGCGTCTCATCAACGCCGAGCTGTTCGGCGACAATCTTGCGCAGGCGCTCCTCGATATCGGTTGACTGCATGGTACACCCTTTCAACTCACACAACGGACACTGCGCGCACCGGTGACGCGCGTCACGGCGCCCCGGCATCGGGACGATAGCGCATGACGACCGTGCCAAGGACACCGTTCACAAAGCGGCTGGAATTATCGCTGCCAAACTGCTTGGCCAGTTCCACGGCCTCATTGATGACCGCCTTCACCGGCGTACGTTCGATATCATCAACCAGCAACTCGTAGAGTGCGATGCGCAAGATCGCCTTATCCACGCCGGGCATCTGCGTAATGGGCCAGTTTGGCGCGGCCTCCTCGATGATCCGGTCCAGATAGGACCGATGCTCCCAAACGCCGAAGACCAGATTGCGCAGAAAGCGTTCGCCATCGGCAGCAAAATCCTCATCTTCGAGCCGGCGCTCAAAGACCACATCAATCGGGTGGTCAGTGGCATCCACCTCGAACAGGATCTGCAGCGCGGCGATGCGGACGCGATGACGCAAACTACCCACGCAGGACCTCCCGAGCGTGCAGCAAGTGGCCGTGGTGAGCGACGCGGGCCTGGCTCCGGTTCAACCGGGGCCTGACTGCGCCGGAGAGCGTTATCGAAGGTGACGCCAACCACCATCGCCGCCAGGGTCGGCGGGCGCGCGGGATGGTTGGCGCTGGCAGTCCCCTGGGAAGTGCGGCATCAATTGACCCCCGCCGTGCGGCGCCCGTACCTGCCGGGTCGGCACAGCGTGCCCGGCTGCGGCGCACAACTGCCGCCGGGCCAGGTGGGGCGGGACAACGCCCCGCAGTGCGCCGCGGTGCGACGGCGCCGCGACACGCGGTCCAGTTACACGGCGGCAAGAGCAGAGCGCTCCTCTTTCCAGGTGCGGAGCAACTCGCCGACATAGGCGGTATGATGACGAGCAGCGCGGAACTCCGGGTCATCAATCAGGGCCAGTTGGAAGGGGATAGTCGTCTTGATCCCCGTAATCACACACTCGTTCAGTGCCCGACGCATCCGGTTCAGGGCATCGTCACGGGTTTCGCCGGAAGTGATGATCTTCGCCAGCAGCGAGTCGTAATGGCGGGGAGGCGTGTAGCCCGCGTACAGATGCGAGTCGACGCGCACACCGGGACCGCCAGGCGGCAAATAGAACTCTATTTCGCCCCCGGCCGGCAGGAAGTCCCGCTCGGGATCTTCCGCATTAATACGACACTCTACTGCGTGCCGTGATATTTTAATATCATTTTGTTGCAGCGTCAAGCGTTCGCCAGAGGCGATCAGCAACTGCCAGCGCACCAGATCCACGCCGGTTACCATTTCGGTTACCGGGTGTTCAACCTGGATCCGCGTATTCATTTCGATGAAGTAATAATTCCCCTCCTGGTCCATGAGAAATTCCAGCGTTCCAGCATTCACATAGCCGATCGAGGCGATGCCGCGCACAGCATCGGCGCCCATTCTGGCCCGAATCTCGGGGGTAACGATGGGCGAGGGCGCCTCCTCGACAATCTTCTGGTGGCGGCGCTGGGCCGAGCAATCGCGCTCACCCAGGTGGATGGCGTGGCCGTAGCGATCGGCCAGCACCTGGATTTCAACGTGGCGCACCCTGGTAAGATACTTCTCCAGCAGCAGATCGCCGCGGCCAAAGGCGGCCTCGGCCTCGGCGCGAGCGGTCGGATAGGCGCGCACCAGGTCGGACTCATCGTAGGCCACGCGCATCCCCCGCCCGCCGCCGCCCGCGGAGGGCTTGAGCAGCACCGGGTAGCCAATCTGCCGGGCGATATCAATCGCCTCTTCCAGATTGCGCAACTCGCCCTCCGAGCCCGGCACGGTGGGCACCCCGGCGGCGCGCATCGTCTGGCGCCCAATGGCCTTGTCACCCATCAGGCGCATCGTCTCGGCGGAGGGGCCAACGAAGGTCAGTTTGACATCAGCGCACATCTCGGCGAAGTAGGGGTTTTCCGAGAGGAAGCCATAGCCCGGATGCACGCTATCGCAGCCGGTGATCAGGGCAGCGGTGATCAGCGCCGGGGGGTTGAGGTACGACTTGGCAGCGGCGGCCGGACCGATGCAGACCGCCTCATCGGCCAGCCGGACGGCGAGCGAGTCGCGGTCGGCCTCGCTGTAGGCGACCACACTCTTGATACCCAGTTCCTGGCATGCGCGAACGATGCGAACGGCGATTTCGCCCCTGTTAGCGATGAGGACTTTGTTGAGCATACTGGCACCAGTACTCCCCGCGGCTGCGCCGCACACCACAGGAATGAAACGCGATTCTCCCGGGAGGGCCTGGCCCTCCCACACCCTCCCTGCCGGGAGGAGTGTGGGGAACCATAGGTTCATCGCTTGTTACGTCATGACCATTCCGCCATCAATGGTAAAGGTCTGGCCAGTAATATAGGCTGCCGCATCGGAGGCGAGGAAGCAAACCAGATCGGCAACTTCCTCAGGTCGCCCGAGGCGCCCGAGCGGAATGGTATCGAGGATGGCCTTGCGAGCCGCCTCGCCGAGCACGCCGGTCATCTCCGTCTCGATAAAGCCAGGCGCCACCGCATTGACAGTGATGTTGCGACTGGCCATTTCGCGGGCAGTGGCCCGGGTAAAGCCGATGATTCCGGCCTTGGCGGCCGCATAGTTGGCCTGGCCGGCATTGCCGATCAGGCCGATCACCGAGGCCAGGTTGATGATCCGCCCACCGCGTTGTTTTCCCATAGGGCGCAGGGCAGCGCGAGTACAGAGGAAGACGCCGCGGAGATTGGTGTTGATCACCTCGTCAAAATCGGCGTCTTTCATTCGCAGAATCAGTGTATCGCGGGTGATCCCGGCATTATTGACGAGGATATCCAGACGACCGAAGCGATCCAGGGCGCTTTTGATCAACCGGTCGGCCGCTTCGGCCTGGGAGACATCAGCCTGCACTGCGGCGGCCTGCCCACCCGCAGCACTGATCGCCGCAACTGTCGCCTCGGCGGCTGCAGCGTTGTCGCGGTAGTTGACGACCACTAGCGCGCCGGCAGCGGCCAGGCCCCCGGCGATGGCGCGGCCAATGCCCCGGCTCGCGCCGGTCACCACTGCCACTCGCCCTGTCAGATCGATTTTCATCGCCCTGTGTTCCTGGTTTCAGCAAGCTGCGCGGCTGCGCCGCGCAATACCAGAATGAACATGCTTATTCCCGGGAGGGCTACGCCCTCCCGAACCCCCCGGGCGAGTGCTTGCCCGGGAGGGCTGCGCCCTCCCGAACCCTCCTGCGCGCGGGCTATGTTCACGTCAGAGGCCAGCGTCTACCCCTCGGCCATCTCAAACAGCGTCTGCCCATTGATCGCCACCAGGTTCCGGCGACCGGCAGCCGCTTTGAGAGCATCGGGCGTATAATCGGTCGAGGTGATCACAACCCCCTTGCGAATATCCTGGCGCTTCATATCCTGCACCAGGCTCTCGATCGTCCCCGGGCGAACCTTGTCGGCCACGGTCAGACGGAGGAGGAAGCGTTCGCCCTCGTACTCCATTTCAAGATCAAGGTGCTTGTCCTTATCAATGAAGCGATAATCCTTGAACACAAAGCCCTTCTTGCGGTACAGGGCAACCACGTAGGAGCCGAGTTGCGGCAGCGAGAGACCCTGAAGATCCTCGAGCGTGCGTACCACCCCGGGGCGTTCGAGGCGTCCGCCGCGCTCGGCAATCTGCCGCTGGGTCTCGCGGTTGCGCTGTTCGGCGCGACCGGCCATGACCGTACCGAAGGTGGGGAAGGGGATCAGGGCAAAGAGGGAAAACGACGTGTAGACGAACAGCAGTTCGTCGAAACTCACCGGGGCCGGCGGGGTATCGGCGCGCAGTTGCAGCACCGGCATAGGCACCACGCCGGCCTGCCCCAGGGCGCCGTAGATCGCCGCGAAGGCCAGGCCAAAGAGAAAGCCGGTGATGCCCAGCACAAAGCCATGGGTAAGATAGTCGCCTTTGACCCGGCGGCCCAGGAACAGACCGGCCATGACCGGCACGATGCCGGCGAGGATCTGCAACACATTGCTGGCGAGGAACAGAGCGCACCAGGCCAGGGCCATCAGCACGGCGACGAGCAACGTCTGTCCCCACTCCACCCGGGCGAAGGATGCGCCGATGCGCTGCATCAGCGGGGGGCGCGCGGGCTGCCCGGCGCTCTCAGCCTGAGCGGTGGGCGCAGGCTCGGAGGCGCGCTCTTCCGATTTGGTGTCTACACTCATCGAAATAACTCCCCGAAGGGCACACCGTGCGCACAGGCTGACGCCTGCCGCGCCGGCAGGTTACGAATTTTCAAGTAGTTCGTCAACCGCCTCGCGCAACTTGCCAATGTCGGCGAAGGAACGGTAGACCGAGGCGAAACGAATGTACGCCACCTCGTCGAGATCGCGCAGGCGGCGCATTACTTCATCGCCGATGGTTTTGCTGCTGACCTCCTGCTCCTCGGTGGCCATAATTGCCGCTTCGACATCGTTGACCAGTTGTTCAAGTTGCTGCACCGAGATGGGACGACGATAGCATGCGGTACGCACGCCACGCATGATCTTCTCGCGGTCGTAGGGTTCGCGCTCGCCGTCTTTCTTTACCACCGTCAAGCTAACCGACTCGACCCGCTCGTACGTCGTGAAGCGTCGGCTGCACTGGCGACACTTGCGGCGCCGGCGAATAATTTCACCGTCGTTGAGCTTGCGGGTATCGAGCACATCGGTATCAGGATGTTGACAGTAGGGGCAGCGCATAACAAACACAGGCCTGCCGGCCCGCCGTTGCGATCGGTCTGCTACCGCATTATAGCACAGGGGCGGGATGGCGCTCCCAGAGGCGAGGGGCTGCTCAGGGCCGATGCGACGTCGTTGGGACGGCTAACGCCGCCCAGCACTTCGCCGCCGGAGGCGGATGGCGCATTGGCCCCGGGGGGCTGCTCAGGGCCGATGCAATGCGCCGGGGGCAGCCCTCCCAACAATACATATCTGTTCCTGGGAGGGCTACGCCCTCCCAGGAACAACCTGCCAGCGGGCTACGTTCACGTGAGGGAGGGAGACAAGCCCCTCCAAACCCGCGCCAGTGGCCGCCCCGGGTCACACAAAGGCCTCCAGGGCCCGGGCGTCCGTGCGTCCGGGGACGATCTCGACCCGACGCTGAAAAGCCCGCTCGAAGAGCCCGGCGCGGCGGTTGGCTTCCCAGATCTCCACCGTGGCGTCACCGCGGCTATCCACGTGGATACGCACCGGATCGCCCAGCTCCACCCGCACTTCACGCACCACCTGGCTCTTGCTACGCTCCAGGTACTCGGCGATACGCAACAACGCGCTGAGGCGCATAATGCGCGTTGTATCGTCGGGCTGAAGCAGGGCGGCGTAGGGGCCGGGATCGGTCCACCCCTTGCGGTGGTTGCGCACCAGCGCCCCGAGGATCACCAGCTCGCGGTGGGTGAAGCCGAGCAAGGCGGCATTGTGGATGAGGTACTCGCTGTGCTTATGGTGATCGTAGTACCCGACAATCACGCCGATGTCGTGCAGCGTGGCGGCGTAGCCGAGCAACTCGCGCTCCCAGGGGCCATAGCGGTGCAGGGGCGCAAGCTGGTCGAAGAGGCTCAGACAGATGCTGGCGACCTTGGCGCAGTGCCCCTGTTCGTAGTCGTCCAGACGGGCCAGATTGAGCACGCTGAAGGCGCGCGGATCGTCGATCAACGGCGGTTCCATACCGCGCAGAAAGTGGCTGTAAAAGAGACCCTCGCGCACACCCTGGCCGCTGACCACCAGCTCGTTGAAGCCGCCCCGCTCCAGCAACTGATCGATGATCACCGCCCCGGCCAGGGTAACATCGGCGCGGTCGGCCTTGAGCCCGGGTATCTGTTCGCGCTCACGGCGATTCTTGCGCGCCAGTTGCTCAATGATCCCGAGCAACGCCGCGCGGGTCAACACATAGCCGTGAACGCGGTCAAGCGGATAGAGCCGCTGCTTCTGATCGATGCGCGCCAGGGTTCGCACCGTGCCGCCCATGCCGGCGAGGACCCGGCCCCCACCAGCGCGCAGCCACTCCAGATCGGCGAAGACCTGCCGCGCCGCGCCCGTCAGCGCTCGCAGGTCGGATTTACTGATCGGGTCGCTTTTGACGTAGCGCTCGGTGAAACGCAGCACGCCGGCCTGCGCCGAGAACGACTCCACCAGATGGCGGTTGACAATCGCGTCAACCTGGGTCGAGCCGCCGCCGGTATCGAAAATGAAGCCATCCCGGAGGTTCAGCGCATTCACTGCCCCGACGTAGGCATAGTAGGCTTCTTCACGCGCGGAGATGATGCGCAGATCGAGGCTGGTCTGGCTGCGCAGCGCCTCCCAGAAGACCTCCTGATTCGTCGCCTCGCGGATGGCGCTGGTACCGACGGCGATGATCTCCTCCACGCCGGTGTTGCGGCACAGCCGTTGGAACATGGCCAGAGCCTCAACGGCGCGACGAATGGGCCGGGGCTGGAGGGCGCCGCTGGCGTCCACACCCTCGGCCAGGCGCACGACCTCGCTCACTTCGTCAACCAGGCGGAAACACCGTCCGGGGACATAGGCCATCACAATCAGACGGGTGGTGTTCGAGCCGAGATCGATGATTCCGATTTTACGCATAGAGGTATCGCTTTGAAGAGGGATTGGAAGAGCACTGCCCTCGCAGGAAAAGATCACCGGGAATGGGGGCAACCCGGTTTCCCCATACCCCATCCAACCCCTCCCCTGGGAGAGGGAACCGGGCACCTCCCCCCAGCGGGGGGAGGCTGGGAGGAGGGCAGAACGCCGCAAACCCTCCCCGCAGCTAGGGACATGGGGCAACCCGGTTTCCCCGAATGTTCACATCAGGGAACCATAGTTCCCTCGCCTTCTCCCCGCAACGGCCGGTTGCGCTCGAGCGA
>JBDNDG010000097.1:0-12673 GCA_046719255.1 Chloroflexaceae bacterium
GGCGACGGCCTCCTCCAGCATGGCAGTGGCCGTCCAGCCCGGGCAAACGGCGTTGACGGTAATCCCGTAGCGGGCCAGCTCACCCGCCAGTGAGCGGGTCATACCAATTCGCTATGCCGCTCCCATATAGTGTCACGCCGAGCGAAGCGCGGGTCCTCGGCAGCAGGGCAGTGAGATGCTGCGCTGTGCTCAGCATGACACATGCGGAAGCGCCAACTCCAATCAGTATCACTCCTCTACGGCCGGTTCGGGGGCGCCGAGGCGAATGATCGCCGCGCGCACCTCGTCGGCGGCGCTTTGCCAGGTGCCGCGCAGCTTCGGATGGGCCCGGGGGTACATCGGCTCGCCGAAGGAGACGTGGACCTTGAAGGGGCGCGGAATGAGCTTGCCCTTGGGCATCACGCGGCGCGTGCCCTCGATACAAGTAGGGATGACCGGTGTGCCGGGGAACTCGGCGATCAGCTTGCCGATCCCTGCGCGGAAGGGCCCGATGGTCCCGTCAGGGCTGCGGGTGCCTTCGGGGAAGAGCAGCAGAACATAGCCCTCGCGGAGCGCGCGCGCGGCGTGGCGCAGCGGGTCCTGGCCCCCGCGCCGGTCGCGGGCAACGGGAATGGCGTTGAAGAGCACCCGTGAGGCGAACTGTTGGGGCCCCCCCTGGAAGAAATAGTCCTGGGCCGCGGCGGCAACGAAGCGTTTGCGGGCATGGGGAGGAAGCGAGGCGAAGACGACCGCCGTATCAGCGTGGCTGCAATGATTGGCGGCGATAATGCACGCACCCTCGGTGGGGATGTGCTCACGTCCCTCGACCTGCGGCCGCACATAGATCTGCACAAAACGCACAAACAGGCCAGGGAGGAACCGGGCCGCAACATGGCGGCTTTTGTAGAGGCTCATCGTTTTTCCGCCCGATGGTCAATGAGGTGGCGCCCGCAGCAGGCAACACCTTATTGTACCGCATCTCGCGGCGGAACAGATGGGGGGCGCCGGGTTCGGCCAGGGCTGATGCAGAGCATCGAGCGCCGCGCGACTCGTGTCGCCGCTCTCGGTGCGGGTGGCGAGCGCATCAGAAGCGCGATCCCGAGCGCCCATGGTAAATGGTCAACAAGCCAGGAATTGTTCTGGTTGTTCTGGCGCTCAGTCAGATAAACGAATAATGACAGCTCCGTCCGGCATTGCTCGTGCGAGCAGCGTCAGTCGTGTGGACCGCAGGTGATGCCTGTCCACCAGAATGTGCGCGGTGCTTCCGCCGTCGGGTGATCGCGCCACAGGCAGCGCCGGCCAGCCCCCAGCGCATCGAGCCTGGCTTCGGTCAACGAGTCTCGCTGCCGAACGAGGTCGGCAGCTTCAGCCGCAGTGATCGGCAGGATCTTCCAGTACTGCGAATCGTCACCGCCCATCCAGTCGACCGTCTCTGTGAACATCGAAAGGAAGCGCTGAGCGCAATCAGGACACGCGAGGATCATGACGTGAAAATGCGACTCGTCGATCAAATCCGCCACGTGCGTGAGTGCGCTGCGGGCTTCCCACGCAGCATCCGCGCTGGAGGGCCAGCAACGCTGGCAGCCGAAATCTTCTTGCGGTCTGGTGTCTCCTGTCATATCCGTCTCCGACCGTATCGCGTGCCAGGTAAACGTCTTCGCGAGGTCACCGACCACCAGGCAGGACAGGTGTACGTCGCTGGCGCATGCGGGCTAAAGGGCATAGCGATCAAGCGCCGCCGCGCACTTCATGTAGTCGTCGTGCCAGTTACTGGCTATGGCAATCTCCTGTACCGGTCCTGTTGGCGCCAGGAGCGCTCTCAGGTCGCGTTTATCAGCCTCCGAAAGCATCTGTTTATCCCGCAGTGCAATCAGTGTGGCCGCCACCTCGCCAGGCGACCAGGCGGCCCAGCCGGTCTCGCTGCTGTCTGAAAGCCGTGCTATCAGAAGATCGAAAGCCTCGGTGACACCCATAGGCTGGCTGTTTGTTCTGGCTATCTACTAACGAGAGGGGTATCGAGGGCAGGCTTGTTCAAGTGTGCCGATTCGAGCGGGTACGGTTTGAATTGCATCCTGAGAATGCGCCACCTGGCGTGACAGGATCCCCCAGAGTAGCGCGCGCCCCCCAGTGATGGTCACCGCGAGGCGCTGCTCCGGATCGAGCGTCAGCGCGCTTGCCGGGACCTCAAGGTTGCCTACCGGTTGTCCGCCAGCCGCTGCGTAGAAGATGGGGCCGGTCGGGGTGTTTACCAGCAGCAATTCTCCATCGGCGCTGAGGTGCGGCTCGGTGGCTTCCCGGGCCACCGACCAGCGGTCCAGTCGGGTGCCGCGTTCGAGTTCCCAGATCCAGACTTCACCGTTCGCAAGCCCGACCATGCGGGTTGCATCGCTGCTGACGCTCAGGGCCTCCACCGATCCCCCGGCACGATCGATGCTGCGCAGCGCCCCATCGCTAACGCTCAGCAGCCACACGTCGCCTGCCTCCGTGCCGATCGCCAGGGTAGCTCCATCGTCCGTGAAGGCGAGGGCCGTCGGATCGGTTGGGGTCTTGAGAACCTGTTCTGCCCCGCTCGGGCGCCGCAGCACCAGCCTGCCCTCCGGGTCGCGCCAGGCTGCCGTCGAGCCGTCGGGGGTGAAAGCCAGCACCGTCGGGGCGCTATCCATCAGGACGCCGGCCCCGTCAACTGCTGGTGGCAGGTCCTGGATCTCGCTCACCATTGCGCCATCCGCCGTGTTCCAGGTGATGATTTTGCTGAAGCCGATGGCAGCGCAGCCGTAGCGCGCCAGGGCGCTGACGCGCTGTCCATCAGGGCTGAAGCGTAGCCGGCTCAGGGCGAAGACGAAATCCTCGGGCGCCGTTGCCAGCACCGCGCGACGCGTGCCCGTGGCCAGGTCCCACAGTTCCACCTGGCCCACCAGCCGGCTGTTTTCGTCGCTGACGACCGTCGTCAGGGCCAGCGTTGCGCCGTCCGGGCCAAAAGCGATCCCGGTGTACTCCTGCAGATCACGCTCCGCGACAGCGCCGCTGGCCAGGTCAACGATGCGCGCCTGGCCGTTGCGCCCCAGGGCGACACGCGCGCCATCGGGGGCGTAGGCGACGCTGACGCTCGCTTCGTCCTCGTAGAGCACGGCGCCATCAGCGGTGGCGCTGACGCGCGCGCCACCTGGCGGGCAATCGCCGAGGAGCGGCGTCAGGGTGGCGAGGGTGTCGCGCCGGGGAGCGAAGCGCGGTTCTTCGGAGGGCGGCAACTCGCCGGCGCGGTTTACGCCTGCCAGACGCCGCTGCTCACGCCCGGTAGCGAGGTCCCAGACAATCAGATCCGGGCCTTCTACACCGAGCAATTCCCGGCTATCAAGGCTAAAGGCCACGGCTGACACGAAGCCGCCGGACAGGCCCACCGTTCGCTCGCCGTCCGGCAAGCGGTACACCGCTACCTGTGCATCTTGAACCACAGCCACCAGGCTGCTGTCGGGGCTGAATGCCGGTGTTGCGCCCTCGGCTTCCAGCAGCGGCTGGTTGCCACCTGTCGGGTAGACCCGCGTCACGGAGGGATCTTCGAGCCGGGTCTCAACCGTGGCAATATAGCGAGCATCGTCACTAAAGCGCGGCGCACTGCCGGCCAGTTCGGCGATGGGCGCGCCGGTGACGGCGCTCCACAACCAGGTAACGCCTGATAGCTCGCCGAAGGGGCTGCTCGTGGTCAGAGTCTGCCCATCGGGAGCGAAGCGCGGGAGGCTTCCCCGGAGTTCGGCCAGCGGCGTGGCGTCGGCGGCGAGGCGCAAGACGGTGCGCCCCTCGTTGGCGCTGGCAGGGGCGCTATGGGCCAGCAGGGCACCGTCGGGCGAGAGGACGAGGTCGTAGGCAGGGCCTACGGCCTCGAAGTGCACCAGGTCGAGATCGGGCAGGCGTAGCCGGGCAATGCCGGCAGTCGTGCCTGCCAGCAGCGCATCGCCACCCAGAGCCAGGCTGAGGAAGCCTCCCAGTCCCACGCTGTGAACCGGGGCGATCTGCCCCACTGTCTCCGGACTGAGACGGGTGGTGGGCAATGCCGGTGTGCCCGTGGGCGGTGGCGGCGACTCTGGTGGAGTGGTGGGGGTCGAGGGCAGCGTGGCGGTCGGTGCGCTGCCGGTACCCGCTGGTGTGGTCACGGCGCTGGCGGTCGTAGAAGAGGGAACCTCTGGCGGTAGGGTGGGAGCGCATGCGGTGAGGGCAAGGGTGAGGAGGAGCGCCGGAAGCCACAGGTGATGGCGCATGTGAGGCTCGCTTACTCGGATTCCCTCGCGGCAGGTTGGCCACTCAAAGAAGCCGTGCGCGAGAGGGTTTGGGAGGGCTGCGCCCTCCCAGGAACACGTATGTTCATGCTGGCGTTGTGCGGCGTAGCCGCATGGACGGCTCAAGGGGAAAAGGCTCACACCGGTAATGCTCACCGGGCGCCTTCCTCGCGGATCCTGGCGAACGCCTCGGCATCGTAGCGCAACACCGGCTGTCGGGCGGCGCGTACCTCGTCGAGGCGGCGCACGGGCGCCTTTGTCGGCGCCTCGTGGAGCACATCGGGCGTCTCGACCGCCTCGCGGGCGATCTGGCGCATAGCCTGGATGAAGCTATCGAGGGTGCGCTTACTCTCCGTCTCGGTCGGCTCGATCATCAACGCCTCGGGCACAATCAAGGGGAAGTACACCGTCGGTGGGTGGAAGCCGTAGTCAATCAGCCGCTTGGCGATATCGAGCGTGCGCACCCCCTGCGCGCCGGGAACCTGCCCCTTCAACACCGTCTCGTGCATACAGATCCGGTCCACGGCCTGTGGGTAGAGGTCCTTGAGCATGACGCGCACATAGTTGGCGTTCAGCACCGCGGTCTCGCTGACCTCGCGCAGGCCCGCCGCGCCAAGGCTGCGGATGTAGGTCCAGGCGCGCACCAGCATACCGAAGTTGCCGTGGAAGACCTTCAGACGGCCAATGCTCTTCTCGGGAGTGAACAGCTCGTAGGCGCCGTTCTCGGCGCGGCGCACCCGCGGGCCGGGCAGGAACGGGGCCAGGGCCGCCGTGCAGCCCACCGCCCCCGAACCGGGGCCGCCGCCGCCATGCGGGGTGGTGAAGGTTTTGTGCAGGTTGTAGTGCATGAAATCGAAGCCCAATTCGCCTGGTTTAGCGATGCCAAGGATGGCATTAAAATTGGCACCATCGCCGTACAGCAAGCCGCCGGCTTCGTGGACCAGGCGCGCAACTTCGACGATGTGTTCCTCAAACAACCCCAGGGTATTGGGGTTGGTGAGCATCATCCCCACCGTGCGCGGGGAGAGTTTGGACTTGAGATCCTCCAGGTCAACATTGCCGCGGTCGTCGCTCTTTACCTCGACAACCTTGAAACCGGCCATGGCCGCAGTGGCAGGGTTGGTGCCGTGGGCCGCGTCGGGCACGAGCACCTCGGTGCGCTGCGGGTCGTTACGGTCCAGGTGATAGGCGCGGAAGGCGAGGATACCGGCGAACTCGCCCTGCGCCCCGGCGGCAGGTTGCAGCGAGACGGCGTCGAAGCCCGAGATCTCGCCCAGGTACTCCTGGAGTTCATACATCAGTTGCAGCGCCCCCTGGGCCAGGCTGGCGTCGTGGAGAGGATGCGCGGCGGCAAAGCCGGGAAGCCGTGCGGCTTCTTCGTGGATCTTGGGGTTGTACTTCATGGTACACGACCCCAGGGGGTAGAAGCCCGTGTCAATAGCGTAGTTCCGCTGGCTGATACGGGTGTAGTGGCGGATGACCTCGGGTTCGGTCAGGCTGGGGAAGTCGTTCATATCGTCCTGGCGCAGCAACGCTGCTGGCAGGGGCGTTTCGGGCACATCGAGGCGCGGCAGGTTGGCGCCGTGCTTGCCTGGCGCAGAAAGTTCGTAGATATGCGGTTCGTAGGTGTCCATCGCTGTATGCCTTCCAGGTCGTTCGGCTTCCAGAAAGGGTATGGCAAGCAGGTCTTGCCCGCGCTGAAAAACCCTGTGCGTATTGAGACGAGTGAGTGGATGGTGTCGGGCCGCGACCCCTGCCCCGCCGCCTTGCGGGAGGAGCGAGGGCGCCCGCACTCCTCGCGCCCGCTTCCCGCGCTACCCGGTCACACGCTCCGGGTAGCGCAAGCGCAGCCTGCCAGGCTTCAGCCAAACAGCTCAGCGATGCGCAGGCGAAACCCCGGCAGCAGCTCCGGGCTTTCCAGGGAGCCTTCCGGCCCCCAGGTTCGGGCAAGGCCGTCGGGCGTATGCACAATGATGCTGCGGCTGCGGGGGTAAACCACCCAGACGGCGGCTGTACCCGCGGCCAGGTAGTCGCGGACCTTCTCGTGGATACCCTCCGCGGTATCCGACGGTGAGACAATCTCCACAGCCAGGTCGGGCGCGATCGTCCAGAAGCCTTCCGCCACCTCGCCCTCGGGGAGACGTTCGGGGCGTACATAGTAGACATCGGGACTGCGGACCGTATCCGGGTCGCGTTTCAGAATAAAACCGGCTTCAACGCCCGTCTCGCCGCCGTGCGCTTCGGCCCAGCTATCGAGCAGCCGGCCAAGCTTGAGGGCGATTCTTCCGTGTTTCCGACCAGGGGGCAGCGTTTCAACTACCTCGCCACACACCAGCTCGCGCCGGGCCGTGCCGGCAGGCAGCGCGGCGAACTCGTTAATGGTGAGCAAACGGCTCGTGGCGGCACTCATAGTGGCTCCAGGTTTTGCAGCAACGCCAGGGCCAGGTCGGCGCGCCCGGCCTCCAGGAACAGGACGAGGCGGTAGGGGGTCAGAGCGAATTCGCGCACCTGATCGTAGCGGCGCTCGGTGGTGGCATCGTAGGCATTGCCATACCCAACGCGAATGCTGAAATAATCCTGGCCGGCGAACTGCTCCATGACAGCAACATGGTCCCAGGCCGGTCGCCAGGCCAGGGCGTAGCTCCAGCCGGTCAGGCCGGCGAGGCTCCAGCGGCGTTCGCGCCGCCGCACCAGCACGCGGGCGGGGCGAAGATCGCCGTGGGTCAGGCTGGCGGGCCGCCCGGTGGTCACAACGTTCTCAGCGGCCCAGGCGGCCAGCGCCGCTGCGCCGCGGGCGTTGAGTTCACCGGCGGCCTGAGCGGCGTCGAGGGCCGCGGCGAGGCGCGCCTGGTAGTAACGGACGTCCGCATCGGCGCGCGCGTCGGGAGCGGGGCCACCCTCGGCGCCGTAACTCGGTGGAGCATCGGGGTCGAGGGCGCCGTAGGCCGGAGCCGTGTACTGGTGCACCCGCGCCAGCAGCGCGCCGAGGGCCTGCCCCAGGCCGTAGCGCTGTTCCTCGTCGAGGGCGCCGAGCGCCTCGATCAGCGGCGTGCCTTCGAGGTACGCCAGCAGCAGGTACGGCATGCCGGCCTCGCCGCGCAGGTCGTAGGCCAGCACCTCGGGGAGGGGCAGGTCGATCTCCGCGCGCAGGGCGCGCAGGGCCGCCAGTTCGGCAGCCAGGGGATCACCCGCGCCTGGATCGGGGGGCGCGCCCAGACGCAGCACGGCCCGCCGTGTCTCGCTCAGGTCGAGCAGCAGCGTGCGCTCGCCCAGCGGCTCCGCCTCGCGCAGGCGAGCGCCGGGCAGCGCGTGGGCGACAAGGCGTCCGAGTTGTGCGTCGGTGATGAGCATCAGAATGAAACGACTTGTATCTGGGAGGGCGTAGCCCTCCCAAACCGTCCCCGCCGGCGGGTTATTTCTGGGAGAGCTACGCCCCCGGCAGCGGTTGGAGGGCGGGGAACCCGGGGCTTCCCGCGCCCTGCTCCCTACGCCACCTCCCGCAGGGCCGCCACGAGGCGATCAATCTCGGTCTTGCTGTTCATCTCGGTCACGGCCAGGAGCATAGCGTGGCCCAGGTGCGGCTCGTCCTGGCTCAGATCATAGCCGCCGACGATGCGCCGCTCGCGCAGGGCGGCGTTGATCTCGGCCACGGGCCGCGGGCAGCGCACCACGAACTCCTTGAAAAACGGGCCACTCTCCACGCTGTAACCCGGCACTTCCGCAATCTGCGCGGCGGCGTAGTGCGCCCGGTGGTAACACAGTTCGGCCACGCGCCGCATACCCTGCCGGCCCAGCAGGCTCATATACACCGTCGCAGCCAGGGCCATCAGACCCTGGTTGGTGCAGATGTTGCTGGTGGCCCGCTCGCGGCGGATGTCCTGTTCGCGGGCGCGCAGGGTAAGCACATAGGCCAGGCGACCGTCCACATCACGGGTGACGCCGACGATCCGTCCGGCGATTTTATGCACATACTTCTGCCTGGTGGTAAAAATGCCCAGGTAAGGCCCGCCGAAGTTGAGCCCGATGCCCAGCGGCTGCCCCTCGGCGGTCGCAATGTCGGCGCCGATCTCACCGGGGGCCTGGAAGAGGCCAAGGGCAATCGGGTCGAAGTGCACGCCGAGCAACGCGCCGCGGGCCTGCACCTGCGCGGCCAGACCGCGCAGGTCGTGCAGCCGTCCGAGGAAGTCGGGGTTCTGCACGATCAGCAAGGCAGTCTGCTCGTCGACGAGGGCGAGCGCGTCCTCGATGCTGGCGTTGGGGGTCTCATCGCCGGTAATGCGCACATCGAGGGCCTGGAGGTAGGTGCGGAGCACGGCCCGGTACTGGGGGTTGACACCGCGGGCGACCACGATCTTGCGCCGGTTGCGGGCCACGTTGAGGGCCATGATGGCCGCCTCGGCGATGGCGGTGCCGCCGTCGTAGTGCGAGGCGTTGGCGATCTCCATGCCGGTGAGCGAGCAGATCAGGCTCTGGTATTCGAAGATCGCCTGAAGCGTCCCCTGGCTGATTTCGGGCTGGTAGGGCGTGTAGGCAGTGTAGTACTCGCCACGGCGGAGGATCTGGTCAACCGCGGCGGGCACAAAATGGTTGTAGGCCCCCGCGCCCAGGAAGATGCTGTAGCTGTGGGCACTGGCATTCGCGTCGCTCAGGGCGCGCAGCTCGCCCATCAGCTCAGGCTCGGAGAGTGGCGCGGGCAGGTCGAGACGCGGGAAGCGCCACGCGGCCGGCACATCGGCGAACAGGTCTTCGATGGAGGCGACGCCGATGGTTGCCAGCATCTCGGCGCGTTCAGCTTCGGTGATCGAAATATAGTGCGACATAGCGATGCGATCCAGAATCTTGAACATTCATCACGAAAGCGCGGAAACCGCGAGGGCGCGGCCCTCCCGGGGCCACCCTGCCGGATCAGCGGGGAAGCGCGGCTTCCCCGCGTCCAGACTCGTCCGATTGGAGGGGCTTGGAGAATCCGGGGGGTTCCCCTTCCTTCGACCCGCCGGAGCACCTGGCCAGAGCGTCCCCGGCAGACAATCGGCGAGTCGGCGGCTAATGGCTACGCCCCTCGAGATAGGCGGCGTAGGCAGCGGCGTCCATCAGTTCCTCTTCCTCGCCGGAAGGGCGCATGCGGACGAGCCAGCCCGCGCCGTAGGGGTCGCTGTTGATCGGCTGCTGATCGTGCTCCAGGGCGCTGTTCACGGCGGTGACTTCGCCGCCAACGGGGGCATACAGGTCCGACGAGGCTTTCACCGATTCAATCACGCCAAAGCTCTCACCGGGGGCGAAGGTGGCGCCCACCCGGGGCAGTTCGAGGTAGACGATATCGCCGAGTTGTTCCTGGGCGTAGTCGGTAATACCGATTACCACCTCGTCACCCTCGACCCGTACCCACTCGTCCGACTTGCTGTAGCGGAGATCCGCCGGAATGGTACTCATGGCGCGCTCCTGAATATGAACATGCACCGTGCATGGAAGGGCGTCGCCCTCCCGTGCCTCGCTCGCCGAGGAAAAAAGCATTTCCCCAGACCCTGCCCACGGGGAAAAGGTCCAGGAGGGCGCCCCGCTCCCGGGCCGCGCCCGGAGGGGGGCGGAGCAACCTGCTTTCCCGGCCTCTGCGTGCAGGGTAGGGGAGAGAGGGTGCCCCCCGGAACCCCGTGTTCGCGCACACAACCTCACGCTCAACCCGGATGCGTGGCCCCGCGCGGGGGCATCCTGCCTGCGCGCGGACCACAACCTCCGTTGTGCTCCCGTGGTAGCCGCTAAAGCCCCACAGGGCGACCTACGCCTTCTTATAACGCGGCTTATAGAACGGCATCTTAATCACGCGGGCGCGCACGGGCTTCTCGCGGATGATCACATCGAACTCGCTCCCCTCGGTGCTCAGCGCAGTGGGCACGAGGGCGATCCCCAGGGGCCGGCCCAGGGTCGGCGCAGGCATCCCCGAGGTGACGTGCCCCACTCGCTCACCATTGAGGGCATGCACCGGATAGTCGCCACGAGCGATTCCGCGCCCGACCATCTCGAAGCCGGCCAGGCGGCGCGCGGGCCCCTGGGCCTTGATCGCCGCCAGGGTCTCGCGCCCCACAAAGTCGCCCTTATCGAGCTTCACCACCCAGCCCAGGCGTGCCTCGTAGGGGTTGATCGTCTCGCTGATCTCGTGGCCGTAGAGAGCCAGGCAGGGCTCGAAGCGCAGACTGTCGCGTGCGCCCAGGCCGCAGGGCTTCACGCTCCCCGGTGCCCCCAGCGCCAGCAGGCGCGTCCAGATCATCCCGGCGTGTGGGGCGTCGAAGAACAACTCGAACCCATCCTCACCCGTGTAGCCGGTCCGGGCGATCAGCACATTGACCCCGAACATACTGGTGAGCGCCACGCCGTGAAACGGCAGATTGCCAAGTTCGGACGTTTCCGCGTCCTCCGCGTGTACCAGCAGCGCCTCGGCGTTGGGGCCCTGGAGCGCCAGCATAGCCCAGCGGTCGGAACGATCCTCCAGTTCCACATCGAAGCCCCGGGCGTGGTCCTGCAACCAGGCCCAATCCTTGTCGCGATTGGCGGCATTCACCACAACCAGAAACTCATCGGGGACGTGGTAGATAAAGATATCATCAACGATCCCGCCATCGGGCTTGCAGAGCAAGCCATAGCTCGACTGCCCGATGGGAATGGCGGTCACATCACAGGTAACAACGCGCTGGAGGAAGGCTCCGGCGTGGGGGCCGCGGACCATAAAGCGCCCCATGTGGCTGATATCAAACAGGCCGGCGCCCTGCCGCACCGCATGGTGCTCCTCAATGATCCCGCTGTACTGTACCGGCATTTCCCAGCCGCCGAACTCGACCATGCGCGCGCCAGCGGCGCGATGGGCCTCGAAGAGGGGGGTACGTTTAAGCATAGGGCCTCCGGTGGCAAGGGTGCCTACTCCTGCAGATCGGCGCGGACGCGACGCAGCAGTTCGCGGCAGGCAACGGCGTAGCGAGCCAGTTCCTCATCGCCGCTAGCCCGCGCTTCGGCGGCGAACTGCCAGAGGGCTTCGGCGGCGGCATCTTCGAGCAGCGCGGGGTAGCGCTCGAGCACCTCGAGCAGCGCCTCTTCGCCATCGGCGACGAGCAGCGCCTCAATAGCCTCATCGAGGCTGGCGGCGCCCGGGTCGCCGGCGCCCGGAGACGCAACGGGGCGGCGCCGGGCGAGGGCCTCGCGGCGCTCCTCCAGGGCATGGGCCAGATGCTCGTTACCCTCATCGAGCGCCTGGTCCACCTGCTGAGCCAGCAAACCATCGGCCTCCGGCCGCAGCAGGGCGGGGTACTGGGCGCAGACGGCCTCCAGCTCGGTCTCGGTGTGTGTCCGCAGCAGGGCATGCACCGCGGCATCGGGCAGGTCCTCGAGCGGCGTTGCTGGCGCGGGCGGCTCCGCGGGGCGCCCCGAGGTCGCCATCAGGCGGACCAGCAAGGCGCGCGCATTACGCAGACTATCGGCGACGGCGAACTCACGCTGTTCGAGGGCCACATCAATGAGCTGGGCGAGAGCCGTGTCGCTGCTCGGGTCGAGCAGGATGGGATGGCGCGTCAGGGCAGCCTCCAGATCCTCGGGCGTATCCGCGCCCAGCAGAGCCTCGACCGCTACCAGCAGCGGGGGCGACTCCGCGGGGCCGCTGTCGGCGCCGGGCGGCGGCTGCGCGCCGTATCCGGCCACCGCTTCCCCGGCGACCCCGGCGTTCGAGCGCGGCGCGACGGCTCCGGCCCGGCGGCGTTCCATGCGCTGCAAGAGATGGGCGATGCCCGCCAGATCCTGGACAATATCAACCTCGCCGAGGTAGGGGCGGCGCTGGTCCTCGGCAATCGAGCCTACCAGGAGCGCGTGCAGGTCACGAGCCTGGTCGCGCCAGGCGTGCTCGGCGCTGCCGGGGGCAGGCGCGAAGATCACCCGGCGACGCAGGGCGTCGTGGAAGAGCAGCGGCGCGCCGGCGGGGCCGCGGTAGCTGCAACTCGGGCAGGATACCATGTTCAACTCGCCCCGGCACAGGGCCGCAACCTCCTCGGGCGACTCCTGGGCATCGAGGATCAGCCAGACGGACGCCTCAAAAGCGGCGTTACAGGCAGGGCAGGCAAGTTGGGTCAACTCCTGGTACCCGACAGGCATACGCACCATGATGTGGTAAGCTAAAGAAACCTCTCCCATTGTACCATCACTTGCGCCGGAGGCGTGGCCGCTCCAGCCTGCTGCAGTGGGGCCGTTACCCAACTCCTCTCCCGCGCGGGGGAGAGGGAGATGCTGGTGGGAGGGCGGACCTGCCCACATTCTCCCTGTGGGCGAGCTGGTTCCTGGGAGGGCTGCTCCTGCCCCGGCCCTCCCCCGCTCGGAGCGGGAACCGGGCGTCTCCCCCCAGCGGAGAGCGACTGGGAGGGGGCGGAACGCTCGAAACGCTCAGGGAGGGG
>JBDNDG010000098.1:0-12644 GCA_046719255.1 Chloroflexaceae bacterium
AAGCTCCTGCGTCAGTGGTAGGTTGGTATCTCCATTCTGCCGCAAGAGCTTCCTTTTGTCTGTCTTAGCTTGATGCGTATGGGGCAGGGGAGGGCTACGCCCTCCCAGCAAACAACCCGTATTTATGAGAGAGGTGGAAGCGAGCCGCTCGCCCCACCCCCACGTAGCCGGTGCGGAGCACAGAGGTAAGCACAATGAAGGGCTTGCTGCCAGTGATGCTGGGGGTGATCCTCGCGGCGGTTCTGGTGCTGATCTCGGAGCAGGAGCCGGGCCGGCGCTTTGCGCCGGCGGGGGCGGCGGTCAGTTTCGGCCGTTCTGGTCGGGCTGCTGACGAGCCGCTCAACCCGGCGGTGGCGATGCCGTTACCTACGCTCATCGCCGTTGCGCCGCAGGGTTTCACCCCCGCCCCGCCGGGTGAGCGACCCTATGTGCCCATCCTGATGTACCACTACGTGCGCTACGTGGACCGGGCCGCCGATCCGCTGGGCTTCAGTCTCTCGGTGACCCCTGAGCACCTTGACGCGCAGCTCGGCTGGCTCAAGGCCGCGGGCTACGAAACGGTGCGGATGGACGCGCTGGCGGCGTGTATGCGCGGTGAGGGCCCCTGCCCTCTCCGTGCCGTGGCGCTCACCTTTGATGACGGCTACACCGACGCCTTCACCACGGCGCTGCCGATCTTGCAGCGCCACGGCTTTGTGGCTACCTTCTACATCGTGAGCGGTTTTGTCGGGCAGCCGGGCTACATGGGCTGGTCGGAGCTCCGCGCCCTGCGCGATGCGGGGATGGAGATCGGGGCACACAGCGTGACTCACCCCGACCTCACCGGGCTGGGCCTGGAGGAGCTGCGGGCTCAGGTCGGACAGTCGGGCGCGGCGATTTCCGCCGAAGTGGGCCGGCCAGTGCTCAGCTTCTGCTATCCGGGCGGGCGCTTCAGCGACACGGTGGTGGCGGTGACGCGCGAAGCCGGCTACACGTCGGCGACGACAACCATCCAGGACGGCCCGCAGAGTGATCCGTTCACGCTCCCGCGCCTGCGCGTCTCCGGCGACCTGACCCTGGAAGGGTTGCAGTGGATGGTCACATCACGGCTGCCGTAGATGGCTGAAGCCGAGCAGGATGCCACAGGGTTGCCAGGTTGAGATGGTCACATCACGGCTGCCGTAGATGGGCGCCGCGCTCGCCGTTCTGGTAGGGCGCAAACTGGCGGGCCAGTTCGCGCGGAATGCGCCCCAGAATGTGGGTGCCCGCGTTATCGTACTCCTCGCGCTCCACCACGCCGCGCCGGTGCCAGAGCGACACCAGGTCATTGCGCTGGTAGGGGATGCGCACGTCGAGAGTGACCATCGCCGCGCCCAGGGCCGTCTCAATCCGCGCCCGCAGCCCATCGAGGCCCCAACCCTTCAGCGCCGACACGGCGACAAAATCGCTCGGTAGCCCCATGTCCGACACCAGATTGGCCACGTCAGCGGCCTGCAGCCCCTCCATCACGTCCACTTTGTTGAGCACGGTCAGCATCGGGCGATCGGCTACTCCCAGTTCGCGCAGCGTTGCCTCGACGGTCTGGGCGTGCTCCTGGGCATTGGGGTGGGTTAGATCCACCACGTGGAGCAGCAGATCGGCCTCGTTGATCTCTTCAAGCGTGGCGCGGAAGGCGGCGATGAGCTGGGTGGGCAGCTTTTGAATGAAGCCAACCGTATCGGTGAGCAGGATCTCCTGCCCACCTGGCAGCGTTATCTGGCGCGTCGTCGGGTCGAGGGTGGCAAAGAGCTGGTTCGCGGTGTACACATCGGCGCCGGCGAGGGCGTTGAGCAGGGTGCTCTTCCCCGCGTTGGTATAGCCCACAAGAGCTACCACCGGGATGCCGCTCTGGCGCCGCCGTTTGCGGTACAGCTCGCGGTGGCGATGGACATCGGCTAGCTGGTCCTTGAGCCAGGCGATCCGCCGGTCGATCAGGCGGCGGTCAATTTCCAACTGTGTCTCACCGGGGCCGCGGAGGCCGACCACACCGCCCGCCGAGGTGCCGCCCCCGGTGCCCGCCTGGCGCTCCAGGTGCGTCCACTGGCGCCGCAGGCGCGGGAGCAGGTACTGGTACTGCGCCAGTTCGACTTGCAGGCGACCCTCGTGGGTCTGGGCGTGCTGGGCGAAAATATCGAGGATGAGGGCCGTCCGGTCGAGCACACCCACCTGGAGTTCCGCTTCGAGGTTGCGGGTCTGGGCAGGGCTCAGCTCATCGTCGAAGATCACCAGGCCGGCGCCGAGTTGCTCGCGCAGCGCCGCGACCTCTTTGACCTTGCCAGGGCCGATGAAGAACTTTGGATAGGGCTGATCGAGCCGCTGGTAGATCTGGCCGACCACCTCGAGGCCGGCGGTTTCGGCCAGCATGGCGAGTTCACGCAACGAGTCCTCGGCGCTCCAGGGGCTGTGGAAGCTGGCCACCTCGGCGCCAACCAGCAGGGCGCGAATGCGGGGTGCTGCAGTTGAGTACAGGCGCTTGCCGTCCTGAGTACGCAGATCTTCGATGGCTGCCTCCTCTGGTCAGGCGTGGCACGCTTCGCCAGCGTTGTGGGCGCCGCGGCGTGCCCGCAGCAAGAGGGCGTTGGCAAGCGACGCCCTCCCTCGCATGGTCGTGTCATTCCAGTGTTGCGCGGCGTAGCCGCAGGCAACTACAGTGATTATAACGCGTACAACGCCGTGACACAAGCGCATTGTGCCGATAGGGCAGTCTGGCTGGTCAGTGTCCCCCGCGGCCAGGCGGCGCCTGACGCGCCTCCTCCGCTCTGGCGCGCTATGCCCCGTGGGGCGCCGGGACACGCGCCACGACCAGGGTGCCCGCGCCAGGATGGCTCTGCACGCGCAGGTCACCCCCGAGCACAGCCAGGCGCTCTCCCATCACGCGCAGGCCCAGGCGTTCCCCCAGGCTCACGGGCGGGGCAAGATGGGCGGGGTCGAACCCCGGCCCCCAGTCGCGCACCTCCAGCCGAACCTCATCGCCGACCCGGGTGAGCGTTACGGCGGCCCGGCGCTGACCGGTATGCTTTGCGGTGTTCGTCAGCGCCTCGTGGGCCACCCGGAAGAGCGCCAGTTCCATCGGCAGCGGCAGCCGCTCGGCGCCGAGCCTCTCGTCGAGCGCAATGGTCCAGCCCTCCTGCTCCAGCGTATCAGCCAGCAGGCGCAGGGCGCCCGCCAGCCCCAGGCTCTCGAGGGCGGTTGGGCGCAGCCCCTCGATCAACCGGCGCGTTTCGCCGACTGCCCGTCGCGCCATTTCGATAAGGCGGCGCAGGGTTGAGCGGCGCCGCGGCCCACAGAAGCGCTGATCCTGAGCCAGGGCTTGCAGATGGTGGTAGAGGCTGAGCACCACCTGCCCGACCCCATCGTGAATCTCGGCGGCAAAATGGCGACACAGTTCCTCATGCGCCCAGTGGCGCTGGGCAAGGAACTCGCTGGCCGCGAAGACCGCCAGGCCGTTGAGGATGGCGTGCTCCTCGGCGCCGAAGTGGCGCGGGTGGCGGTCGAGCACACACAGCGCTCCTGCCCGCCGGACGCTGCCGTTGCGTATGGGCCAGAGGCTCAAAAAACGCATATTCACGGGCGCCTGCGACAGGGGGCCGGTGGCGAAGCGGGGATCACAGGCAAGATCGGCAACCTCCAGGGGAGACGGGTCGTCGGATATGGCAACGCAGGCCACCAGGGCGCGGTTCACCGCCTCGGGCGCGAGCGCCAGCGAAGGGCAGCACCACCGTCCGTAGCTCTCGGGCAAGATCAGAAACACCAGCGGAGCGCGCAGGAGGTGCGCCGTGAGTTGAGCAAACCGGTCAGGGCGAGAGGCCGTGACGGAGAGCTGGCTGGTCGGGAGCGTGACGGGCGGAGCCGGTTCGCTGAGCGGAGATAGGGAATGTGCCATGAGGTTAACGAACCATCAGAACCAGGGCGCTGCCCGCCGGAGGCAGCGCAAAGCGGTGCCATGGAATGCGACAGAGGGTAGTATAGTGCCGTGGCATACCCGAATGTTACCACGCGGTGGCGGTAGTACCGCATTTGCTACTCCGGGCGGGCCAGCGCCTCGCTCAAACGGCGGCGGGCGCGCAACACCGCCACAGGGGAGAGGGCAGGGGCAAGCCAGGCGGCCAGGTCGGCAAGAGCGGCGGTGCGACCGGCCTGGATGCGGCGACGTTGGGCCAGCAGCGCCGGCCACTCGCTCAGCGCTTCAAAGCGGCCCTGCAGGATCGCCGGTTGCCGCCGCAGCAGGCCATAGGCCAGGGCCAGCAGGTCGTAGCGGAGGATCGCCGGCCAGCAGGCGCGCAGCAGCGGCCCCGGCAGGCAGCGGACAATGACCCGCAGCCGGTTGCGGGCCAGCAGGCGTTGTTTGAAGGGGCTACCCTCGATGCCGCTGGCCGAGTAGACATGCCGCGCCCGCGCCCGCGGGGCCAGGACGCACTCCCAGCCGCGCAGGCGAGCACGCCAGGCCAGGTCGGCATCCTCCAGGTAGTTGAAGAAGGCCGGCTCAAAGCTGCCCACATCGGCGATCAAATCGCGGCGGAGCAGGGCCAGCCCGCCGCTGGCCCCGAAGACAGGTTCGGGAAGGAGCGGCAGCCCGGTTACCGGCACGCCCTGCAGATAGTCGGTTGCCACACCATCGCGGTGGAAGCGAATGCCGGCTGACGCCACCGTATCGGGTTGCCGGCTGAAGGTCAGCACCCCCGCCGCGGCGCCCGCCGCCGGCGCATCGCGCAGAGCTTCCCAGAGCGCGGCGACGCAGCCCGGCTCGGCCAGGGCATCGTCGTTGATCAGCAGCAGCAGGGCACCCCGCGCGGCGGCGATACCTGCGGCCGTGCCTCCGGCAAAGCCACGGTTCTCCGCCAGTTCGAGCACACGCACATCGGGGGCATAACGGCGGGCCCAGACCGCGGCGCCATCGCGGGAACGGTTGTCCACCAGGACAATCTCGTCACCGGGGTTGAGTTGCGCGCGCAGCGCGCTCAGACAGGCGGGGAGGTAGCGCAGGCCGTTCCAGGTGGGGATGATCGCCGAGATCGGAGGTCTATAATCGTGCCGGGGGGCCAGATACATTTCAGCCGTCCATGCGGCTGCGCCGCACAACGCCAGAGTGAACATAATCCCGGGAGGGCTGCGCCCTCCCAACCCCTCCCGGTGCGGGAGGCGCGCCACCCCGAACGTTGGAGTCGCCTGGCGCCCCGAACCAGGCGCATCCGGCAGTCTTGAACAGGAGATGCCGGGAAGGCGAAGCCGTCCCGGCATGCTTTCTTCCCGGATGGTGGGCCGCCCGGGATTCGAACCCAGAACCTGTCGGTTATGAGCCGATTGCTCTGCCGTTGAGCTAGCGGCCCGCCTATCGCCCGTATTATACCATTCTGATGGGAATATGGGGCAACCCGATTTCCCCGGATGTTCATGTCAGGCCCCATTCGCGGGGCGCACAACGCCACGATGAACACAGGTGTATGGTTGGGAGGGCGTGGCCCTCCCAGACCCGCCCGCGCGCGGCTATGTTCACATCAGGGTTTCTGCCCGACCACCAGCAACATCGAACGGGTAGGCGGCACCAGGGCAGTAGCGGCGGCAAAGCAGCCCTTGACGAGCACGCGCAGGGGTGCCGTGCGCAGGCGCGCGGCTTCCAGCCCGACCCGTTCCCAGGGCGCCTCGAAGCGGCGCTGGATCACCCGGAAGCCGGCCCGGTGCACCAGCCAGCTCACCTCGCCCATGGTGTAGGTACGGGCGTGAGTGGTGTAACGCGCCTCACCCTCCAGCAGCATCTGCTGGCGGAACTCCGCGCGGGTGTTCAGACTCATCCAGAGGGCCGCGCGGAGGATGGTGCGCAGGCGGCTCTTGAGGTACAGTTCATTCGGCGTGGTGATCAACAGCCGTCCGCCGGGACGCAGCACGCGCCGGAACTCGCGCAGCACCGGCAGCGGCGAGTAGAGCAAATGCTCGATCACTTCAGAGAAGACCACCCAGTCGAACACCGCATCGTCGAAGGGCAGTGGCTCGCGCTCCAGGTTGGCGCGGCGCACCTCGACGCCGAGACGTTGCCAGAGCGCCTGTCGCCGCTCGGGATCGAGATCGACACCGTGGACGCGACAGCCCGCGCCCACCAGCAACTCGGTGAAATGGCCGGGAGTGACCCCAACTTCCAGCACCTGCAGG
Organism: Chloroflexaceae bacterium; assembly: GCA_046719255.1. Taxonomy (GTDB): domain Bacteria; phylum Chloroflexota; class Chloroflexia; order Chloroflexales; family Chloroflexaceae; genus JACAEO01. The sequence continues at coordinate 6,163 of JBDNDG010000098.1, forward strand.
CCGGCAACATCGCCCATAGCCCGCAGCATCGCCGCGAAGCGGTGGCGGTGCAGGCGGAAGTAGGCGGCCTTGCCGTCGGCTTCGGCGCTTCGTTGCACCTGATTGAACAGCGGGGTTGAGAGGAGATCGGTAGTCATCGCATCGTTCACCGGCAAAGAGGGGCAGCCCCGGCTCAGGGTAACCACGCGCCCGGGAGCGCGGACGTCCCGCCCCTGTCAGACGCCTGTGCGTCTGCGCCGCACTCCGCCAGCATAGAGATGGGTTTTTCCCAGAAGGCTGTGCCCTCCCCAACACCCTCCCGCGCCGGGTGCGGGAACCGGGCGCCTTCCTCCGGCGGGGGGGCTGGGAGAGGGGCGAAACGTCCCGAAGCCTCCCGGCGCGAGGGGCGTGCCACCCCGGCAGGCAGGGGATCGGGAAACCGGATTTCTCCCCGCCCCCTGCGTGGGCGGGAAGTGGGTGGCGAGGGCCGGACGCGCCAGGGGTGCCTCAGCCCTGTCTTTCCCCCCTGCGTTCCGGCAGAGCGTATAGTATCATAAGAGCAGACGGTGGAGCGCATACGCCCCAGCTCTCCAGACCAGGGCGCTGCGGCATCCCAGGAGCGTGACCCATGACTTACCAGCAGATCCCGGCGCCAGCGCGGCCGGAATGGCAGCGACTGATACTACGCTGGCTCATCAGCTCACTGGCGATCTTCGTCGCCATCTGGATCGTGCCGGGCATCCACTTCAGCGGTCCCGGCTGGCACATCGGCGTGATCGCTCTGCTCTTCGGACTGCTGAACGCCCTGTTGCGCCCGCTGCTCTATCTGCTGACCTGCCCGCTGGTGATTCTCACCCTGGGTCTCTTCGGGCTGGTCATCAACGCGATTCTGCTGGTTCTCACCTCAGCCCTGGCCGATCAGCTCAACATCGCCTTTCACATTGACAGCTTCTGGGCGGCCTTCTGGGGTGGCCTGGTAATCTCGTTCGTCACCACGGTGCTGAGCCTGCTGGCCGGCGATGTCAACGTGCGCGTGGTCACGATCCGGCGGGAGAGCAACGACCTGTAGCGTGGCGGGCGCATTGCCGCGCGCGGGAGGGGAGGGCCAGGCGCCCTCGCAGGGAGAGTTGCCGGGCCGCGACCGCCGAGCCATGGCAAGGGCCGGGTGGAGTGAACGCGCGTTCGCCCCACCCGGCCCTGTGATGGGTGTTAGACCGCAGCGGTTGCGGTGGTTCCGGCGGCCTGTTTGGCCTTCTCCTCTTCCACCAGCTGGCGCCGCAGCACCTTACCGACCATCGTCTTGGGCAGCTCGGTGCGGAACTCCACCTCGCGCGGCACCTTGTAGGGCGCCAGGTGCAGCTTGCAGAACTCCTTTATCTCCTCGGCGGTCGGATTTTCCCCTGGCTTGGGCACGACATAGGCCTTAACCGTATCATCACCGCGGGTCGGGTGGGGGATACCGGCCACGACCGCCTCGAGCACCTTGGGGTGCATAAACAGCACCTCTTCCACGTCGCGGGGCAGCACCTTTAAGCCGGACACATTGATCATGTCCTTCTTGCGGTCCACGACGAAGAAGTAGCCTTCGGGATCCACCTTGCAAATATCACCGGTGTGGAGCCAGCCATCGGCGTCAATCGTCGCCGCCGTCTCCTCGGGGCGGTTCCAGTAGCCCTTCATCACCTGCGGCCCACGAACGCACAGTTCACCCTGGGTTTCGCCATCGAAGGGCAGCGGCTCGCCAGTCTCCAGATCGATAATCTTGGCCTCGGTATCGGGCAGGGGCACACCGATGCTCCCCGCCTTGCGCTTGCCGAAGACGGGGTTACAGTGGGTCACGGGGCTGGCCTCGGTCATGCCGAAGCCCTCCACGAGGCGCCCGCCGGTAATCTGGCCAAAGCGTTCCTGCACTTCCATAGGCAGCGGTGCGGAGCCAGAGATACAGGCCTTGATGCTGTGCAGATCGTATTTGGCGACATCCTTATGATTGATAATACCGATATACATCGCCGGCACGCCGGGGTAGAGCGTCGCCCGTTCTTTCTGCATCACGTTCATCACATTATCAATCGGGCGCGGGTTGGGCACGATAATAATCTCCGAACCCAGATAGATCGAGTAGAGCATCGCCACGGTCATGCCATACACGTGGAAAAACGGAATGGCCGCCATCATCTTCTCGCCGCCGGGGCGCCCGCTGGGCAGCCAGGCATTGACCTGGAGCACATTGGCGATCAGATTGCGATGCGTAAGCATGGCCGCCTTGGGCAGGCCAGTGGTGCCGCCGGTGTACTGGAAGAGCGCCGTGTCGCCGGGGTCCACCGTCACCCTGGGCGGGGTGGGGCCGTACTTTTCCAGGAGATGCTGGAAGAAGAAGGTATCCTGTTCGGGCAGCACATCCACCCATTCGGGAGTGCGCTTTTGCGCACTGCGAACCAGAAAGTTCGAGGGGAATCCGAGAGTGTCGAAAATATAGGCCACAATCACGCGCTTCACCGGCGTTTCAGGGCGCACCTCGCGCAGGCGTGGCCAGAACAGATTGAGCAGAATGATCGTCTCGGCGCCGGCATCGCTGAGCTGGAACTGCAACTCGCGGCTGGTGTAGGTGGGGTTGACATTGACCACAATCGCGCCGATGCGCATTGCGGCGAAGAAGGCGATAATGTACTGTGGGGAGTTGGGCAGCATAATCGCCACGCGCTCACCCTTGCGCACGCCAAGCTGGTAGAGCGCCGTGGCCATGCGATCGACCAGTTCGTTCAACTGCTTGTAGGTCAACCGCCCGCCAACCGTGTAGCGACCGCCAAGCATATACTTGAGCACAAAGTTGGTGGCCGTTTTCTCGGGGTAGGTCCGGGCGGCGTTGACCAGCATCTCGTTCAGGGTCTGGTTCGGATAGGTGAGCGTTGGTGGCACGTCCTTCTCGTAGGACGACAGCCAGGGCTTCTCCATCAGGCACCTCCTCGTGCTATCACGGACTTATGCAAGGAGGGGAAACGCGCCCGGGTGTGGCAACGTCCGTGGCAGGGCACAGGCAGGCGCGATTTCCCCTAACGGCTAAACATCGTCGCGAAGCCATCCCCGCTCACGGGCAATAAACTTGATCGTCGCATCATCCGGCGGGTAGAGCCCTGCTGCCTGGTAGGCGTAGGCCAGCAACGCTGCGCCGCCGATCAAACCAAAGATCAGCCCGAGCACAAACGTCAGGGCGCCAACTACCTGCTTCATAGATCCTCCAGGGTTCCTGGTGCTAGGCAATGCACGTGCAAACCTATTGTACCATATCCCGGTTGGCTGTGACGCGCTGCACCACGTTTCAGGCTATTTCAGGTATAATTGTCATATACTCCACACCGGGTCTTCCGGCAAGCGGATGTGCTGCGGAGCCGGAGCAGCGGGTTGCCGGGAGGGCGCCGCCTGCCCCGTCCCTCTCCCGCCATACCCCTTGGATGAACCAGGAAACGCTCGTCTGAAACGCTAGTGGCAACGCGCAGAGGTGGGAAGACGAACCATGGCCAGGACGACCATGACACGGGGGAAGTTCGAAGGTATTCAAGCATGTGCCGACGAGCGTGGCATCATTACCGCCGCGGCGATGGATCAACGGGGATCGCTCAAGAACGCGATTGCCAGGGTCCATGACCGGCAGGTTGACGATGGCGCGCTGACGGAGTTCAAGACCGCGGTTACGCGCATTCTGTCGCGCTACTCCAGCGCTATTCTGATGGATCCGGAGTACGGGCTACCAGCGCTTGAGCAGCGCGCCCCCGAGACGGGTGTGCTCCTTGCCTACGAGAAGAGCGGCTACGACGTGAACGCGCGTGGCCGGCTGCCCGCGCTGCTCGACCTGTGGAACGTGCGTCGCCTGAAGGAGGCCGGAGCGCATGCGATCAAGTTCTTGCTCTACTACAATGCCTTTGACGACCCGCGGATCAACGAGGCCAAGCACGTCTTTGTCGAGCGGGTGGGCGCCGAGTGCGCCGCAAACGATATGGCCCTGTTTCTCGAACCGATTGTCTACGACGATCGGATGGACATCCGCTCGCTGGAGTTTGCCCGTGTCAAGCCGCGCTACGTCACCGCCGCCATGGAGGAATTTTCCAAGCCCCAGTACGGGGTGGATGTGCTGATGGTCGAGGTGCCGGTGAATGTGCAGTACGTCGAAGGCATGCGCGCCTTCCGCGGCGAGAAGGCCCAGGATCGCGAGGAAGCCCGGGAGTTGTTCCGCCGGGCCGCCAGCGTAGCCCGCAGGCCCTTCATTTACCTCAGCGCCGGTATGAGCAACGACGTGTTTACCGAAACGCTCGAGCTGGCCGGCGAGTCTGATGTGCCGTTCGCCGGTATGCTCTGTGGGCGCGCGACCTGGCAGGAGAGCCTCCCCGTCTACGGGCAAAAGGGCCTCGCCGCCCTCGAGGCCTGGCTGGAGGACCGCGGTGTGCGGCACCTGCAAACCCTCAACCAGGTTGTGACCCGGGGCGCCAGTCCCTGGTGGACCATCTACGGCGGTCTGGAGCAGATCGAGGTGGTGTAGGGGGTTTCAGGCTCCGGGTTCCACCGTGCGCGAGGGTGCGCGAGGATGTCCCCTGCCCACACTTCTCTCCCACCCTGACATCGGGTTGCCCCGATGGGGCAGATGTTCGACGCGGAGCGTGCATACAGCACCCCGGTAGCGCATTGCGGTCACGCACTGCATGCAGAAGGAGCTTACGTGCCTACGGTAATTATGAACGACGTGGCTATGGAGGCCAAGGTTGGCGAACGGTTGCTCAACGTCGGACGACGCAATGCCGCCCATATCGGCTTCTGGTGTGACAGCGCCGGCACGTGTCAGGCGTGCCGCTGCCAGGTGCTGGCCGGGGGCGAACTCCTCAGCCCGCCCAGCGAGGCCGAGCGAGCCTGGATCCCCGCGGAACGACTGGCCGAGGGTGAGCGCCTGGCCTGCCAGGCGGTTATCCGCGGCGATGGCGAGATCCAGGTGCGGAGCAGCATCGAAGTGGCGCGCCAGATGGTCATGAACGTGCTGATGCCGCCCCCCGGCTCCACCATGGTCGAGAATGCGCAATCGCTGGTCGCGGCCACGTTGCGAGAAGTTAGCGAGCAGGTGACACGCTTCCCGGGGAGCGTGCTCGATGTGCTCGCGCAGGTTGGCCCGGTGCGCTTCGCCTTCCCCATTCGCGACGGTCAGCGCTTCATCGGCGACGCGGCGCGGGTCGCGCAGCGCATGCTCACGGGCGCCGAGCGTCTGGAACGACCGCCGCGCGTCCAGCCCGTTCAGTGGGAGACGGGCGCGCCCGAGGAGGACGCTGGGCCTCAGGGGTAGCCCCTGTGACCGGCAGACGAGCGAACGAGGCGTGGGGAAGCGTAGCTCCCTGCGCCTCGGAGGTCCGAAGGTTGACCCTGGCCCGGACGGGTTGGCGCGGGAGGCGCCTGCGGGCGCCTCCCGGCGGGGAGGATCTGGAGCGTTTCGCCGGCCGGAGCGAAGAGATATTCGCACTCTTCGCTACGCGCTGCGCGATCTTCAGGGTACGAAAACCAGGACGTTGCAATCGCCCTGAGGCGCCCGCTTCGGTTTGACAGCGCGCCCGGCCCGGGGCTAGAATCGCACCGAGAGCGGAAGTGGCCCGGTGGCTGCCCTGGTCTTCAAAACCTGTGGGCGTGGTGACGAGCCGCGCCGGTGGGTTCGACTCCCACGCGCTCTCGAACGAGCCACGTTCACGAACTGCTCAAGCACCTCGACGCTCAACATCAGTAGCTGGCAGGAGCCGGGCTTGTTCACCCGGCCAGCGCAGCGGTACTTGCGGTAGCGGTACTTCTTCTCCCCCTTGTACCTGGTGCTGGTGTAGCCGTGCATGGCCTCACCGCACAGGCCACAGCGCAGCGACGCGAGCAGGTAGGAGTTGAAGGGTGAGACCGTGTCGGCCTCGCCATCCTTCACCGCCAGCTCCACCCCCTGGACGCGCCGGAGCAGCGACTCCGGCACCAGCGGCTTGCCGGTCTCGACGCGCACCGGCCGTTTGAGGTTGCCGTCCGCATCCTCGCGAAACCGGTTTGCGTTTTCGCCCCAGCGCAGCACTCCGGCGTAGACGCCATCCACCGCTTTCTGGCAGATCTCAGTGACCGTGAAGGCGATCCAGGTGCCCGCCGGCACGCGCCGCCAGTATCCGAAGCCTATCCGGAGCGACGAGCGCCGTCGCCGGCGGGGCGCATCGGGCGCACTGCACTGAGCGCGGTGCAGCGCCGGCTCTTCCCATTTAGCGCCGCCGAGCAGCAGCGGCAGCCTGGCAGCCAGGACGTGAGCGACGCTGCCCCCGCGGCGCCGCTCTCCTGGCGCGCAACACTCCTGGCCATGCTCGGGATCGTCGTCATCGCAGCGCTGCTGATCTGGTTTGGCCAGCCGGGGGAGCGTATCGAGGGAGACCGAAGCGCCACCGCCTGCCCGGGCAGCTCAGCCAACCCTCGCAGCCACAAATGCCGGCGGCCTGAGCGCAGACGAGGCCGCGATC
>JBDNDG010000099.1:0-12542 GCA_046719255.1 Chloroflexaceae bacterium
CAGGCCGGCCGAAGCGTTCATGGACCAGGTAGGCGCCTCCACCCGCGAGTGCCAGCAGGGTAAACAACCCGGTCTCCAATCCGGAGCCACGGGCGGTGTAGAGCAGCAGGCTCTGGCTCGTGCCGGTGAGCAGGGCCGCTGCCAGTGCCCAGGGCGGGTCAACCAGCGCTTCGGCCAGCCGGTACGTTCCTACAACGATCAGCAGACCCAGGAGCACGCCGCTGGCGTGGCTCCAGAGCACCAGGTCGCCACCGAGCCGCAGCACACCCGCAGCCAGAACCGTCCACAGAAAGTTTGTGTACCCCTCCACCCGCTCGCCGACGTTGTAGACCAGCCCGTGGCCCTGGGCCAGGTTCTGGGCGTAGCGGAACGAGATGAAGGCGTCGTCGGAGAGCCAGGAGGGCCAGATCAGCCCGGCCAGGGCGACAATGGGCATCAGGGCAGCAAGGCCGAGGCGCGCGGGGAGGGGTCGCGCGGCCAGGGCGGCCAGGAAGATGCCGACGAGCATCAGGGCGGCGAGCCAGGTCGGCGGCAGGGCGGCGGGCCGGTTGAGGGCGGCCAGCGCCGCCAGCCCCAGGCCGGCCAGGCCAACGAGCGCCAGTGCGTCGTGCCGCGGCAGCCGGGTGGCGCGCAACGCGCCCCAGAGCGCCGCCAGCCCCATGCCCGTAAACGCCGCCCCCGGCAGGTCGAGTCGGGTCAGCGGCCGCAGCCGCACGTCGGTCAGCATCACGCCCAGGGGCCGTGGGTTTTCCGCGGCCACAAACGTGGGGGTCTGGAGCGCGAGCCATAGTTCGGCGCCCTTGCCAGGGGGCCCAACCAGGAACTGGTAGACGCGAAAGCGCGGTTCGGGGATGAGGTGGGCCACGGGTTGTCCGCCGGCGAGCACCGTCAGCGGCTGCGGCCCTGCGGGGTTATCGGCGCGCAGGCGCACCTCGGCCCGGTAAGCGGGCGCGGCGAAGAAGGCGCCCCGCAACTGTACCAGCGCGTTGCCACTCGTCCAGCGGTACCACGAACCATCGGGGAGGCGCTCGGGGCCGTAGATGCCGTCGAGGAAGATCGGCCCGGGCGCGAGCTGGCCGCCCGTTACCGGGGCGAAGGTGGGGGCGCGTCCCCGGCCGATCACCACCAGGCCGGTGATGCTCAGCAGCAGGGCCAGCAATACCGCTACGGTCCAGGCCGAGGGCAGTGCCAGCGGCGTCACGCGGCGGCGCGCAGCGACGGGGGTGGCACCGCCGGCCAGGCGTCGCCGCTCAGGTTCGAGGACTTCGCGGGACTCGGCGTTCACGGTTTGTGCAGGGTGAACATCACGTAGAGCGGATCGCTCCGGTCAAAACGCTCCTCAAGGGGATGGACGACGAGGGCCAGCACGAGATCCTTGAGCACGAAACGTCGCCAGTAGCGTGTAAGCCGCGTCTCGTGATAGCGCCCGTTGAGGATGGAGCGCCCGAAGCCCTCCAGCCGGCTCATCCGCAGGCCAGCAGGTTGGGCATAGGTGCGCTCCAGGTCCTCCAGGGTATAAAAGCGGAAGAACGAACCGGCCTTGCCCTCCTGCACAAAGGCGTTGCGCCCCACCGGCACGAAGCGGCGAATGCCCGCAAAGAAACTGGCGCGCTCGCCGCTGGTAAACGGCAGGGTCAGGGCGGCGATGCCCCCGGGAGCGAGGACGCGCCCGATTTCGCGCCCCACCGCCGTATCGTCCGGGATATGCTCCAGCGAGGAGATGGCGGCGATGCGCGCGATGCTGTCCGCGCGAAAGGGCATGGCGGTCGCGCTGGCTACCAGGGGCAAGACCTGGCCATCGCCGGGGCGGGCGGTGGCACGGCGCTTGCGCAGTTGCCAGCGCACCCGTTCGGGGTCGAGCTCCAGCACGATCACGTTGACACCCTCTCTGGCGAGCATGTGGGGGTACGATGAGGTACCCGAGCCAACATCGAGCACCAGGTCGCCACGGCGCAGGTTGAGCGCGCGCGTGGCCCATGGGTACTCGATGATGCGCCAGAGGCTGAAATCGTTGACCGTTTCCCGGAGAATGTGCCAGCCGTTGAGCGCCACTTCGTAGGCGACCGTGCGCCATTTGCTGAGGCGAACGGCCTGCCCGTCGCGGCGTTGCCGGGCAGGTTGGAGCGTGGTCGTTGCCATGTCGAGAAATCAGGCGCTATGGGAGGACCTGGGGACGCAGCCCTCTCAGACACATCCGCTACTACGTTAATGCACCCGGGTTTCCCCCAACCCCTGCCCCGGGGGGCGGCAAGCCCTCCCGGGCGAATCTCAATATCAGCATTAGGGGACCCGGTTTCCCCGTACTCCTCCCCTCAGGAGGAGCAACGCGCCACTTACTCAACAACAATCCCCATAAACGCCAGACTGAGCCGGCGCGCGGGCTGGCCCGGTGGCGCATCGGCGGGAGCGCTTAAGTATAGCACAGTCTCGCCGGGGGGAAGCGTCAGGTGCAGGGTTCGGCGCATACGGGCGCGGCTGATGGGCAGAGTGAAGGGCGCAGCATCACCCAGGCGCGCGCTGAGGGTGCGGGGCCGCTCGAAGGACTCGAGGTCGAGCGTCAGTCGCACGGGGCGCGGCGCGCCGGTCGGGTTCAGCAAGAAGACCTGTGCCTCGTCGCCCATCCAGCGCCAGCGGTCGCCTGCGGCGCTCCGTTCCAGATCGCCCCAGCCGGGGCCGAGGTAGGCCAGCGGGCGGGGCCGCTCCGGCGGGGGCACCGGGTAGAAGGTCACCAGATCGTCGCGGTAGCTCTCGGCCAGGCCCATCTCGGCAACCAGGTCGCGCATGGGTGGCAGTGTCTCACCCATCGAGCGGTGGTGGAACACAACATACCGTATGGCATAGGCCGCCAGGGTCTCGCGGGCTAGCTCCGGCCAGCCGGGGTTAAGAATGTCGTTGCGTTCGACCTGTCCAAAGCGCAGCTCCCGAATCCCCGGCGCGTAGCGACCTGGCGGATAGGGTGGCTCGCGCCCGATAAAGCCGCCGATGATCGGCCAGTGGTGACGGGTCTGGTACCAGAGGTGTTCGCTATTGGAGAAGTTCAGGTGCAGGGGGATGGGGAGCAGGGCGCCGTCGGGAGCGGGCATGCTCAGATAGGGGCGGGGCATGGGGCGCTGGAAGAGCGGCACGGCGCCGGCAGTGCCGTCAATGGCAAGGATGCCTGCCAGCAGGATGGTGGCCAGCAGGGGCGCGCCCCGCTCGGCGCGCGCCAGGAGGGCGCGGGCGCCCGCAGCGGCAAAGAGGGCCGTGGTGAGAAGGCTGATCAGCACAAAATGGTTGGGCCGATGGCCGGAGCGCACTCCGGGCAGGTCGCGGATCAGCGCATAGGGGCCAGGCAGGCCGGTGTTCCACCCCAGCACGAAGATCTCCGCCCCGAGTGCCATAGCCGCGGCGAAGACGCCAAGCGTCAGCCAGCGCCAGCGGGCGCGCCCGCTCAGGATCACCCCGTAGAGCGCCAGAGCGATCCCGACCAGGCCGGGCGAGACGTTCCAGAGGATCTGGCCGGGGTGCAGCCGTTCGTAGAAGGCGGTGATGGCCCCTCCCCAGAGCGGATGGTTCGGATTGGGCAGCCAGAAGCTGATCAGGTCGGCATAGGCTTGATGCTCGCCGCGAGCATCGCCGAGGAGCGTGTCGCCGGTGCGCAGCAGCCCCAGCAGGCGCGGGGCCATCACCGCGAACCAGAAGGCGATCGGGGTCAGGCCCCAGAGCAGTGTGGCAACGTGCAGGCCCAGGGGTATGCCGGGCAGCCGCAGGGTTGCCGGCGGCGCATCGTGGCCGGCGGCAGGGCGGAGCGCCCATAGCCCCGCCATCAGGCCGGTGCCGATCAGCGCGAAGAGGCCGTAGTACCAGGTGCCCAGCCCGACCACGAGCAGCGCGGCGCTGCTAAGCAGGGCCAGGGGCCAGCGCGGGCCTTCGAGCAGCGCCGCGGTGGCCAGCGCCCACAGTGGCAGCCACTGGATCGAGGCGACCTCGAGCTGGGCATCGAGTACCTTTTGCATGTGAAAGGGCGCAAAGGCATAGATCGCGCCGCCGATGAGCGCGGCGAGCGTGGTAAGCCGCCATGCGCCCGTGTCGCGCAATACGCAGGCGATGAACAGAAAGGCGAAGTAGCCGCCGAGGATAAAACTGAGCAGGATCAGCAGATTGTAGGCCGGCAACGGGCCTGCGCCAAGGGTGACCGGCAGGGCCAGCACCCCCTGGGGCAGGCTCAGGGTCTGCCAGAACAGATCCAGCCCCTGGGGGTGGAAGAGCAGGGGCGTCACGAACGGATTCTGGCCCGTCGTGAGGGCATGGGCCGTCCACCAGATGTTCCAGATCCCCAGGTAGCCATCCACCTGACCGGGTTCGTTGGCAATGATGCGTTCGCCGAGGTACAACGGCAGTGGATAGGTGACGACCAGGGCCAGCAGGGTATAGACCAGCAGGGCCAGAGCATGGGGCCACCAGGGCGGGCGTGCTGTGGCAGGGGGACGCATTCAGGGACCTCGTTCGGCGGCGAGCACGGCGACGCCGGTGTACCAGGGCGCCCGTTCGAGGTCGAGCAGCCCGGTGGGGCTGCTGATGGTAACGACGAGGGGCGCGGCGGGGTCGCATGGCGCCGCCCCGAGCGGCAGGGTCACCTCTTCCGGGGCGCCGCTGAGGACAACGGCGCGCTCGATGCTGGCGGCGCGCAGGGTCACGGGGCGCCCGGCGGGGCCATGCAGGGTCAGGCGCGCATCACCACAGCCACCCAGGCGCAGTCGGGCGGCGCCGAGGGTCCAGCGGCCGGTGGGCAGGTCGAAGGTGGCGGGGGCGAAGCCGACGAAGTGACCGATAGCGGTGGCGGCGCCGGGTACGAGCCGTGGGGGCGCAGGGGTAGGGGCGACGGCCCAGGCCCAGAAATAGAAGTCGTTCGTATCGCGCCCGAAGCCGGCGATGCGGGCGTGGGCGCTGGCTGCGGCGGCGGCATCGCCGCGCAGGGTGGCGATCCAGATCTCCATCGCCAGGGCGTAGAGGCTCCGGGGTTCGAGGGCGCTGGCCTCGGCGAACCAGGCCGCAGCGGCGGGGAGATCGCCACGGGCGAAGGCCAGGTCGCCCAGGGCGATGGGGCGCAGCGAGTTGCCGGAGTCGGCGCGGTAGGCGGCGCTAAAGGCCGCCTCGGCGGCGCCGGCATCGCCCCGGGCCAGGGCCTGGCGCCCCTCGGCGGCGATGCGTTCAGCGCGCGCCCACGTGACGTAGCGCGTGCTGACGATCAGACTGGCGAAGAGCAGCCAACCGGCCAGCATCGCGCCCGCGCGGAGCACAGTCGGGCGGGTGAGGTCACGGCGCAACGCGCGCAGCGCCGTCGGCAGCCGCCAGAGGGCATAGGCGCAGAAGGGGATCAGCGCCGCCACCAGCGGCAGACGCAGGCGGTGATGGGCCACGGTGATCGCCGCGAGCAGCACGCCAAAGGCAAACCAGGTCACTGCGGGCAGGGCCCGCCGCCATGCTGGAGCGAAGCACAGCCCGGCGATGCCCCCGAGCATCAACAGCACGTACTGGAGATCGGCGAGCACGCTAAGAGGGCGAGGATTCTCGCCGGCGCTCAGGGCGATCTGCTCATCGCGGGGGCTGATCGTCACTACATCGCCAACAGCGAAACTCCGCGACTGGAGCAGGAAGAGCGAGGCGACTTTGTAACGCACGCGGTTGAGGAAAAAGACCGGGTCCTCGCGGATGCGGTCGAGGGTCAGGCGCACCGCAAGGGCCTGGCGGTCGGCCAGGTTGGGCTGGCTGAAGATCAACTCCTCGCTGGCGCGTTGTTCCTCATCACTGCGCACCATGCCGAACCACATACTGATGCCCCCATTGGTGTCGGCCAGGATGAGCCGGTCGTGCACGATGTAATTACGCAGCGCCCAGGGGCCGATCACCAGGGCCGCGCCGAGGAGTAGCGCCAGCGGCGGGGCCAGGCGGGTGGCGAGGCGGGCGCAGGGCGAGTGGCGGGGGAGCAGCAGGATGAGCAGGGCGGCGATGGGGATGAACATCAGGGCCACGGCGCGGGTAAGGGCGGCGAGCGCCAGAACCAGGCCGGCCAGGAAGGCCCGGCGCCAGCGTCCCGTAACAATGGCCCCATCGATCAGCGCCAGAGCCATGACGATCAGCACCACGAAGAGCGCCTCGGCGAAGAGCACACTGCCAAAGCTGGCAAAGGGCACAAAGACCGCCGCCAGGGCAGCGCTGAGCAACCCGACGGCGCGGCTGGCGAAGAGCCGCTGCCCGAGCCAGGCAAAGGCCAGCACCCCGACCCCGGTAGCAATGGCCTGGCCAAGCAGGGCCCAGCGCACATCAACTCCGGCAAGGGCAAACATCAGCGCCAGGAAGGCCGGATAGAGCGGAGGCCGCAACCACTTGCCCGTATCGTGATAGCCGCCCTGGAGGAGGTGCAGAGCGGCGCGGTAGTACTCCTCCGGATCGCCCGGCTGCACCGCGCCGGCGGGCGCCTGCCAGGCCCAGAACCAGACCCGCAGGCTCACCGCCAGGGCGACGATGAGCATCAGGGCCAGAGCATAGCCACGGGCGACAGGAGTGGCGCGGGTCATAGCGGAAGCTTCACATGAACGCCGGGATGAAGGTATGCGTTCCCGGGAGGGCGCCGCCTGCCTGCAGCCTCCCCCAACAGGGACGGGGGGCGACCCGGTTGCCCCTGTTGTTTCCTCCGCTGTAGTATACTCGAAGGCGCTGCGGGGGTATGCAGTGGGCGCCGGGGTGAGACGTTCTGGGGAGGCGCGGCGACACCGTCCCGGAAAGGGACGTCGTGCGGAGGCCGCAGGCCCCAAACGCCCCGATAGGGCGAAAAATCTTTCGCCCCATCAGGGTGTTTGCCTCTTACGGTTGCCCCGGTAGCGGGCGTGGCAAGCCGCGGCGGAACAGCTCGACCACCGTATCGGCGAGGCGTTCGGCGTCAGGTTCATCAATAACGCTCAGGCGCCCGACGCTGGGGGTGAGGCTGAGCGCGTAGTAGGCCCGCACCAGGCTGGGAACATCCGCGCCGGGGTCAATTTCGCCAGCCTGGATGGCCTCGTGAAACGCGGCCACAACCGTTTCATCAATGCGCATCAGGCACGCCCGGGAGTGTGGATGGCGCTCCAGCAGGTCAACGATTTCAGGTAACCACAGTTGCATCGTGCTGGTGCGATGCTCGACCTGGAGTCGCACGCTGGTGTGCAGGAAGCGCAACAGCCGTTCGATCGGTGAAGCGGAGTGTTCAACGGCGACCAGGGCCAGCGTGCGCTCGATCAACTGGGTGGCCATCGCCGCGATCAGATCCTCCTTGGTGGGGAACTGGCTGTAGAGCGTTGGCTTGGAGACGCCCACGCGAGCGGCCAGTTCATCCATTGACATGGCCGCATAGCCACGCTCGGTCAGCAACTGGTGGGTAGCCTCGAGGATTTCCTCGCGGAGCATCTGGCGACGGCGTTCGCGGAGTGACTGAGTCATAGGAACCGATCCGTTTCGTTCGAACGATCATCGTTCTGCGTTGACGCCCGGCGCCTCTGGGGGCACGATCACCCCTCCGTAGTGATGCTCACCCGAACGCTCATCCCCGCCCGGAGCGCCGGGTCCTGACCATCGAGGGTGATCCGCACCGTGTAGGTGCGCACGTTGCCGACCACTGTCGCGGTTGGCGCGATGTAGGTCACCGTTCCCGCAAAGGTCCTGCCGGGAATAGCGTCTACGCTTACGTCGGCGGGCAGGCCCTCGCGCACGCGGGCTACGTCGGTATCGCTGACGTTGACCTCAACTCGCAGTTCGCTGGTGTCAACCACCTGCAGGGCCGGGAGGGCGCCGGTGCCCACCGGGTCGCCGGGATCGATGTTAATCCGGGCGACGATACCATCGAAGGGGGCGCGCAGCACTGCCTTGTCGAGGTTGAGTTTCGCGGACTCCACGGCCACCTCGGCAGCGGTTACTTGCGCCAGGGCAGCGGCCAGGGTGGCCGCGGTGGGATCGCTGGTAATGCGTGCCAGGTTGGCGCGGGCGGCCGCCAGGCTGGCCTCGGCGGCCTGGAGGCCCCCGGCCCGCTGGTCGCCGCGGAGCTTGTCGAGGTTAGCCCGGGCCTGGGCCACCTGGGCGGCCACGGCGGCGCGTTGTTCGGCAGTGGCGCCATCGAGCAGCCGCTGGAGGCTGGCCCGGGCCTGGCGGAGTTGCGCTTCAGCGGCCTGCAAGCCCTCGATTTCGGCCTGCTGCGCCTGCTCGAAGGCCACGCGAGCCTGCTCGAGCTGGGCCTCGGCGGTCTGCACGGCGCGAAGGGCCGACGCCTCACGGTCACGGGCCTCGCGGGGCAACTCAACAGGCAGCTTCTCCAGTTCGCGGTTGCGCCAGTAGATCGTACTGTAGGCATCCTGGGCATCGCGAAGCTGATTGGCGGCCTGCTCCATCCGCAACCGGGCGCTGGTCTTGGAGGCCGAGAGATTGGCGCGCTGGAGTTCGAGGTTCGCGGCGGCCTGTTGCACGGCCGCCTCGGCCTGCTGGAGATCGGTGGCCCTGGGGCCGGCTTCGATCTCCGCCTGGCGCGCCAGCGCCGACTGGAGGGCCTGTTCGGCGGCGGCGATGTCGGCATCGGTGACGCTGCCCCGCGCCTGCCGTAGCCCTGCCTCGGCCTGGGCCACCTGGGCGCGGGCCGCGGCCACTTCCTCGGCCGTAGCACCCTCGACCAGCCGGTCGTAGTTGGCGCGGGCCTGGGCCAGGGCGGCCTCGGCCTGGCGTACCTGTAACTCCAGCTCGGCCCGGTCCAGACGGGCCAGTTCCTGGCCGGCCTGGACCCGCGCGCCCTCTTCGACCAGCACCTCGGCCACGGTGCCCGGTACGCGGAAGCTGAGTTCGGCGGAGCTGCGGGCGGCGATCTCGCCCGAAGCGGTGACGCCGCGGTTCAGGATTGGCGCTGGCGTCGGCGCCACCTGTCCGGCAGGAGCAGGCGCGCTGCCCGTGCCGATTGGCGCCGTGGTGGGCAGAACCATTGTTGGACGGGTTTCGACCGTCGGCTGCGGCGCGGTCGTCGGGGCGGCGCAGGCGCCCAGGGCCGCAGTGAGGAGCGTCATCGCGAGAAACTTTTTGTACACGGAATGGAACTCCATAGAACTATCCGATGCAATGACCCTTCCAGGGATGAAAAGAGATTCTCTTTCTCCAGGAGGGCTGCGCCCTCCCAAACTCGCCCCCGGCAGGGGCTTTCGCCCCAACACGCTCCTGAAACGCCGCTTAATCGGCTGATGGCTCGGACGTAGGAGCGGCAGGGCCGGGCAACGATGGAATGGGTGGATCGCCGGACACGATAGGCGCGGTGGGCGCTGCTGGCGGCGCGGCGGCCGGGATGCGCCGCCGCACCCAGGCCGAGAAGCGCGTGACCACCGAGTCCATCAGGCTGTAGACCGTCGGCACAACCAGCAGGGTCAGCAGGGTCGAGGTAGTCATACCGCCGATGATCACCCAGGCGAGGCCCTTGCGGAACTCGCTGCCTTCGCCGGTGGCAACTACGTGAATACCCAGTGCCGTGGGCAACGCCCCGGCGATCAGCGAGAGCGCCGTCATCAAGATCGGGCGCAGACGAATAGCGCCAGCCAGACGCAGGGCCTCGTGCTTGCTCAGCCCAAGCTCGCGCAGCCGGTTGGTGAAGTCAACCAGCAGGATCGAGTTCTTCACCACCAGACCGAGGAGCATGATCAGGCCGATCATTCCCGTGATGTCGAGGTCAATGCCGATGATGCGCAGCACCAGAAAGGCGCCGATGAAGCTGAAGGGCATGGCCATCATAATCACGAGGGGTTGGGAGAAGGATCCGAACTGCGAGGCCAGCACCATGTAGACGAAGAGGACCGAGAGCCCCATTGCCAGCAGCAGCGACTCGAAGCCCTCGCTGGTCTGCTGCAAGGTACCGACGTAGCTGACCACCACATCACCGGGAATCCCCAGGGCAGCGATGCGCGGGGCGATTTCGGCCTGTACTTCGCCCAGGTTGCGACCTTCGAGGTTCGCGCCGATGAGCACCTGATTGAGGCGGTCAAAGCGGCGGATGGTGACCGGGCTGGAGGCCAGTTCGACCGTCCCCAGGGCGCTGAGGGGCACATTGCCGGTGCGGGTAGGAATGCTGATCGCCCCCAGCGACTCAACCCCGGCGCGATCCTCCGGCTCAAGGCGCACCACCACATCGGTGTCGGTGCCATTCTGGCGCAACACCGTGGCCTGGTCACCCTTGATAAGCGCACGCACCGAGGTTGCGATGTCATCGTTCGTCACGCCGAGTTCGCCGATGCGCCCGGGGTCGGCCCGAAAGCGCAACTCGGGCTTGCCGAGCTGGAAGTTCGAGTCGATGTCCACCAGCCCGGGCGTGCGCTGGAGTTCGGCGATGACCGCCTGCACCACCGGCTCAAGCTCGGCGATTGGCCGCGTGGTTTGCAGGCTGACCTGCAATTCGCGCCCGGCCACCCCGGTACTGGTGGGCTGGAAGCTCGGCTGGGCGAAGGAGAGGCGTGGGAGGAACGCCAGCTGGCTGCGTAAGCGCTCCTGAACGGGGATGGTGGGTGTGCGGCCCTTGAGCTTGACAAAAAACTCGGCGCGCTCGGGGTTACCTGCGAAGCCCACGTTGGCGATCACCGTCTCCACCGCCGGATCGGCCAGCAGCACCTGCTCGGCCTGCTGGGCCAGGCGGTTGGTCTGCTCGAGCGCGGTACCGGCAGGAGCCTCGAAGCCCATCAGGAACTGATGCGGATCCTGATCAGGGAAGAAGCTGAACTTGAGACCGCTGGCGACGATCATACTGAGTACCAGCACGCCGACGGCAATACCAACCACGATCAGCCGGTTGCGGGTCGAGCGCAGGGTCCAGGCAAGGAGCGAGCCATAAGCCAGGCCCATGCGCCCGGGATCTTCCTGGGCCTCGTGGATGAGTCCGGCGTCGCGTTCGATATGCTCGCCCTCCAGATGGTCGAGCTTGAGGCCAGGGACGGTATCGTGGTGCGGCCCTTTCTCCTGGTGCGGCTTGACCTTGACCCCGGGGAAGACATTGGCCGACATCATCGGGGCCAGGGTAAACGCCTCGGCCAGCGAGAGCAGAATGGCAATCGAGACCACCAGACCGAAGGACTTGAAGACGATGCCAGCGGTACCCTCGGCAAAGGTCACGGGCACGAACACCGCGACGATGGTAAGCGTCATCGCCACCACCGAGAGGCCCACCTCCCAGGTGCCTCTGGACGAGGCCACGCGCGCCGATTCACCCCGCTCCATATGGCGGAAAATGTTCTCGCGCACCACAATCGCGTCATCAATGACCAGCCCGACGCAGAGCGACAGAGCCAGCAGGGTGATCAGGTTGATGGTCAGCCCGAAGAGCGGCATAAAGATAAACGTGCCGATCAGAATAATGGGCAGACCTGACATCGTAATGATCGTGCTGCGGAGGTTACGGAAAAAGAGCCAGACCACTACGAAGGCCGCGATCGAGGCGAAGATCAGTTCTTCGAGCGAACTGGCGACTGACGAGCGCACAGCCTCAGAGTCGTCGCGGGGAATGGTGTAGGTCAGATCGGGGCGACTGGCAAACACCTCGGCGAGGGCCTGTTGCACATTGTCGGCCACGGCCACGGTATTGGTGCCGGTCTGCTTGCGGACCTGGAGGATAATCGCGTCGCTGCCATCGAGGCGCGAGATGCGGGTGACATCGGCTACGCCGTCTTCAACGCGGGCCACATCACCCACGCGATAGGGAGTGCCGGTGATCTGAATACGGGCAATATCTTCGGGCGTCTGGAGCAGCGAAGGGGCGCGCAGACTGATCTCCTGATCGCCCTGGGTTATCGAGCCGAGGCCCAGGTTAGCATTGGCCTGGCGCAGGGCGTTGCTGATCTGCGAGGGCAGAATGCCATAGGCCTGGAGCTTTTCCAGATCCATCAGCACATTGATCTGGCGCGTTTCGCCGCCACTCACACTGATCGAGCCGACGCCCTGGGCGCGCTGCAGCAGGGGCACAATCTCGTCATCGAGGATGCGGCGCAACTCCAGCGGCGACTGCCCGGCGGTGCCGGCCACCGCAATCGACATGATCGGTTCCTGGTTGGGGTCGAAGCGTTCGTAGATCGGCTGGCGCACATCGCGCGGCAAGGTCGGCAGCACCGCGTTGACCTTCTCGCGCACCTGCTGTTCGACCTCGCGAATATCGGTGCCGGCCTTGAACTGCAAAAGAATGAGGGCGAAGCCCTCACTGGCCTGCGAGGTAATATCCTCCAGGCCCGCCAGCGTATTGACCGCCTCTTCGATCGGCTTCACGACCTGATCGGCCACACTCTCCGGTCCGGCGCCAGGGTAGGTGATCGAGACCGCCATCACCGGCACGTCGATATCCGGCAGCAGGTTGACGGGGGTGGTGCGGAAAGCCAGGAGGCCGAAGGTGATCACCGCCAGCATTACCATGGTGATAAACACGGGCTGGCGGATGGACATATCGGAGATCCAGAGGCCGTTGAGTTTCTCTTTCTCGCGGGGGCCCGTTGCCATCACATTCTCCTGGATGGGATCTGCACATCCTTTGC